>NZ_AP028067.1:3173396-3490736 GCF_030297155.1 Vibrio sp. FE10 | reverse complement strand
CGGTCGTAAGGCGACTATGGTCAACAGCTTCTGTGAAGTGAGCTTGCAAGCTTATGGCGTATTCAATCACCGTCATCAACCTGAAATGGCTGCACATTTAGGATGTGATGTGATTTTCACTCCGCACCTCGGCAACTTTAAGCGTGGCATTTTGGCGACCATCACCATGAAATTGGCTGAAGGCGTGACAGAACAACAGATACAAGATGCCTTTGAGCAAGCTTACCAAGGTAAACCTGCAGTGAGATTATTCGAAGAGACATTGCCAAGAATTCAAGATGTAGAACAGACGCCTTTCTGCGATTTAGGTTGGAAGGTTCAAGGTCAGCACATCATCGTTGTTTCAGCGATTGATAACTTATTAAAGGGTGCATCTAGCCAAGCGATGCAGTGTTTGAATTTACGTTATGGTTTTGCGCCATTAACTGCGTTAGTGTAAGGAAATCTAGATATGAGCCTTAATAATCAACCATTAATCATAAAGTTAGGTGGCGCTGCGCTATCTTGTGGTGAAACACTTAGCAAGTTATTTGGTGCTATCTCTGCTTATCAACAACAAGCACAACGACCAATCGTGATTGTTCACGGTGGTGGTTACCTTGTTGATGATTTGATGAATAAGTTGAACCTCGAAACGGTTAAGAAAGAAGGGTTACGTGTTACTCCTTATGATCAGATCCCAGTGATTGCTGGCGCGCTAGCGGGTACTGCGAATAAATTACTTCAAGGTCAGGCGATTAAAGACGGTATCAATGCCGTTGGTTTGAGCCTAGCAGACGGTGGCTTATGTAAAGTCAGCGAGCTGAACCCTGAATTGGGTGCTGTAGGTAAAGCTGAGCCGGGCGACTCAACCGTCCTGCAAGCCATTCTTAATACTGGTGCATTGCCAATCATTAGTTCGATTGGTCTGACAGAGCAAGGCCAACTGATGAACGTAAATGCCGATCAAGCCGCGGTTGCTGTTGCAGGCGCACTTGATGCTGAACTGGTACTGCTTTCTGATGTAAGTGGTGTGTTGGATGGTAAAGGTCACTTGATTCCAAGCCTTAATCAACAACAAGCCGATGACCTCATCACCGGAAAAGTCATTACTGACGGCATGATCGTTAAGGTTAAAGCCGCACTAGAAGCCGCTAACGACCTCGGACGACCAATCGAAGTCGCCACTTGGCGATACCCAGACAAACTGACACAACTTTTTTCAGGTAAGAGCATCGGAACACAGTTTTTACCTCAGTAGGCCTCACAGCGAGTCACTACTTAAAGAATTTAGACAAACTAAATAAACATATAATTATGAAGTCATTTCCAACGCTGACCGCCATGTGCAGTATGGAAACTAGGAGAAAGAAAATGAGCAAAGTTAACGTAAAGAAAGTTGTAGTAGCCTACTCTGGCGGTCTAGACACATCAGTAATCATCCCATGGTTGAAAGAGAACTATGACTGCGAAGTTATCGCATTTGTTGCTGATGTAGGCCAAGGTGATGAAGAGCTGATTGGCATTGAAGAGAAAGCCAAAGCATCTGGTGCTTCTGAGTGTTACATCGCTGACCTTAAAGAAGAGATGGTGGCAGATTACATCTACCCAACGCTAAAAACTGGCGCTTACTACGAAGGTAAATACCTGCTAGGTACTTCAATGGCTCGTCCAATCATTGCGAAAGCTCAGGTTGAAGTTGCACGTAAAGTCGGTGCTGACGCTCTATGTCACGGCTGTACAGGTAAGGGTAATGACCAAGTTCGTTTTGAAGGCGCATTTGCTGCACTAGCACCGGATCTACACGTAATTGCACCTTGGCGTGAGTGGGATCTAGTGAGCCGTGAAGAGTGTCTAGACTATCTAGCAGAGCGTAACATCCCTTGTACCGCTTCTCTTACTAAGATTTACTCGCGTGATGCAAACGCATGGCACATCTCTACAGAAGGTGGCGTGCTAGAAAATACATGGAACGCACCGGATGAAGATTGCTGGGCTTGGACTGTAGACCCAGAGCAAGCACCAAACGAATCTGAAACAGTGACGCTTAAAGTTGAAAAAGGCGAAGTGGTAGCGGTTGATGGTGAAACAATGACGCCATACAACGCACTGGTTTACCTAAATGAGAAAGGTGCTAAGCACGGTGTTGGTCGTATCGATATCGTAGAAAACCGTCTTGTTGGTATGAAGTCTCGTGGTTGTTACGAAACTCCGGGTGGCACAATCATGATGGAAGCACTGCGTGCAGTAGAGCAACTGGTTCTTGATAAAGCGGCATTCGAATTCCGTGAAGAGCTAGGTGTTAAAGCTTCTCACCTTGTATACGACGGTCGTTGGTTCACTCCTCTATGTAAGTCAATTCTTGCAGCAACAGATGAGCTAGCACAAGACGTGAATGGTGAAGTGGTTATCAAACTTTACAAAGGCCATGCAACGGTGACTCAGAAGCGTTCTGACAACAGCCTGTACTCAGAAGAGTTTGCTACTTTTGGTGAAGATGAAGTTTACGACCAAAGCCACGCTGAAGGCTTCATCCGTCTTTACTCGCTATCAAGCCGTATCCGTGCTTTGAATAGCCAAAAGTAATCCTAACAATGAGTTAGCGATCTAGCCTTTAGCGGAAGATTAAAGGCCAGTAAACTGACATTATTATGCAAAGCCCATTTACTACTAAATAGTGAATGGGCTTTTTGTTTTCTATTCGCTTAATAAATCAGCTTCAGCTTTTACCGTTGAATGGCATATAATTCGCGCTCCACGCTGAAAATAATCAATGGAATGATCTTTTGGTGAATAAATATGTGAAAATAATGAATTAATACTTTATTTTCATTTTGAATTGCCGTAAGTTTAAACCATCAGAAAAATACTGAATCTTAATCAGAATTATCATTTGCAAAAACAGTGAGCACTGTGCAATTAGGAGATACACAATGGCATTATGGGGCGGTAGATTTACCCAAGCAGCAGACACGCGGTTCAAAGATTTTAACGATTCTCTTCGTTTTGATTACCGATTGGCTGAGCAAGACATTGTGGGCTCTATTGCCTGGTCAAAGGCTCTTCAGTCGGTCAATGTTCTAACAGAAGAAGAACAACAAAGACTAGAGCTTGCACTGAACGAGCTAAAACTCGAAGTGATGGAAGACCCTGAACAGATCTTACGTTCTGATGCAGAAGATATTCATAGCTGGGTTGAGCAACAACTTATCGGCAAAGTCGGTGATTTGGGCAAAAAACTTCATACTGGCCGTTCTCGTAATGACCAAGTAGCGACTGACCTTAAACTTTGGTGTCGTCAGCAAGGTAATCAACTGCTACTCGCGCTTGATCGTCTACAAAGCCAAATGGTGAATGTTGCTTCTCAGCATCAAGAAACCGTGCTTCCTGGCTACACTCACTTACAACGTGCTCAGCCGGTAACTTTTGCTCACTGGTGCTTGGCTTACGTTGAAATGCTTGAGCGTGATTATTCTCGTTTGAATGATGCGATTAAGCGTCTAGATACATGTCCGCTGGGTTCTGGTGCCCTTGCAGGAACCGCTTATCCGATGGACCGTGAAGAGTTAGCTCACAACTTAGGTTTCCGTCGTGCAACGCGTAACTCTCTAGATTCAGTTTCTGACCGTGACCATGTGATGGAGCTGATGTCGATCGCATCCATCTCAATGCTTCACCTTTCACGTCTTGCAGAAGATATGATTTTCTACAACTCAGGTGAGTCGAACTTCATCGAATTAGCAGATACTGTGACTTCAGGTTCATCTCTGATGCCACAAAAGAAAAACCCGGATGCGCTAGAGCTTATCCGTGGCAAAACTGGCCGTGTATACGGTTCATTAGCCGCAATGATGATGACAGTGAAAGCACTGCCTTTGGCTTACAATAAAGATATGCAAGAGGATAAAGAAGGTCTGTTTGACGCTTTAGATACTTGGAATGATTGTATGGAAATGGCTGCTCTTTGTTTTGACGGCATTAAAGTGAACGGTGAACGTACGCTTGAAGCGGCGAAGCAAGGTTATGCAAACTCAACAGAACTGGCTGATTACCTAGTAGCGAAAGGCATTCCTTTCCGTGAAGCTCACCATATTGTTGGTGTGACGGTAGTTGCTGCTATTGCTAAAGGCTGCGCATTAGAAGAATTAACCATCGCGGAGATGAAAGAGTTCTCTGAGGTGATTGAAGATGATGTGTATGACATCTTGACCATTGAATCGTGTCTTGAGAAACGTAGCGCGCTAGGTGGTGTATCACCGAAGCAAGTCGCTTACGCGGTTGACCAAGCTGAGAAGCGTTTATCACAGCGTGATACTTCCATCGTTAAAGTTCGTCCGGCTCGTTTGACCGATATCGAGTCGCTGGAAGGCATGGTGGCTTATTGGGCTAACCTCGGTGAAAACCTACCTCGTTCTCGTAATGAACTGGTGCGTGATATTGGCTCGTTTGCGGTCGCTGAGCATCATGGCGAAGTAACAGGTTGTGCATCACTCTATGTGTATGACTCCGGTTTAGCGGAAATTCGTTCGTTGGGTGTTGAAGCTGGTTGGCAAGGTCAAGGGCAGGGGACTGCAATCGTGCAACACCTTGTTGAGAAGGCTCGCCAAATGGCAATCAAGAAAGTGTTTGTACTGACTCGTACTCCTGAGTTCTTTATGAAGCATGACTTCTTACCGACATCGAAATCTCTGCTACCTGAAAAGGTATTGAAAGATTGTGACCAGTGTCCTCGTCAACATGCATGTGATGAAGTGGCGTTGGAAGTGAACTTGGTAGAGCAGATTATCGCTAAGGTGAATGTTGCATAAGGCATTGATTTTATAGCTCCTAAAAAAAAGATCAAAAATCTGATCTTTTTTGGGAACAAACTAAGAAAAGTCCGGTCTATTAAAGTACCACTGCTTTTTCTTAGAATTTTCTAAGAAAGCCCTAGAATCGATTGGTTCTGGGGCTTTTTTCTATCTGCTGTTTGGGAAATAATGATGGGTCGCTAAATCGAAGCACTATCGGGTCATTGAATCGGGCATCTAGCCATTATCGTTTATCTGACAAAGTCTCTCTGCTAACGCTTTTTATTCTTTAAAGGCAGCACCAAAAACTTCATTATCCAATGCAGTGACAGCAAACTACTGAATGCCAACGCGGCCATCATCAAGGCGATGGCATTGATGGTTTTCGGGTCTTCTCTGAAAAACAACCACCATGCTCCCCAACTTACTAGCGACAACACCATTAGTTGGTTCATACAACGTTGGCAGCGACCGAGTTTGTTGAAGATTTTTTCATTTTTATTGCAATGAACACATGTCATCTTAGGCTTAATTCGCGTTATGCTTGTTGCCTAGATAATACCACGTCACAAGATATTGGATCACGGTGACATAGAGAGAGAAGATCGATGATTGAGCGCCAAGAAACTAAGCAACGCATGAGCCGTATTGTTAAACACAACGGTACTATCTACCTATGTGGCCAAGTGTGTGCTGATGCAACCAAAGACATCACAGAACAAACACAGACGATGCTAGATAAAGTGGAAGCTCTACTTGAACAAGCAGGCAGCGACAAAGAGCACATGCTGTCAGCAACGATTTACTTGAAAGACATGAAAGACTTCCAAGAAATGAACGCAGTATGGGACGCATGGGTTCCTGAAGGTCATGCTCCAGCTCGCGCATGTGTTACTGGCGACATGGCTCGTGAAGCGCTACTTGTTGAGATCTCTGTGATTGCCGCTGAGAAGTAATTGCTAAGTCTTTAGATACAAGCAAAAACAAAAAGGAAAGCCAATGGCTTTCCTTTTTAGTATCTAGCGTTTGCTCATTGCTAACGATAGTCTGAGATTAACAACCAGGACCGCAATCTAGACAGTGTTTCACCATCTCTGGGCCAAGGTGAAGTTTCGCATTGAGGTCACGCAGCGCTGTTCGTACACCCTCTTCAATTACTGGATGGTAGAACGGCATATCCAACATTTCAGAAACCGTCATCTTTTTCTGGTGTGCCCATGCGAGTAAGTGAGCCAAATGTTCTGCGTTTGGTCCCATCATCTCAGCACCAAGGAAGCGGCCTGTACCTTGCTCGCCGTAAACGTGCAGAATACCTTTGTTGCGTAGCATCACTCGTGAACGACCTTGGTTCTCGAAAGACACCTCACCAGTTGCGAAACAACCACAGGTGCCTAAGCGGGTTATGATCTCTTTGTATGTTTCACCAACCATCGCGATTTGCGGGTCAGAGAATACCGCTGAGATTTTAGAGCGGCGTAGGCCTGCACGAATCTCAGGGAAGCGACCTGCGTTATCACCGGCAATACGTGCTTGGTCTGCTGCTTCATGCAGTAAAGGCAGTTGGTTACTTGCGTCACCAGCAATAAAGACTGATGGCAGTGATGTTTGTAGCGTGTAGTGGTCGGCAATTGGAACACCACGCTCATCAAGTTCTAGAGAGGTATTCTCTAAGCCAAGTTTATCTGTATTCGGACGACGACCTGTTGCTGCCAGCACATACTCAACGATGTTGGTTTCTAGTTCACCTTGCTTATTGATGAACTGGATTTCGACGCGAGCCTCACCCGCTTCAGTGGTAATACGTTTCATGCTCTCGATTTTTACGTCAGCATCTAGGTAAAACTCTTCATTGAAGGCTTTATCTGCGTAAGCCATGATCTCTGGGTCTGTTACTGGGCCAACTTGACCACCCAAACCGAACAGTTTTGTCTTCACACCTAAGCGATGTAGCGACTGACCAAGCTCTAGGCCAATAACGCCAGGGCCAAATACAGCAACAGATTCTGGTAAGTCATCCCAGCTGAACACATCGTCGTTAATGATTAGGCGGTCGCCAAGTTCATTCCAAACGGCAGGGTATGCAGGGCGCGAACCTGTCGCGATAACAATACGCTTAGCCGTTACAACCGTGTGGTCATCAATTTGTAGCGTGTTGTCGTCTAAGAATTTTGCGTAGCCAGAGATCTTGTCTTGCTCTGGGATTTCATCAACACCTTCTAAAACAAAACCAACAAAACGGTCACGCTCAAACTTCACTCGGTCCATCACTTCACGGCCGTTAATCACGATATCGCCTTGTGGGTGAACGCCAAAAGCCGGAGCTTTCTCGATTTGGTGTACGCTTTCTGCAGCTGCAATAAGCAGTTTAGATGGCATACAACCAACACGAGCACAGGTTGTACCGTAAGGGCCGCCTTCAATCATCACGACACTGTCAGTGTGTGCTTTTGCAGCGCGGTAAGAACCTAGACCTGCCGTACCGCCCCCGATAACTGCTACATCTACATTGACTTGTTTCATAATAATTTTCTCGCAATGGCTAAATTTAGTGTGAACGAACCCTTCCAACTCTGATGATTTTTTGAGAGTCAGGATTGCGGGTCAGTTTTGTGATTCTGTTTTATTAGGTTTAGCTTGTGATTCAGCTTTTTGTTACTAACTGCTTCTTGTTACTAACTATAGGTTAGTTAAACGTTGGCGAGTCAGAAGCTGTATCTTTTTCCAAAGCTCAGATAAGAGTGGTTTGGAATAGCTAACCCACAAGAGGGTGGGTTAGCTGGTATTACTAAGCTATTTAATTACTTAGGTTGTTTAATTGCTAAGCGCTTATTAGCGACTAAGTGATTAACCTAGGAAAGCTTCTAGTTCTTCGCTACCACCGATGTGTTTGCCACCGATGAATACTTGAGGAACTGTTGTGCGACCAGAGATTGCACGTAGGCTTACTGTTGTTGCGTCTTTACCTAGAACCACTTCTTCGTAGTTTAGACCTTTGTCGATTAGGTTCTGTTTCGCTTTCATACAGAAAGGACAGCCTGGCTTAGTGAATACTGTGATTGACTCTTGCTCTTTGTGCTCGGGAGCAAGGTAGTTAAGCATAGTATCAGCATCAGAAACCTTGAACGGGTCGCCTGGTACGTCTTCTTCGATGAACATTTTTTCTACCACGCCGTTTTTAACCAACATGCTGTAGCGCCATGAACGTTTGCCAAAGCCGATGTCGTTTTTCTCAACTAGCATACCCATGCCGTCTGTGAAGTCACCGTTGCCATCTGGGATGAATGTGATTTTTTCAGCTTCTTGGTCAGCTTTCCATGCGTTCATTACGAACGTGTCGTTTACAGAAACACAAAGGATGTCATCAACGCCGTTTTCTTTGAACACTGAGTGCAGTTCGTTGTAACGAGGTAGGTGGCTTGAAGAACATGTTGGTGTAAACGCACCTGGTAGGCTGAATACGATAACTGTCTTGTCTTTGAATAGCTCTTCCGTCGTTACGTTAACCCATGCATCGCCTTGGCGAGTTGGGAATGTTACTTGAGGGATTGATTGACCTTCTTTAGATGCAAACATATTGATTTCCTTAAATAGTATTTTTAATTTTGTTCTATCAGAGCTTAACGTTTTTCTTTGCTCTGTTTCGTTTCGTTGAGCCCATTATTAGATAAATCCTTTGATAGCTCTAATCGTTTGATGTTATGGTTTTGATAGGTAAATTCTATCAAGAGCGTTTTATTGTAAAATGTCTCGATTAAGACTTTAGATAAGAGACTGATCATGAACATTCGTGACTTTGAATATTTGGTGGCGCTCGCAGAGCATAAGCATTTTAGAAAAGCGGCAGAGGCGTGCTTCGTCAGTCAACCTACTTTGAGTGGGCAGATACGCAAACTCGAAGATGAAATCGGTCTTCAGTTAACCGAGCGTAGTCCAAGAAAGGTAATATTTACAGAATCAGGCTTACAACTTGTTGAGCAAGCCAAACGCATTCTCAACGAGGTGAAGACCTTTAAAGATATGGCGAGTGGACACGGTGAAGCGATGACGGGGCCAATGCACATTGGTTTTATCCCGACCGTTGGCCCATACATTCTGCCTAAAATCATTCCTCACCTAAAAGAGAGCTTCCCCGATCTTGAGCTTTACTTGCATGAAGCGCAGACTCATCAATTGGTGAGCCAGTTGGAAGATGGCAAACTCGATTGCTTGGTATTAGCTGCGGTTGATGAAACGGCTGCGTTCAAAGAAATAGATGTTTATGACGAGCCATTAAGTGTTGCTGTACCGTGTGGTCATGAGTGGGCTCAGCAGGACACTGTCGATATGTTGCAATTAAATGGACAAACTGTACTTGCGCTAGGTGATGGTCACTGCTTACGAGACCAAGCCTTGGGCTTCTGTTTTGCTGCGGGTGCAAAAGATGATGAACGTTTTAAAGCGACCAGCTTAGAAACGCTACGCAATATGGTCGCGGCAGGGGCGGGTATTACTTTATTACCTCAGCTATCGGTACCGAAGGAAAAGCAGAAAGATGGTGTGTGTTATGTGCCTGCAGTGAATCCAACGCCGTCACGTCGCATTGTTGTTGCTTACCGACCGGGTTCTCCGTTAAAAGGGCGCTTTGAGCAATTGGCTGAGGCTATCAGAACTCAATTAGATAAAGCTGTTTAGCCATTTAATTTAAATCGTAGATAGATCAGATTATAGATATAAAAAAGGGTTGATATGAATTCATATCAACCCTTTTTTGTTGGTTCATCTTACTAGGTTCAACAAACCCTAACTAGAACAGCTCTTCTACTGCTTCGCCTGATGACGTTGAGTAGATGTCGTCATTGAAACGTTCAGTGATGTACTCGGTTGGCTCAGTGCCTTTCTCGAAGTACTCGAACATTGATGAGCTATCGAACTTGTTGGTCAGTAAGCCAGTTTCACGGTCGATACGAACTCGGACGATGTTTTCCGGCAGTTCTTTACGCTGTGCAGGGACACCGGCCAACGCCGTTCCCATAAAATCAACCCATGCAGGCTCTGCTGTTTTCGCGCCAGCTTCTGCTCCTGTAATCTGGTTTTTACCAAGGTTCGAGTTCGCTTTGGTTCTGCCTAGGTTACGGTTGTGGTTATCAAAACCAACCCATACCGTTGCAACCATGCCAGGGCCGTAGCCGCTGTACCAAGTATCTTTCGAATCATTGGTTGTACCGGTTTTGCCGCCAATGTCACGACGCTTCAACGGTTGAGCACGCCAGCCTGTACCGTTCCAACCTGTACCTTGGCTCCAGTCACCGCCACCCCAAATGTTGCTGTACATCATTTCACGAACAAGGAATGCGTTCTGCGCAGAGATAACCTGAGGCGCGTATTGCACTTTAGCGTCAACATCATGTTCAGCAAACTCGTCTGCCATTGGGTCTGTGGTGATTTGCTCTTGGCAATCATCTTTACACACCACTTTTGGCGTTGCTTCAAATTCTGTCTCACCAAATGGTGTCTCAATGTGGCTGATGTAGAAAGGTTCAACGTAGTAACCGCCATTAGCGAATACTGAGTAACCTTGCGCTACTTTCATTGGCGTTAAGCTACCTGCACCCAGAGCAATAGTTTCAGAGCGAGGTACTTCGTCAATATCAAAGCCAAAGCGTGTTAGGTAGTTACGTGTGTCATCTAAGCCCACTTCACGCAATACGCGCACGGCCATTACGTTTTTAGATTGCGCTAAGCCAATGCGCAAACGAGTTGGACCCACGTAAGTCGGTGGTGAGTTCTTTGGTCGCCATGCTGTACCTTGGCTCTTATCCCATTGGTTGATAGGCGCATCGTTGATCAGTGATGCCAACGTTAGGCCTTTATCAATCGCCGCTGAGTAGATAAATGGTTTGATACCAGAACCAACCTGACGAATAGATTGCGTCGCACGGTTGAATTTGTTGTGAACAAAGTTAAAGCCACCCACCATCGACAGTACTGCGCCGTTGTTCGGGTTCATTGCAACAAAAGCGGTGTTCGCATTTGGTACTTGGCTTAGTCGCCATACAACAGGTGTTTCAGTTTCCGTCGTTGCTTCTTCTGTTGGTTCTTCAGAGACTTCGTCACCTGTTACCGCTTCATGGCGAACCCAGATCTGTTCTCCGACTGCCAGAATCTCTTTTGCTTGAGATGGGGCAGGGCCTTGGCGATTATCCGTTAGGAATTTACGCGCCCAGTTCATGCCTTGCCATTCGATAGAGCCTTCGCCTTGGTTCTTAACCCAGATCTGTGCACTTTTCGAATCAACGTCCGTCACAACGGCAGGGACAAGGTCACCGTAGGTTGGTTGAGACTTAAGGTGCTTAACGATTTGTTCATGATCCCAAGCTGATTGCTCGGTTTGCCACAATACTTTTTCAGCACCACGGTAGCCGTGACGTTCATCGTAGCCAAGTAGGTTTTTAATCGCGGCTTGGTTAGCGGCTTTTTGCAGTTTTGAATCAACGGTCGTGTAGACCTTCATGCCTGACGTATAAGCAGCTTCGCCGTAACGTTCCACCATCCAAGCACGTGCCACTTCAGCAACATACGGTGCGCTGAGTTCAATTTCAGCACCGTGGTATTTGGACATAAGTACTTCATTGCGCGCTTCATCGTACTCTTCTTGAGTGATGTATTGCTCGTCTAACATACGACGTAATACCACGTTACGACGGTTTGTCGCGCGCTCAAGAGAGTAGATAGGGTTCATGGTTGATGGTGCTTTTGGCATACCAGCAAGCGTAGCGATTTCACTCAGGGTCAGTTCCGGTAGGTCTTTACCAAAGTAAACGCGTGCAGCAGCGCCAAAGCCATATGAACGGTGGCCTAGGAAGATTTTGTTTACGTACAGCTCCATGATCTCTTCTTTGCTAAGCAATTGCTCAATGTGGATCGCAATGAAGATCTCTTTGATCTTACGCATGATCTTTTTCTCATTAGATAAGAAGAAGTTACGCGCTAGTTGCTGAGTAATAGTACTCGCACCTTGTTTTGCAGATCCTGACATCGCAACCACGATCGCAGCACGAGTAATACCAATTGGGTCAATACCCGGGTGCTCGTAGAAACGACTGTCTTCGGTAGCAATTAATGCTTCAACCAGGTGGCGAGGTATCTCGTCATAAGTCACTGGGTTGCGACGCTTTTCACCAAATTGAGAGATCAATTTTCCGTCTTGACTGAAGACTTGCATCGGGGTTTGGAGTTCTACGTCACGCAAAGTGGCAACATCAGGCAACTCGGGTTTTACGTAATAATAAAACCCGAAAATTGTACTGACTCCAAGAATCATGCAAATCAATGTAAATATGAATAATCGCTTTATGAACTTCACCGGATAATCCCTGATTAGTTAAGGCTGATAAGCAGCAAACCCTTGTACTCTAGGTTAAAAACTTAGCTTTCGTTTATTAACGCTTATTTAACTAATAATCACAACCCCTAGATAATCAACGAAATGCTTGGCACTTCAGGAGCTAGGTCACATGGGTTCATCATTAATTACAGGTATAGATATAAATCATCACAGCATCAAAGCTGTGGTCCTAAAACCCGTTGGGGAGTTGTATGCCTTAGTGGGATACAAAGAGCTGCCGATTTCGGACGACATTTTTACAGCTAACCATACTCTGGAGTATCAGAAAACTGTTAAGAAACTCAAAGAACTTAGGAAAGGACTGCCTTTTGGCTGCCGCAACGTCGCCATTTCGGTACCTGATAACACGGTGATCAGCAAAGTACTGCAAATAGAGAGTGAATTAGAAGACAGAGAAAAAGAGTTTTCGATCTATCAAACCTTTGCTCACCAATCTCCCTTTCCTATTGAGGAGCTGAGTTTAGATTTTGTAAAGCTGGAAGACAAACGATTTGGTAAAGGATCGACAAGCAGTTATCAGGTGTACGCCACTCGCAAAGAGGTGGTGGAGAGTCGGGCGGATGCTTTAAATAAAGCCGGCTTTAAACCTGTCGTCGTCGACACTCAAGCGCACGGCCTGCTCAATATTTGGCAGCTAGCTTCTCGACTGTACCCAGAAAAAAAGAATTGGCTATTGGTCGATATCGGAATCGACCAAACCTCGCTCGGGATTATCCCGCAGGATTCGGCACCCTTCTATAAAGACATCGCCTTTGGTACTCAAGATCTTCGCGCTGCTGATAACCCAAGTGATATAGAGGGCGTGTTCGGCACGGCTGAAGATACACATCGGTTTATTGTTAATTTGATCGAAAAGCTCAAGCGTCAGTTACAACTTTATTCTTCGGTGAATGCACTTCAGCCGATATCCGGGATCTGGTTGATGGGCGAAGGAGCCAGCACGCCAATGCTGACGGAAGAGTTACAAAGACATTTTCAGTTAAGTTGTGAATCGCTGAATCCTTTGTCGTTGTTTGAAAATAAGGTCGCGAAGAAACGTCGTTTACCCATGGACTGGCAACACTTTGGCATTGCGGCTGGTATGGCGATGAGTGGACTCAAGTGGCAGGGAGAAAAGCATGTTGCATCAAATTAACCTGCTGCCTTGGCGTGATGAAATTCGAGCTCAGCATAAGAAGCGTTTTATCCATCTCATAGTGCTCGGAGGAATCCTTGCGCTTGCAGGACAATGGGCCGTTGGCACTTATTTTCATGACCAACAAGACAAGCAGCAAGCTCGCCTTACTTACCTAAAGCAATACATTGCCCAGCTCGACCGTCAAATCCAATCACTGAAAGTCGCGGAGCAAGAACATAAAGCGATCCTGACTCGACTCGACGTCGTGGAATCCTTACAGCTTGGTCGTAACAAGACCACCGACTTTATGAACCTAATGCCGGAGCTGATTCCTGAGGGCGTCTATGTCGACAAGATAAAGATGAATGGTCAGGAGATTGAAATGTCGGGCATCAGCGACAGCACCGCTCGCCTTGCGACTATGTTGGATAACTTGGAGCGATCTGAGTCACTTGAAAGTGTCGAGATGCATTCTATTGTTCATAACCGCAAGCGCTTCAATAAGGAGTTCCAGACCTTCAAGGTCTCTTTTGTGTTTAGTCCTGTTTCTTTAGACAACACAACCGCAGAGAGCACAACCGCGAAGATAAAAGACAAGGGGGCGAACCATGGCTAGTTTTCAAAATATGGTCAGTTTGCAAGACCTCGATGTTGATGAGATTACTGAATGGCCGTTACTGCCTCAATTAGCAGTGGTTCTGTTGCTGATGATATTGATTCAAGGCGTTGGCGTTTGGCTCTATATCATGCCAATGGGTGATGAACTGCAACAATTGAAGCAGCAAGAGCAGACCTTGAAAGCCACTTTAAGGATTAAAGCCAATAAGGTCGCCGCTCTACCGAAACTTCAGAGTCAGTTGGATGAGCTAACCAGTCGCTACGATTACCTGTTAGAGCAGCTGCCCGTTCAAAAAGAGCTCGCCAGTATGTTGGCTTCTGTTAATGAGCTTGGTTTGGATAATGCGCTGACCTTTACTCGAATTGATTGGGGACAAAAGCAGAACAAAGAATTTCTTTATCGCTTACCGCTCAATATCGAGCTAACCGGTGATTACCACGAGATTGGCGACTTCTCTGCAGCCATAGCAAAGTTGCCGCGCATTATTAGCTTCGATGATGTGAATTGGCAGCGAGTCAGTCAAGAAAGCAGCACGTTGCACTTTCGAGTTCGCGCTTATACCTACCAGTTTAAACCGGAGGTAGATGATGAAATCCAATAGAGCGTTGTATTCAACCTTGTTATTACTCGCGCTGACGGGCTGTAAAGCCAATCAAGATTCGTTAGAAGACTTTGTGATGCAAGTTGAAGCCAAAGCAAAAAAAGAGGTTGAGCAACTTGTCCCTGCAACGGAATTTACAGCCGCTAACTATCAGCGAAGAGCATTTCGCCCTCCCTTTGAACTTCCCAAAGAAGCCATTGTGCAAAACCAACCTCTGGTTAAGAAAGACTGTTGGCAACCGAGCGCACGCTCTCGCAATGGCAAGCTAGAGAAGTACCCGCTGAGTAAGCTGCGTTTAAGAGGCGTGATGGGCAGTGGCTCAAGTGTGTTTGGTTTAGTGCAAACACCAAGGGGCAACGTGGTGAATGTGAAGAAGGGCCAGTTTATCGGCCTCAACAATGGCCGAGTGACTAAGGTGACGAGCCAGTACGTTCAGATTAATGAAACTCTTCCAGATGGCTTAGGTTGTTGGCATAAGCGCAACGTTAGGCTGGCTCTGAAGTAAACCAATGCCACACGATGTGGATATGAGATGTAACTATGATTAAAGGAATAAGCGAGATAATGAACAAAGGGCTACAGGGTGCACTGCTGTCTATGATGTTGTTTTTTAGCGTGATGAATTACGCAGAGACATCCCCCAATAATTTGGACAACATCGATTTCAGGGTCAACAAGAACAAAGATGCGGTCATCATTATTGAATTGGCAACCAGCACTGCGGTGGTCGATGTTCAAAGAGTTCAAGAAGGGCTGAGCATTGAACTGCTCAATACTAAGGTTGATGACGACAAGCTCTATCTGTTGGATGTAAAAGACTTTGCCACCTTAGTTGAAGGGGTTGAGGTCTTCAGAGAAACGCCGAGTACCCGACTGTTAGCCACGATCACCGATGATTACCAATACGAGTACAACCTAAAAGGTCGCTTTATCGAAGTCATCGTGAGTAAACCGCTGGTTAAAGAGAGCGCCGCTGAGAAGAGTGTGTTGGAGAAAGAGGGCAAACTCATCTCAATTAACTTCCAAGACATTCCTGTTCGTAATGTTCTTCAGCTTATTGCCGATTATAACGATTTCAACCTCGTGGTGTCTGACTCGGTTTCAGGGAACCTCACTTTGCGGTTAGATGGCGTACCTTGGCAGCAAGTTCTCGACATTATCTTGCAAGTTAAAGGCTTGGATAAGCGCGTTGATGGCAATGTCATCTTGGTTGCGCCAAAAGCTGAACTTGACCTTCGAGAGCAGCAAGCCTTAGAAAAATCTCGTTTGGAAGAAGAGTTGGGCGAGCTTAAATCGGAAATCATCAAGATTAACTTTGCTAAAGCGACCGACATCGCCGATATGATTGGTGGGGAAGGGGCGGTGAGTATGCTGTCTGACCGCGGCTCGATTACCATTGATGAGAGAACTAACTCACTGCTCATTCGTGAATTGGAAGAAAACATTGCGGTGATACGAGGCATCATTGAATCGCTAGATATTCCCGTGAAGCAAGTACAGATAGAGGCGCGTATTGTCACTGTGACCGAGGGTAACCTTGATGAGTTAGGGGTGCGCTGGGGTGTTTCTTCGACCAACGGAAGCTTCAAAGTTGGCGGCTCAATAGAAGGTAACCATCCATCACAAATTGCGCCGTATGACGATAATGGTGGGGATAGTGCGATTGACGATTACCTCAACGTTAATCTAGGGGCGACATCGCCTAATGCATCAAGCATTGCGTTTCAGGTGGCTAAGCTGGGTTCAGATACCTTGCTTGATCTTGAATTGTCGGCACTGCAACAAGAATCAAAAGCTGAGATTATTTCTAGCCCACGCTTAATCACCACCAATAAAAAGCCCGCTTACATTGAGCAAGGTACTGAAATCCCTTACTTAGAATCCTCTTCCAGTGGTGCAACTTCGGTCGCATTTAAAAAAGCGGTCTTGAGTCTTAAGGTCACACCGCAGATAACCCCTGATAATCGTCTGGTATTAGATTTGAGTGTCACTCAGGACAGACCGGGGCAGGTTGTGAAAACAGGAACCGGTGAGGCTGTGGCAATCGATACTCAAAGGATTGGGACGCAAGTGCTTGTTAATAATGGTGAAACGGTTGTTCTTGGTGGGATATTTCAACACAGTGTTAGCAGCACAGTCGACAAAGTTCCTCTGCTAGGAGACCTGCCAGTTTTGGGGGCATTGTTCCGTCGCAGCTATGAAAATGTGGGTAAAAGTGAACTACTTATTTTTGTTACACCTAAAGTTGTGATTCAGTAATGAACAATTAGATTAAAAATAAAGTTGCATTAGTGGCACCTAACCTTGATAATTTCGGGTCTTATCACGAATTATCTGTGAGGAATCGGTGCCACGGGCCTTTTAATTTCAGTACTTGTACTGACCTACCTTGTGGCGATGTCATTGAATTAACGTTGTAAATTACTGCTAAAAACATGGCTGAGAAACGCAATATTTTTCTTGTTGGCCCAATGGGCGCCGGCAAAAGTACAATTGGTAGACACCTAGCTTCCCAACTTCATATGGAGTTTTTAGACTCTGACACTGTGATCGAAGAGCGCACTGGCGCAGACATCGCATGGGTTTTTGATGTTGAGGGCGAAGATGGTTTCCGTAAGCGCGAAGAATCTGTAATCAACGATCTGACAGAAGAACAAGGTATTGTTCTTGCGACAGGTGGTGGTTCAGTACTGAGCAAAGAAAACCGTAACCGTCTATCTGCACGAGGCATTGTTGTATACCTAGAGACAACAATTGAAAAGCAACTTGCTCGCACTAACCGCGACAAGAAACGCCCTCTACTTCAAACAGACAACCCGCGTGATGTGCTAGAAGATCTAGCTGTATCTCGCAACGCACTATACGACGAAGTGGCGGACTACACAGTTCGTACTGACGACCAAAGTGCAAAAGTGGTAGCCAACCAGATCGTAAAAATGCTAGAAGAACGTTAAGTTCATTTTTCGGAGAGCAAACCCATGGAACGGATTACGGTCAATCTAGCTGAGCGTAGCTACCCTATCTCTATTGGCGCCGGGTTATTTGAAGACCCGGCGTACCTTTCTTTTTTATCAGGCAAACAGAAAGTTGTTGTTATCAGTAATGTGACAGTAGCGCCTCTTTATGCCGATAAAATTTTATCGCTATTGGATCAAGTAGGCTGTCAAACTTCTCTTTTAGAGTTGCCAGACGGTGAGCAGTACAAAACACTTGAAACGTTCAATTCAGTGATGAGCTACATGCTTGAAGGAAATTACAGCCGCGATGTGGTGGTGATTGCTTTAGGTGGTGGTGTTATCGGTGATTTGGTCGGTTTTGCTGCCTCTTGTTACCAACGCGGTATTGATTTCATTCAGATCCCGACGACACTTCTTTCTCAAGTGGATTCTTCTGTAGGTGGTAAAACCGCAGTGAACCATCCCCTTGGCAAGAATATGATCGGCGCTTTCTATCAACCAAAATCTGTCATCATCGATACAAACTGTTTATCAACGCTTCCTGAGCGTGAGTTTGCAGCGGGTATTGCTGAGGTCATCAAATACGGCATCATCTATGATGAAACCTTCTTTGATTGGTTGGAACTGAATCTAGAGAAACTTTATCAACTTGATGAACAAGCACTGATCACCGCAATTGCTCGTTGTTGTGCAATTAAGGCTGAAGTGGTTGCTATCGATGAAAAAGAGTCAGGAATCAGAGCGTTATTGAACCTAGGTCATACATTTGGTCATGCGATTGAAGCAGAACTAGGCTATGGTAATTGGCTACATGGCGAAGCTGTGTCTTCAGGTACTGTAATGGCAGCCAAAACGGCTCAATTACAGGGACTGATCTCTCAGCAGCAGCTTGAGCGAATTATTTCTATACTCAAGAATGCGAAACTGCCAATTCATACGCCAGAAAGCATGTCTTTTGAAGACTTTATGAAGCACATGATGCGCGATAAAAAAGTGCTGTCTGGTCAGTTACGTTTGGTATTGCCAACAAGTATTGGTACTGCTGAAGTGGTCGCTGATGTGCCTCAAGACATCATTAAACAAGCGATTGATTTCTGCCGTACTCTTTAAATTTGGTTGTGATGTTGCCTAGCTAACCCCTAGGCAACTGAAGCGTTTTACTGATCGATCTTATCAGTAGGGATCCCCAATGAGTTTGGCTCATGAATTAAGAGTATTAGAGTTAGAATCTCAAGTTGAGCTATTAGAACGCTTACAGCTTTTGACTAACTTTGGCTCAAACCTTGTCACAGTAGCGGGTAAAACTGGCTCTGGCCGTTCATGGTTAGCTCAGCGTTATCTTGAAGCGTGGTCGACAGAAAAGAATCAGTGTTTACTGCTTTGTCACCCAAGCCAAGATGATCAGCAACACCGAGCTCTTATTCTTAGTCAGCTCGTTTCTGATCCACTCTTTAATCAACATGACTCCTTATCAGATAGCCTTGCACGGTTACTGGATGGAGATTCGTGTCATGTGGTTATCGTTATCGATGATGCCCACCGACTCTCAGAGCTCTTGGTATCCGAACTATGGATGCTGGTACTTGAGGCTCAATCTAATCCTCAATGGACGATCAATATCGTTCTCTTCTCGGAACCTGGCCATTTAGACCCGCTGTTAACACGTCTGAGTTACGGTCAACAACACAAGCCTATCGATCTAGAAATCGATAACCTATCCCAACCCGAAGCTGAACATTTCTTTGAATCACTGGTGATTCGATATGTTGATGATGAGTCTGAAGCTCGCGTGCGACGTGCGTTTAATAAAGCGCAACCTTTGCCCGGTGAGTTAATGGCCTTAGGAGAATTGAAAGTGGAAAAAAGGATTATTATTCGCTCAATCATTGGTTCACCTATCAATATCGCGATTGTGGTGGCGTTGTTGTTGGTTGTTATCGGCGGCGGTTACTGGTGGATGTTCAGTCAGCCAACCCCTGATGATAAAGCGCAATCTCTCATTGCACCGATAGAACAGACTGCTATCCCGACGGTTGAAGTGGAAAGTGGCACAGAGCAAACAGGAATCGACGGTTCAGTTGATTCTGAAGCTGATACTGACATGAGTTACCAAGGTGCTGACGATGACAGTTCATCTTTACCACCTGTTGTGGTGGAAGGTACAGCCAGTGTTGGCGAGGTGAAACAAGAGCAGCAGCGAGTGGTGATTACCTCTGATGTGGTTGATGCGTTGCTGGATGATAAGCCGAAAAGTGCCGATACCAGTGCGATTGATGCTGCCATTGAAGAAAACACCGGTGCAGAGGTTAGCTCACAACCTGATGCTGCGAAAAACGAGTCACAAGCTTCGGTTGATGAAGATACTGACCTAACGGAATCAACACCGCCGACCAAAAAGATCACCTTCTCATTTGCTCGCGAAGAGTTACAAGCTATCTCGCCACGTGCGTATACCTTACAGTTGAGCGCGATGACGTCATTAGAAGATGTTCAGTCTTTTATTGAAGAATATGAAGTCGAAGACAAGGTTCGTATTTACCCAACACTTCGTAACGACACCAAGTGGTTTATCATCACTTATCAAGATTACCCGACGATTCAAGTGGCGCGAGACGCGGTAAGTGCATTATCAAAACCACTTCAACAGTTGGAACCTTGGGCAAAATCGATGAATCAAGTGCATCGAGAGATAGAACGTGCGAAATAACCCTGAGCTTAGCCTCAAAATATGTTACATTCCGCAGCCTTATTTTTGAGTTGATAGATAGAGCAGTAAATGAAAAAGCAGCGTGCCTTTCTAAAATGGGCTGGTGGTAAATATGGCCTAGTTGAAGACATCCAACGTCACCTGCCACCTGCTCGAAAATTGGTAGAACCTTTTGTCGGTGCCGGCTCAGTATTTCTGAATACTGATTTTGAACAGTACCTGCTTGCGGATATCAATCCCGATCTTATCAACTTGTACAACCTTCTTAAAACTGACCCTGAAACCTACATCTCTGAAGCGAAGCGCTGGTTCTGTCCTGAGAATAATCGCAAAGAAGTCTTTTTAGATATTAGAGCTGAGTTCAATGGTACCGACAATGTCATGTATCGTTCGCTTGCTTTCTTGTATATGAACCGATTCGGCTTCAATGGCCTGTGTCGATACAACAAGAAAGGTGGTTTTAACGTTCCGTTTGGTTCTTACAAAAAACCTTACTTCCCAGAAGCTGAGCTTGAGTTTTTCTCTGAGAAAGCGAAAAAAGCGACGTTTGTTTGTGAAGGCTACAGTGAGACCTTTAGCCGCGCCCGTAAAGGCTGTGTGGTTTATTGTGATCCTCCGTATGCGCCCTTGTCTAGCACCGCTAACTTTACCTCTTATGCGGGTAATGGCTTCAGCTTAGATGATCAAGCGGCCTTGGCTGATGTTGCAGAACGAGCGGCAATGGAACGAGGCATCCCTGTCTTGATCTCAAACCATGACACCACCTTAACGCGCCGTTTATACCATGGTGCGGAACTGAACGTGGTCAAGGTGAAGCGCACCATTAGCCGTAATGGCGCAGGGCGCAATAAAGTCGATGAGTTACTGGCACTTTTTCATAAAGAGAAAAACCAGCAACACGCTTCAGAAGAATTGTAGCGGCCTACATAACCCTCGAACTCATTAAATTGAGTGACCAGCGGGTACTTTCATAAACTAATCTTTCGAACTGCTAGGATCTGCTTAGGTGCTTAGGTAGAATTGCACACCAAATAGTCTTGGAATTGAGTCTTGTATTTGTATATGAGATGCCACCAAGGCGGTGATATTCGCAATTTACTCACTCTTAAGAGGTTTGGTATGAAAGATTTTCTAATTGCTCCATCGATTTTGTCTGCAGATTTTGCTCGTCTTGGTGAAGACGTAGAGAAAGTACTCGCAGCCGGTGCTGATGTTGTGCACTTCGATGTGATGGACAACCACTACGTACCTAACCTGACTTTTGGCGCACCTATTTGTAAAGCGCTGCGCGACTACGGTATTACAGCTCCTATCGATGTTCACCTAATGGTTAAGCCTGTAGATAGCATCGTGCCAGAGTTTGCTAAAGCCGGCGCATCAATGATTACTTTCCATGTTGAAGCCTCTGAGCACGTTGATCGTACTCTACAGCTAATCAAAGAACACGGCTGTAAAGCGGGTGTAGTACTTAACCCAGCAACGCCACTTTCTTGCCTTGATTACATCCTAGACAAAGTCGACATGATTCTACTGATGTCAGTGAACCCAGGTTTTGGCGGTCAATCTTTCATTCCTCACACACTTGATAAGTTGCGCGCTGTTCGTAAACTTATTGACGAATCTGGCCGTGATATCCGCCTTGAGATTGATGGTGGTGTGAAGGTTGATAACATCCGTGAAATCGCAGAAGCGGGCGCAGATATGTTCGTTGCAGGTTCCGCTATCTTCAATCAACCGGACTACAAAGAAGTGATTGATGAGATGCGTGCAGAGCTTGCAAAAGTTAACGCATAAAAGTAGAACTAAGGTCTGTTGACCTAAAATCAAAAAATTTAGATTAAGGGGCTCATTGGCCCCTTTTTTACGTCTTATAGCTCAGCTCATAAGACGACAATTATAAATAGGAAAGTAAGATGTCATTAAGCTCAATAAAACTGATCGCCTTTGATTTGGATGGAACCTTGTTAGATAGCGTGCCTGATTTGGCTGTCGCCGCTGACCAAGCTTGTCAGGAACTGGGTTTTTCTTCAGTAAGCGAAGAACAGGTTCGCGACTATGTGGGTAATGGTGCTGACGTTCTTATCGGACGCTCACTGAGCCGCAATCTTACGGTAGATCCAAGCCTAGAGCCTGAGCTGCTAAAGAAAGCGCGTATCCTGTTTGATGATTTCTACGAGCAGGGCGGCCATAAGCTAAGCCACCTTTATCCATCAGTTAAAGAGACGCTAGCAGAGCTAGACAAAGCAGGTTTCACTATGGCGCTTGTGACCAACAAACCATCGAAATTTGTACCAGACGTTCTGGCGCAGCATGGTATCGATAAGTACTTTGTTGATGTGTTGGGCGGCGACTCTTTCCCAGAGAAAAAACCGAACCCAGTGGCGCTGAATTGGTTGCTAGAAAAGCACAATGTGAAGGCTGACGAGATGCTGATGGTTGGCGATTCAAGTAACGACATCAAAGCCGCTAAGAATGCAGGCTGTCACTCGTTTGGTCTGACTTACGGCTACAATCATGGCGAACCGATTTCAGTATCAAACCCTGACTATGTCGCAGACAACATTGCGCAATTACTAGATGTCGTTCTAGTTTCAGCATAAAGCGGACAAAAGTTAGCGAACCTACTAGCAAAATACTTGTCAATGAGTACACTGGATGAGCCGCACAGAAGAGCTGTGCGGCTTTTCTATTTTAAAGTTAAGAAGCTAAGTTTTTCAGATACTACGTTAAGAAACTAAGTTAACGAGCTTAGCGAACAAGCAAAGGAATTAAAACCATGAGCAAGCCCATCGTATTGAGTGGTGTTCAACCATCTGGTGAACTAAGTATCGGTAACTACTTGGGTGCTCTACGTCAATGGCAACAGATGCAAGATGATTACGATTGCCAATACTGTGTTGTAGACCTTCACGCAATTACGGTTCGCCAAGACCCGAAAGCACTGCATGAAGCGACTCTAGACGCATTAGCAATCTGTCTTGCTGTCGGTGTTGATCCAAAGAAGAGCACGCTATTTGTTCAGTCACACGTACCAGAGCATGCTCAACTTGGTTGGCTTCTTAACTGTTACACACAAATGGGTGAACTGAGCCGTATGACTCAGTTTAAAGATAAGTCTGCACGTCACTCAAATGACGTAAACGTAGGCCTATACGATTACCCAGTGTTGATGGCTGCAGACATCCTGCTTTACGGTGCTCACCAAGTGCCAGTAGGTAGCGACCAGAAACAACACCTAGAGCTAGCGCGTGATATCGCAAATCGCTTTAACAACATCTACGGCCCTGAAACACCAATCTTCCAAGTGCCTGAACCTTACATTCCAACAGTGAATGCACGTGTAATGAGCCTGCAAGATGCGACTAAGAAAATGTCTAAGTCGGATGATAACCGTAAGAACGTAATTACTCTGCTAGAAGAGCCTAAGTCGATCATCAAGAAGATCAACAAAGCGCAAACGGATGCAGAAACGCCACCACGTATTGCTCACGATTGGGAAAACAAAGCGGGTATCTCTAACCTAATGGGTCTGTACTCTGCGGCGACGGGTAAAACGTTTGAAGAGATTGAAGCGCAATACCAAGGCGTTGAAATGTACGGTCCATTCAAGAAAGATGTAGGCGCAGCGTTGGTTGAGATGCTTGAGCCGATTCAATCTGAATACCACCGTATTCGTGCTGATCGTGCTTACATGGATGCAGTAATGAAAGCGGGTGCTGAAAAAGCATCTGAGCGTGCTGCAGTGACTCTGAAAAAAGCATACGAAGCGGTAGGTTTTGTTACTCGCCCGTAACTCTTAGTTAAGGTGATAATCCGATTTTAAGAGCTCCACCATTGGTGGGGCTTTTTTTATGTCCATTGTCGAGGAGATACCTTTGGAGTGTTGCTTGTGGCGTACACATCATTTGTGCAGAGCTTAAAAGGTTGAGTATCTATTCTATTGACCAATTTACATAACATAACTAGAAACATATAGCTGAGCAATAACTCTAATTAATGGGTTTGATTTAGTTAATTGATATATTTGTTACAAAAATTGTTTAAATGAGCTGCTCTGGCATAATTTTTAATATTCACATGTGATTGGTTTCACGGCTTTTGTTGGCCTTTCTTATTTGTTTCATAAATAAACCTGATAGTAAGCACAAATGGTGAGCTCTGTGCTCAGTTTGTATTCAAATAAATATTAGGTACGACAATGGACACGTTAATTAAACCCTCTTTACTTGCACTGACGATTGCTAGCACGCTCAGTGCTAATGTAAATGCTGAAATTATATTTACCCAGTATGTTGAAGGAAGTTCATATAATAAAGCGGTAGAAATCGCGAATACTGGTGATGCAGCAGTAACCTTGACAGGTTATGAATTGGCTAAATCTTCGAATGGCGATGGCAATTGGGGCAGTAAAATAGACCTAAGCTCAGTGACTTTGCAGGCGAACCAAGTGTATGTTGTTGCCCATGGTGACTCGAGCGATGCGATTACAACTATTGCCGATTTTACAGATAAGAGCGTTGCAAATTTCAATGGTGATGACCCATTAGCATTGCTTAAAGATGGCGAAGTTCACGACATTCTTGGTGTTATGGGGGATGTTGATTTTGGTAAAGATACAACTTTAGTTCGCAATAGTGATGCCTTAACACCCTCTGCAATTTACCAAGCTGCACAATGGACTGCTTTCGCGAAAGATAATATTGATGGTCTTGGAAATTTAAACACCGTTGAACCACCTGTTCCGTTTGTTTGTGAAGTCGACGGACAACAACCTACTTTCACTACCATTCAAGATATTCAGGGTGAAGAAGGCTCCTCTCCACTCATTGATGGTTATCCATACATTACAGAAGAAGACCACTTTGTAACTGGTGTTGTCAGTGCCGTAACCACTGGTTTAACCAAAGGTTTTTATTTGCAGGCTATTGAGAACGATAATAATGATAAGACTTCCGAAGGATTATTTATTCATACCGATGCCGCAGATACAAACTTAAGACCAGGCGATGTTGTGTGTGTTAAAGGTAAAGTCCAAGAGTATTATAGTAGTACCCAGCTTTCCTCTGATGCAAATAGTTACACTAAGATGGGATCATCTGAAATTCCTCTTGTTACAAAACTTACTATTAAAGAAGGGGAAACACTACGTGATGCACTGGAGCGCCACGAAGGAATGCAAGTTGAATTGAGTTCAGCAAGTGATTTATTTGTCACACGTAACTTTTCTTACGATTATGACTCAAAGCGCAACAATATGATGTTGTCATATCAAGCACCTTTACTTAAGCCTACTCAGCTGCACGCGGCGGAAAGTGAAGCTGCCATTGAGCTAGCAAAAGACAACGCTGATAACCGTGTGTTCCTAGAATCCGATGGTAAAGCGGCTAGCGGTCAAATCCCTTACTACCCTGAATTTGGCCAAGATGCAGATCAAGATGGCTCT
This sequence comes from Vibrio sp. FE10, assembly GCF_030297155.1. NCBI lineage: Bacteria > Pseudomonadati > Pseudomonadota > Gammaproteobacteria > Vibrionales > Vibrionaceae > Vibrio > Vibrio apostichopi. The sequence goes on along the minus strand of NZ_AP028067.1, from coordinate 3,465,139 downwards.
TCTGAACAACATATTCGCCTTGGCTCTCGTGTTGAGGGTTTGCATGGTGTGGTTAGCTATAGCTACAACGAATACCGTTTAATCGCAACAAATGAGGTAAATAACACCAATTTCGTTACGTCAGGTGAAAACTTCGATGTGACTCGAAAAGCAGCACCTGCTATTGCTGAGTCTGATCTACGTGTAGCAAGTTTTAATGTTCTAAACTATTTTACTTCTGTTGCTGACAGTGGTCATGATAATCCAACTGGACAAAATCGAGGAGCGACTAATCTTGATGAATTTTTGGTTCAACAAGCGAAAATCGTTGCAGCGATGAGCAAAATGGATGCAGATATCATAGGGTTGATGGAAATCGAGAATAACGGTTTTGGTGACGATAGCGCATTGAATAACTTGGCTAATGCATTGAATTCTGAGATTGATGATGTTGATGAGCATTACTCTTATGTTGAGATTTCTGAACAAGACAAATATCAAGACGATTACTTTGGTAGCGACGCTATCATGGTTGCTATCTTGTACCGTGCGAAAGCCGTGACACCTAAGCAAGCCGCTAAAGTGATTGTAACTCCTGAGCAGCATATTGAGGAGAATACTATCACTCGTAATGAAGGTGCTGAGAGTAACCCTTCATATGACAAATATCAGCGCCATAGTTTGTTGCAAACCTTCATCGTGCAAGAAACGGGCGAAGATCTCTCGATTGTAGTTAACCACTTTAAGTCGAAAGGTTCTGAATGTATCGAAGAGTGGATTGCAGGTGTTGACGATTCAGAGCCAACGGATCTTCAAGGGAATTGTAATAACTTCCGGGTTTCTGCTGCTCATGTTGTTGGTGAAGCGTTAAAAGACATTAAAGGTGATATGTTAGTAATGGGAGATCTGAATGCTTACGGCATGGAAGATCCTTTGTTAACTTTAACTGATTACTCAAAAGATACATACGATCGTGATATTTACACCGCTGCTTACACAACGCTAGATGGTGGCGAGCTTCAAGTTGATAAAACGCAAATCCAACAAGGTTACGGTTACCACAATTTGAATACGGTATTGCACGGAGCTGATACCTTTTCATACACTTACTCTGGCGAGTTAGGTAACTTGGATCATGCATTAGCGAGCAGTAGTTTGGCTCAGAAAGTAGTTGCTATTGAAGATTGGCACATTAATTCACTAGAAAGTAACTTGTTTGAATACAGCAGTAAGTACACCGGTGATATGCCTAAGTACAAAGACGCGTTTTCAGCGTCGGACCATGATCCTGTGATCATTGCTATAGACTTCCCTGACACTGATCTTGATTTACCTAGCTCAGGCGAGAAATTCGCAGTTGAAGTTCGTTTACCACCAAATGCTGCCGTGAATGATATTGTAACGGTTAGCTTAACTCTGACAGGCTCAATTAAAGCAACATCATCTAATTCAGAAGCTCAAGGTTATTCTGCAAGTGCGACTTTGGGGCAAGCCGATATTGATGCTCGAAGTGTTAACGTTGAATTTGACGAAGAAATAGATCAAGGTCAGTACCTACTGAAAGAAAAATTAACTGACTCTACTGGTGAAACGGTTAAGTTCAGCTCTGAGCGTGAAGTGACTGTTGAGACGTCTGATACAACTCCGACAGATCCTACAAAACCGGACGATACTGATGGTGGTTCATTTGGCTTCGGTGCACTGATGTCATTGTTTGGCTTAGCAATGTGGCGTCGTCGCAAGTAGCGACATCGTTAACCATGCAAGCCAGCTGATTCAGGTAACTGAAAGTTATCTGTAAACAATTAAGGTCAACTTAGGTTGGCCTTAATTATTGGCGAAATGCAGTTTCCACTTGCCTTTCGCCATGGGTATTGCACAATACCGCCCCTATATCCCCCAATCATTTAGTATTTAGCAAACGATTTCGACCCATGTTACTTATCATCGATAACTACGACTCTTTTACCTATAACTTGTATCAGTATTTCTGTGAGTTAGGGGTCACTGTGAAAGTTGTGCGCAACGATGAGATTGATATTGCGGGTATCGAAGCGCTGAATCCTAGCCATCTTGTTATCTCGCCAGGCCCTTGTACGCCTGATGATGCGGGAATCTCTCTGCAAGTCATTGAACACTTCGTGGGTAAGTTGCCTATCTTAGGTGTGTGTCTTGGCCATCAAGCTATTGCCCAAGTGTTTGGTGGTGAAGTGGTGCGAGCCAGACAAGTGATGCACGGTAAAACCTCTCCAATCCGCCATAATGGCAAGAGCGTTTTTCAAGGGCTCAATAACCCTCTAACCGTGACACGTTACCACTCTCTAGTGGTGAAAAATGGCACGCTACCTGACTGCTTTGAACTGACGTCTTGGACGGAATTCGAAGATGGCAGCATGGATGAGATCATGGGTTATCAACACAAAACCTTGCCGATTGATGCGGTGCAATTTCACCCTGAGTCGATTAAAACAGAGCAAGGACACCAGCTTCTCGCTAACTTCCTAGCACGCTGAGTGTTTAAATTTGACTCTTTCTCCGTCTAAATAAGCCAGTTAAACCTGTTAGCCCATTCGTTAAGCGTTTAAATTCGGGCGCTACGCGTCTCTTACTCCTCTGACGCCGATCACTTTTTATAACATTTCTCTCTCTTCAGGCTAAGTTTTTAGCCTATGCAAAATTATTCGCCTTATTTCGTCTCGAACCCTATATACCGCAATGCCAGTAAGGCTTTGCTATTACTGGTTATGCGTTTAGGTAAAAAAAGCTTCATAAAACAGATTAATTGATGCATAAATAGTCATAGGTAGTGACGTTTAGCTGGCTGTTAGGGATGGCTAAAGAATAATCTACTATTGAAAACGTTAATTAAATGTAAATATAATGCTGCAGCGGGATTATGGCGAGAGAAAATATCTTTGTCTCACTTATGAACCAGTACGCTTATTTGCGAAGCTTGCGGTATCGAGAAGGAATGTACGATGACAGTGGAAAAAAAAGTAGAACGTAGTCTGTTTAACGAGGTGATGGTGCCTTGTTATAACCCAATGGAAATGATCCCAGTAAAAGGGGAAGGCGCACGCGTTTGGGACCAACAAGGCCGAGAGTATATCGACTTTGCTGGTGGTATCGCTGTGAGCTGTTTGGGTCACTGTCACCCAGCAATGGTTAACGCAGTTACTGAGCAAGCAAACAAGATTTGGCATTTAAGTAATGTAATGACCAATGAACCTGCATTGCGTCTAGCGAAGAAGCTAACAGACGTATGTTTTGCAGAAAAAGTATTCTTTGCCAACTCTGGTGCAGAAGCGAACGAAGCCGCATTGAAGCTAGCTCGTCGTTGGGCAGCAGATGTTCACGGTCCTGAAAAATCTGAAATCATTGCATTCAAACAAGGTTTCCACGGTCGTACTTTCTTTACCGTAACGGTCGGTGGTCAAGAAGCTTACTCTGATGGCTTCGGTCCTAAACCGGGCGATGTAACTCACTTGCCTTACAACGATATTGCAGCGTTAGAAGCACACATCTCAGATCGCACATGTGCAATCATGATGGAACCTCTGCAAGGCGAGGGCGGTATCATCTCTCCAACATCTGAGTTCGTGAACACGGTTCGTGAACTGTGTGACAAACACAATGCGCTGCTTATCTTTGATGAAGTGCAAACAGGTAATGGCCGTACGGGTAACTTTTACGCTTACCAAGGTCTAGGTGTGACACCTGACATCCTAAGCACAGCGAAATCACTAGGTGGTGGTTTCCCTATCGGCGCAATGCTAACAACGTCTGAACTTGCGACACATCTAAAAGTGGGTACGCACGGTTCTACTTACGGTGGTAACCCACTGGCGTGTGCCGTTGCTGAAGCCGTTGTTGACGTAGTAAGCCAACCTGAAACGTTGGCTGGCGTGAAAGAACGCGAAGCACTATTCCGTGATGGTTTAGCTAAGATTAACGATAAATACCAAATATTCAGTGAAGTTCGCGGTAAAGGCCTATTGCTAGGCGCTGCGCTTAATGAAGCATGGCAAGGTCGTGCTCGTGATGTATTAGTAGCGGCAGGCGAACAAGGCTTGATGGTACTGGTTGCCGGTGCAAACGTGGTTCGTTTCACACCATCACTGGTTATCACTACACAAGAAATTGAAGACGGTTTATCAAAACTAGACAAAGCAATCGCTACGCTAGTTTAGCCTGAGCGGCGTCATAGGAATGATCGCCATTAGAGCGATCCCATGACGTACTGCTAAAGGCCCAAGCTTCTGGTTTTGGGCCTGTTTTGCATCTGGAGGGAATATTGATGCTAGTTGTTCGCCCAATAAAATTATCTGATTACGATGCGCTGCATACCTGCGCGGTTGAATCTGGTCACGGATTCACATCTCTTCCGGTTAACGAAGAACTGTTAACCAACCGAATCACTCATTCTGAATACAGCTTTGCTAAACAAGACGTGACTGAACCCGGTGATGAAGGCTACCTAATGGTTGGCTTCGACACTGAAACGGGAGAAGTCGCAGGTACGACAGGCATCGAAGCCTCAATTGGCTGGGATGTTCCGTTTTACTCTTACCACATCAGCAAAGTGGTTCACTCATCGCAAAAGCTTGGCGTGAATAACGTCGTGAAGCTACTGACTTTCGGCAATAACTACACAGGATGCAGTGAGATCTGCACACTGTTCTTGCGCCCAGCTTTCCGTGGTGGATTGAATGGTCGTTTGATGTCGAAGTGTCGCTTCCTGATCATGTCTGAGCACCCAGAACGTTTCTCTAAAACGATTTTTGCTGAGATGCGTGGCGTATCCGATGCGGAAGGTAACTCACCTTTCTGGCAATGGCTGCAAGAGCACTTCTTCTCAATTGATTTCACGCTTGCAGATTACCTAACTGGTATTGGTAAGAAAGGCTTTATTGCTGACCTAATGCCGAAGCTGCCTATCTACGTGAACCTACTGAGCAAAGAAGCTCAGGCGGTGATTGGAGAGGTACATGATAATACACGTCCTGCACTTAAGTTGCTGGAACGTGAAGGTTTCACTAACCGTGGTTATGTCGACATCTTTGATGCAGGCCCGACGGTTGAGTGTGATTTAAGAAACATTGAATCCGTGCGTCATGCGATTCGAGCACAGGTTCAAATTGCAGAGCACTCCAGCTCTAAAGACTTCCTAATTGGTAATACCTCGTTTGAGAACTTCCGTGCAGTAGCCGCGAAAGGCGCGTATGACCAAGCAAGCGACACAGTGATTTTATCATCTGAAGTAGCAAGCGCTCTTGAAGTAAAAGAAGGCGAATTCGTTCGAATGTTGGCTCAATAAGAGCGGCGATTATCTGTCGAAGATTTTAAGGATAGAAGTATGACTCAGTGGATAGCAGGACAGTGGGTGGCAGGTCAAGGCGACGCCATGACATCAGTAAGCCCATACAACAATGAAGTGGTGTGGCAAGGCGATAGTGCAACACCAGCGCAGGTTGAATCTGCAGTAGCAGCGGCTCGTGATGCGTTCTTAGTTTGGAAAAAACTGAGCTTTGCAGAGCGTGAAGCGATCGTGTTGAACTTTGCTGAGAAGGTAAAAGAGAACAGCGAAGAGATTGCACAGATTATTGCAAAAGAGACGGGTAAACCGATTTGGGAAACTCGCACTGAAGCGGGTGCAATGGCGGGCAAAATCGCTATCTCTATCCGTGCTTACCACGAACGTACGGGTGAAGCTTCGCGTGAAGCCGCAGGCAACCAAATCGTACTGCGTCATCGTCCATTAGGCGTAATGGCGGTATTTGGCCCTTACAACTTCCCAGGTCACTTACCTAACGGTCATATTGTTCCAGCACTGCTATCGGGTAATACCGTGGTATTTAAGCCGTCAGAGCAGACACCTTGGACAGGTGAGTTTGCGATGAAGCTATGGCAAGAAGCGGGTCTTCCTGCTGGCGTGATTAACCTAGTGCAAGGCGCCAAAGAGACAGGTATCGCACTGGCTGATGCTAAAGGCCTTGATGGCGTGCTATTCACAGGTAGTGCGAATACTGGTCATATCCTTCACCGTCAATTCGCGGGTCAACCGGGTAAGATGCTGGCACTAGAGATGGGCGGTAATAACCCAATGGTGATCAGTGACCAATTTGGTGATGCTGACGCGACGGTTTATACAATTATCCAATCGGCTTTCATCAGTGCGGGTCAACGTTGTACATGTGCACGTCGCTTGTATGTTCCTGTTGGAGAGAAGGGCGATCAACTGCTTGATAAGCTCGTTGCGGCTACTTTGAAGATTCGTGTCGATCAGCCATTCGCTGAGCCAGCACCTTTCATGGGGCCACAGATCTCTGAAGCGGCAGCTAAGTTTATTCTGGACGCACAAGCTAATCTGCAATCGCTAGGTGGTGTAAGCCTAGTTGAAGCAAAAGCGGGTGAAGCGGCGTTTGTTTCTCCGGGTATTATCGATGCAACCAACATTGCTGAGTTGCCAGATGAAGAGTACTTCGGCCCATTGCTGCAAGTGGTTCGTTACCAATCGTTAGAGCAAGCGGTTGAACTGGCAAATGACACACGCTTTGGTTTGTCTGCAGGCCTAGTTTCAACCGACGATTCAGAGTGGGAATACTTCGTTGACCATATCCGTGCGGGTATTGTTAACCGTAACCGCCAACTAACAGGCGCAAGTGGTGATGCACCATTTGGTGGCCCGGGTGCTTCAGGCAACCTACGCCCAAGTGCTTACTACGCGGCTGACTACTGTGCTTACCCAATGGCGTCAATGGAAGGCGGTGAAACTCAACTGCCAGCGACATTTAGCCCAGGTATTGAGCTGTAGTTTTGGCTCTTAAGCTATAAGTTCATGAATCAAAAGTTTATAAATCATAAGCTTATGAGCTTTAGGCTCATGACTAACAGCTTCATTGGTTAATTGTGTAATAAGGAAGCGATGTTATCGCTTCCTCTTTTCACCCACGTCCGACACCTCGATTGGGCGATAGATAATAATAGAACAAGTATGTCACAGGCTGATGGCTGCTGACTCTATGTCCAGCCTCTCCCTTTCTAATCCAAATTACTAGCTTGCTAGAACCTCTGACAAGGAGTCACCATGACGCCCGATCTACTCTTTAAATCACTATGGGACGATTACATCCACAGGCTTTGTCCATCGGCTGAGAAAGTACATCACTTGCTGAAAGAAGACGAAGCTCTGATTAATGATCATATTGCACTGCGTACTTTCAATGTTGCACCGTTAGGTATTGAAACATTGGCCAAGCCTTTCCTTGAGCTGGGTTACAAGGCGTGTGGCGATTACTTGTTTGAGAGTAAGAAGCTAGTAGCTAAGCACTACGAGCACCCAGATCCAAATCAGCCGAAAGTGTTCATTAGTGAGTTGAAGGTAGAGGAGTGTTCAAGTGACTTACAACAGATCGTTGCTAAGTTGGTTGAGCAAGTCGATGCAAGCAAGCTTCAAGGTCATGAGTTCTTGTTTGGTGGTCGTCTTTGGGATCTGAGTTTCGCGGATTTCCAAGTGCTGGCAAAAGAGAGTGAATACGCTTCTTGGCTCGCAGCTCATGGTTACGGTGCAAACCACTTCACGGTGAGCGTGAATCAACTCGACGCTTTTGATGAAGTGCAGGCAGTGAATGATTACCTGAGCGAATCAGGCTTCACTATCAATGCATCTGGTGGTGAGGTTAAAGGCTCTCCAGAGGTCTTATTAGAGCAATCATCAACAATGGCAGACAAAGTCCCAGTTTCATTTGTTGAAGGCAATGAGATGATTCCTGGTGGCTTCTATGAGTTCGCTAAGCGTTATGCGATGGCCAATGGTGAGCTTTATACAGGATTCGTTGCAGCATCAGCGGATAAGATCTTCGAAAGCACCAACGGTTAAAGAAAGATACGAGCACGGGCTTTGCCCTAGAGATGTGGGTACGCTTCGCTTCGAGAGTGTTTGCGTTTGGAAGTTGTAAGTGTTCCATTCGCATCTCGCATCTGTTCTCAAGATCTTTAGAAAACAAAAAAGCCACCAAATTCGCATTTGGTGGCTTTCAAATTTTTGGCTCAGTTAATCGAGATTAACGAGTGCCGTATACCACGATAGTCTTACCGTGTGCAGAAATTAGGTTCTGCTCTTCAAGCATCTTCAAGATACGACCTACTGTCTCACGAGAACAACCAACGATCTGGCCAATCTCTTGACGAGTGATCTTGATTTGCATGCCGTCAGGGTGAGTCATTGCATCTGGCTGTTTCGCTAGGTTAAGTAGCGTTTGAGCGATACGACCTGTTACGTCAAGGAACGCTAAGTCACCAACTTTTTGGCTAGTTACTTGTAGACGGTTCGCCATTTGTGCTGAAAGGCGCATCAGGATATCTGGGTTCACTTGGATAAGTTGACGGAATTTCTTGAAAGAAATTTCAGCTACTTCACAAGGAGATTTAGCACGAACCCACGCAGTACGCTCTTGGTCTTCTTCGAAAAGTCCAAGTTCACCGATGAAGTCGCCTTGGTTTAGGTAAGAAAGAATCATTTCCTTACCTTCTTCGTCTTTGATAAGAACAGCCACAGAACCTTTAACGATGTAGTACAAGGTTTCTGCCTTTTCACCAGCATGAATCAAAGTACTTTTTGAAGGGTACTTATGAATATGACAGTGTGAAAGGAACCACTCTAATGTTGGATCGGTTTGAGGTTTACCTAGAACCATAATATCTCACTTCCTCTGCAGGGTATGCTTGCCGCTTTCCGTATTTTAGCTAAGCCTGAATTGACTCAGTTAGGATAAGAGCACTCGTTGAGTGCTGCAAGCTATCTTGTGTTTCGTTTAAGAATAGTATCCTTTTTCAGGTACTATTTCTTGATTTTAATCGTGACCAAGCTACGATTTTTTACGCAAAATTGTGCACATGATCACGGTATGAAAAGTAATCAACCAGAATGTCGTTTTGTTAACCTATTTTTCCGGTTTCGATTAGTTGTTGTAGGATTGGCCTTACAATGAGCTCCATAGCAAAACTCATTTTGCCTCCTGGCACCACAAGCGTGTTATGACGTGACATAAATGAGCCATCAATCATTGCCAAAAGGTAAGGGAAGTCGACGTTTTTGATGCCACGCAAACGTATAACAACGAAGCTTTCGTCTAAACTTGGAATCCCTTTGGCGTTCAGTGGATTCGATGTATCTACGGTTGGGACACGTTGAAAGTTGATATGAGTGCGCGAAAACTGCGGGGTAATGTAGTTAAGGTAATCATCCATTGAGCGAACAATAGAGTCCATCACCGCTTCGCGAGAGTGCCCACGATCGCGTGTGTCACGAACGAATTTCTGGATCCACTCTAGGTTTACGATAGGTACCATGCCGATAAGCAGGTCGACGTGTTGTGAGACGTTAATATCGCCATCGACTACGCCACCGTGAAGGCCTTCGTAGAACATCACATCCGAATTTTCTGGGATCTCTTGCCATGGCGTAAATGTGCCGGGCATTTGGTTGTAAGGAACGGCTTCATCGAAGGTATGTAGATAGCTGCGGACTTTGCCCGTGCCTTCATTACCGTATTGACGGAAGAACTCTTCTAATGCGCCAAAATCGTTAGCTTGTGGACCAAAGTAGCTGATGTGCTTACCTTGCTCACGCGCCTTACGGATCTCGACATCCATCTCTGGTCGAGTGAAGCGATGGAAACTATCCCCTTCAACCCAAGCTGCCTTCACGTCCATCATATTGAACATTTTACGGAAGGCTTCTGAGGTAGTGGTGGTGCCGGCTCCAGATGAACCCGTCACCGCAATAATTGGATGTTTAGCGGACATGACAACCCTTGTCTTTTGAGTAACTTACTTGTTAGCAATCGTTTACCACTATAACACGGCTCCTTTATGAGCGCAGCTTAGAAGCGTTTTGTGACCTGAATATCAACGGTTTCATGCAGCTCAGAAAACACGATGCTGACTTCCTTTGAGGCTAATTGATGTTTCACTTGGTCAATCTTGTTTTGCAGTGAAACCTCTACGTCACCGTAGTCTGTACCTTCACGTAGCACGAATTCTTTAATGAGGTTTTCCAGCGTTTCTGGTGCGATGTCTTGCCATGGGATGATCATAAATACTTCTCTCTTTTATGTTCATGGATATGTTCATTAATAGTTTATTGATGTGTTAATCGGTGTGTCTAGTGACGTTAACCATTCAGTCCTTAACAAAGGCTCGGCCATTATGCCGAATCTTGAATACTTTCATAGTAGGCGGGTAATGCTTCTTCCAACCAAAACCTTGGTTTGAGCGTGCTACCTGTAATGAATCCCACATGGCCGCCTTTTTGAAACAGACGATAGTCGATGTTGTCGGGTAGAACGAATTTTGGAATCACATCATCGGTCATGAAAGGATCGTCTTTCGCATGAATGATCTGTGTGGGCAGTTTAATCTGATTCAATTTAGGCAATGCAGAACATTGGGCATAGTAGTCTTGTGCATTCTTGAATCCGTGCAGAGGCGCAGTAATTCGTTCATCAAACTCATACAGTTTGTCGATCTTCTTAATGCTTTCCGCTGAGATGCCAATCTTCTCTTGCAGCAGCTTATGTTTCTTCAACGCATTCGATTTCAAAGAATTGAGCAGGTACTTTTTATAGATCTTAGAGAAGCCTTGTTCAATACGACTCGAACAACAAGCAAGGTCAAAGGGGGCAGAGACGATCGTCGCCGCTGAGATTAACGGATCATCTGCGTAGTCGGCGAGGTAATTGGCCAACATGTTACCGCCCAGTGAGATGCCAACCGCAACCTTAGGGTTATTGGGAAATCTTGAATGCAGATGCCTTAAAAAGAAGCGAGCGTCTTCGACTTCTCCAGAGTGGTAAGCACGAGCTAAGCGATTCGGTTTTCCGCTGCAACCTCTGAAGTGCATCATCACGGATAACCAACCATCTTTAGCAAATGCGTTCATCAGTCCATTGGCGTATGGGCTCTCAAAGCTGCCTTCCAAACCGTGGAACAGCACGAATATCGGCTTGTTCTTTATATCGTCACGATTTGGATTGTCGTCATCTGGTGATTCGCTCCATGCAAGGTCGAGAAAGTCACCATCGGGTGTTTCTAAGGTTTGCCATTGGGGAGCAAACAACGCCTGCTTTCTAATAAATCGTGGCACTAAGGTTTGTAGGTGAGGATTTGATAAACCAGCAGCAGCGGTAAATATTGTCATAAAACAGTCCATGCTTATTTGTGGGCTTTGAAAAGTGTTGAGCTTTTAGCGAAACGCCCACGTTTTTATTTGAGCTTGGTTGATTCTCGGCATAAGCGCAAGGGTTTCACAGATACGGGCTATAAAAATACGCCATGAGTAACTGATTGAATAATATCGAGGTTAAGCTTGGATCTTGATGGAATAAAAGGGAAAGGTAACGAGTTAAGGCTGAGGGGCTGGTTCAGAAAAAGCATCATAGAGGTTTTCTGCGCCGAGTAGCCGACAATATTCAAACGCGAGTGGCGATTGTTGATTGCAGGAGAGATGTAGAGAGTTGATACAGTCGACGAGATCAGATTGCTGTTGCTTCTCTAGCTGCAGCTCAAACTGGAGCGCTTCGCGGTAGAGAGAATCGACGACTTGAGGTTTGAGATGCTTACGTAGCTCTCGATAACTATGAAGAAGAGTTTCAGAGCGGCTTAAGCACTGCTGTACTTTGTGCCACTCTTCTTCAGCAAAAGACAATTGCTGCTCATCAAGCCATTTGAGAAGCAGCAGTAGATTGACGTTGCCGTGGAACTGGTTTTGTAAAGCTAAGCACGCATCCTTTACACCGCGCACACTGTAATACTGAAGGCTAAATTGCCATAGTCGTTCCAGTGTTAGTGATATCGGGGCGTGCTCTGGGCTCATAAGCTATCCATTTCCTGTTCCATTTGCTCAAGCTCTTCTTGAGTGGACATCCAATCCATTTCAACTTCTTCTAGCTGTGATTTACTGCTCGCTTGCAGAGCGAGTACTTTATTCAGTCTAGCCTTATTTTCAGCTTCATAAAGTGAAGTGTCAGATAATTGCTGTTCAGCCTCTTCAAGATCAAGCGTCAACTTATCCATTTTCTTTTCAAACTGAGTCAATTGTTTGCGAATAGGCGCAGTCAGTTTTCTGAACTCGGCTTCTTTACGTTTTTGTTCTTTCTTCGATGCCGCACTGTTTGCACTGTCTTTAGCCGGAGCTAACGCTTGCGCTTCTTTACGTTCAATTTTTTGCTGTTCAGTCAGCCATTTATAATAATCGTCAAGATCACCATCAAACGGCGCAACCTGACGGTCATGTACTAGATACAAGTCATCGGTGGTTGCACGCAGTAAGTAACGGTCGTGCGATACGATAACCATCGCACCTTCAAATGTTTGCAGCGCGAAGGTCAGCGCCTGACGCATGTCGAGATCCAAGTGGTTGGTTGGTTCATCGAGTAATAATAGATTCGGTTTTTGCCATACCAGCAGAGCCAGTACTAATCGTGCTTTCTCACCACCCGAAAACGGGGCCACTTTATCGAGTGCTTTTTCACCTTGGAAGCCAAAGCTACCCAGATAATCACGCAGTTGTTGCTCGGTGTGTTTAGGCGCGATCTGCATCATGTGTTGCAGTGGTGTCTCTTCTGGGTGCAGCGTCTCTAATTGATGCTGAGCGAAGTAACCCATTTTAACGCCTTGCGAATAGCTCAGCTCACCACCTTGCTGTTTCAGTTCGCCCGAAAGCAGTTTGATCAGCGTTGATTTACCGGCACCGTTTCGACCCAGCAGGCCGATACGGCTACCCGGAACGAGGTTAAGGCGAATCTTTTCTAGAATTAGGTTGTCATCATAGCCCGCCGATACCTCATCCATCATCATGATTGGGTTTGGCAGCGCGTCTGGCTCTCTAAATTCAAAGCTGAATGGGTTATCAAATTGAGCGGGTAGCACTTGTTCCATTTTCTCAAGCGCTTTAATACGGCTTTGCGCTTGGCGAGCCTTTGAGGCTTTGTAGCGGAAACGGTCAATGTAGCTCTGCATGTGAGACATTTGTTTCTGCTGTTTCTGGAACATCGCTTGTTGCAAGATAAGTTTTTGAGCGCGTTGAGTCTCAAACGACGAGTAGTTACCGGTGTATTCGTTCAGCTGCTGGTTTTCAACATGCACGATGCGGTTAACGATAGGGTCTAAGAAGTCTCTATCGTGCGAGATAAGAACCAGTGTGCCTGGGTAGTTTTGTAGCCAGCGCTCTAACCACATCACAGCATCTAAGTCTAAGTGGTTGGTTGGTTCATCGAGTAGCAGTAAGTCACTGCGACATAGAAGGGCTTGCGCTAAATTCAAACGCATACGCCAACCACCCGAAAATTGGGTCAGGTTCCATGTCATTTGCTCTTGGCGAAAACCAAGACCATCAAGTAATTCGGCTGCTCGTGAATTGATGGTGTAACCACCAATGGTTTCAATCTTGCCGTGTATCTCTGCTACCAGTGTACCGTTGTCGGCCTGTTCCGCTTTAGCCAGCTGCTCTTCAAGGCCACGATACTCTCTGTCACCATCAATCACATATTCAATGGCTTTTCTTTCTAATGCCGGGGTTTCTTGTGCAACCCAAGCCATTTCCCAGTGAGCGGGTTTGCTGAATGAACCAGCATCAATCGATAGCTCGTCTTTAATTAAGGCGAACAGCGTAGATTTACCACAGCCATTTTTACCCACCAAACCGACTTTATCGCCAGGGTGAAGGGTTGCAGATGCTTGGTCGAGAAGTGGCTTACCGCCGCGTAGCAATTGAATATCAGAGAAAGTAATCATATAGAGGTAGCATAGAAATTAGAGGTGAACAGACGCCTGCATAGTAGGCTGAATCCAGATAAAAGTCGATCACAATGCAATTTGCGTTATGATGCCAATAACATATTAATAACTTTTGCTTAAATTCTTGTGGCCTTGCCACCGTTTAGCTCTAAAAGGAATGTTTCAAAGGAATGAGTAATACTCCCTCGACACAAAAAGCTGTGCCAAAGGTGCTAGTGATCTACGCACATCCTGAGCCACAAACCTCTATTGCCAATCAAATGATGGTTAAAAAGATAGAGTCGCTTGGGCATGTCAAAATCCATGATCTCTACGCGACGTATCCTGATTTCTTTATTGATGTGCCTTATGAGCATGAGTTACTGCTTCAGTATGATGTGATTGTCTTCCAACACCCTTTGTTTATGTATTCATGCCCATCGCTACTGAAAGAGTGGTTTGACCGAGTATTAGGCAAAGGTTTTGCGTTTGGTGAGCATAGTGCCCTTAAAGGGAAACACTGGCGTAGCGTGATCACAACAGGTGGTAAAGAAGAGGCGTTTGGAGAGGCAGGCTATAATAAATATCCATTACAAGAGATTTTGCAGCCATTCGAGTTAACCGCCGCTTTGTGTCAGATGCACTGGATGTCACCTTTAGTTCTACACTGGGCAAGAAATGTCTCGGATATGACGCGTTACCAACACGCGGAAGCGTATCGAAATTGGCTGCGAGACCCGCTACAAGATATAGGAGCGAATGATGGCTCTGACTAACGATTTTCTACAAAGTAGCGTTATATTTTTAGCAGCTGCTGTGGTTGCGGTTCCTATCGCACAGCGCGCTGGATTAGGTTCGGTACTCGGTTACTTATTAGCTGGTGTGGCGATTGGCCCATGGGGGCTTGGCTTAATCAGTGATGTCGAAGCGATTCTACACTTCTCCGAATTCGGGGTGGTACTGCTGCTCTTCTTGATTGGTCTCGAACTTAATCCGAAAAAACTGTGGCAGATGCGAGCTCCCATTCTAGGACTCGGTGGCGCACAAGTGCTGATCACCACTCTGATTATTACCGCCATCGCGTGTATGTTTGGTTTAACTTGGCAAACTAGCTTAGTCATCGGCATGGGTTTAGCTTTGTCTTCGACTGCCATCGCCTTGCGTGTTATTGAGGAGCGAGAACTCGGTGGTAAAGAAGCGGGGCAGTCAGGCTTTGCAGTCTTACTTTTTCAAGATATTGCAGTCATCCCTATGCTAGCAATGTTGCCTCTGCTTGCGGGTAATACCGGCGGTAGCTGGGCGGACATGCTTTGGATGCTGGGTGGTGTGATTGGCTTGCTTGTCGGTGGTCACTTCTTATTGAGACCGCTATTCCGATACGTAGTCATGAGTGGCGTGCGTGAATTGTTCACTGTTGCAGCCCTGTTATTGGTAATTGGTATTGCCGTTATCATGCAGCAGATCGGTCTATCGATGGCACTCGGTACATTCTTAGCGGGCGTACTTCTGGCTGAAAGTGAATATCGACATGAGCTTGAGATCGCGATTGACCCATTCAAAGGGTTACTGCTTGGTCTGTTCTTTATCTCTGTGGGTATGGCGGTAAACCTAGGTTTATTGGCAGAGAGCCCATTCGCAATACTTATCGCAGTGTCGTCTCTGGTCGTATTGAAAGGTTTGGTGCTGTATGCGCTGGCTCGTATCTTCGGCACTCAAGCTAAAGCGCGTAGCCGAATGGCGATGATTCTCAGCCAAGGTGGTGAGTTTGCCTTCGTTATTTTTACCGCGGCGAGTGCGCAAGGCATCTTAAGCGGTGACCAAGTGTCGTTCTTACTGGTTGTTGTGAGCCTTTCTATGGTGACTACGCCATTGATGCTTAAACTGCAAGACCGATTCTTTGCTCGCCAACTTAATCAAATCAGTGAAAGTGCGATGTCTTCAGATGTGGTTGATCGTAGTCCTCGAGTGATTATTGCGGGCTTTGGTCGTTTCGGTCAGATCATTGGTCGTCTGATGTATGCCAACAAGATTCGTATCACCGTCCTTGAAAGTGATGCCAGCCAAATACATATCCTTAGGAAGTTCGGCTACAAGGTATTTTACGGTGACTCTACTCACCTTGAACTATTACGAGCTGCGGGAGCTGACAAGGCAGAAGCCATTGTGTTGTGTACCGATTCTCCTGATGAAATCATGAAGACCGTCGATTTGTGTAAGCAGCACTTCCCACAGTTGAAGATTTTAGCGCGTGCACGAAGCCGTGTTGAAGCGTATCAATTACTTAACCATGGTGTGAGCAACTACTCGCGTGAAACCTTCCTTGGGGCATTAGATTTAGGTCGTCAAACATTGACCGAACTTGGCATGCATCCATATAAAGCGAAGCGAGCAGAAGCACACTTTAGGAAATTGGATAATGGTATGCTGAAAGAGTTACTTCCTCAGCATAACGAAGATGCCGAGTTAGCCCAGCGAGCAAAAGAGGCTCGTAAAGAGCTCGAAGAAATTTTTGGGCACGAGATGGAAAACGATCACCAATCTCGAAATTACTGGCAGTAGCCGAGTCTAGAAATATAGCCTGAGTTAAAAGTGAACACTTAAAAGAACCAATCCAATAATAAACGCGGTCTCTACAGAGTCTTTAATTCAGAGACGAATAGAAGAACTGCGAATCCAGAGTAGTAAAGGATATGAACGTGAAACAGAAAAAACGCTTTATCGCTGGGGCGAGCTGCCCAAGCTGCAGTACTCAAGACACACTCCGCTGGTGGGTTGAAAATAATATCGAGCTGGTGGAATGCGTCGATTGTGACTTCACCGAGCAGCGTAAACCGAAAACTGTAGAGAAATCTGAACACGCGAATCAAGAAATGATCGGTATTTTTAAGCCAGAATGATTGAGTTTCGTTAATTGATCCCCATAATATCCCGGTACAGAATTTTTCCTAAGCTCAACTGTTCGAGCTTAGTCCAAACCTCCTTGGAGCTCTCATGAAAATTGAAAAGAACGTAGTAGTTAGTGTTGCATATCAAGTGAAACTTGAAGATGGCGTAGTAGTTGACCAATCAACTGCAGAAGCTCCACTAGATTACCTTCACGGTCACAACAACCTAATTACAGGTCTTGAAAAAGAGCTTGAAGGCAAAGTAGCTGGCGACAAGTTCTCAGCAACTGTTACTCCAGAAGACGCATACGGCGATCACAACGATGACCTAGTTCAACGTGTTCCTGCTGACGTGTTCCAAGGTGTTGAGCAAATCGAAGTTGGCATGCGTTTCCTAGCGGATACTGACCAAGGTCCAATCCCAGTTGAAGTGACTGAAGTAGATGGCGACGAAGTTGTTGTTGACGGTAACCACATGCTTGCTGGCCAAACTCTAACGTTTGACGTTGAAGTTGTCGCTGTTCGTGAAGCGACTGAAGAAGAAGTTCAGCACGGTCACGTACACCAAGAAGGCGGCTGTGGCAGCCACGGTCACGACCATGATCACGACCACGAAGGCGGTTGTTGTGGTGGCGAAGGCCATGACCACGGTGAAGAGAAAAAAGACGGCTGCTGCGGCGGCGGTAGCTGTGGTTCTCACTAATACCGAATTAACGGTTTAGTTTAAGAATACTGAAAGCCTCCCTAGCGGAGGTTTTTTTCGTTTAGGAGCCGAGCTTTCTGAGCTGACTTTTAATCTACTGAACTAAGTGTCTGCAAATCTAAGTGTCCGCAAATCTAAGCATTCGTAAAAAGTTTGGTTTTCGCTATCAGACATCAAACCATGGATGTGGTATTGATAGCACAACATTTTAAGACGACGTCAGTGGAGAATTCGCATGTCACAGCCTTTTTCAATTGCCATTCATGGTGGTGCAGGCACCATCTTACGAGAGCAAATGAGCGATGAATTAAAAACGGGTATTACCGAGGCTTTGGAAAAGTCAGTTTTAGCGGGCTATCAAGTCCTGCAATCGGGCGGTGATGCTCTGGATGCGGTGGTGGCATCGGTTAAAGTGATGGAAGACAGCCCACACTTTAATGCCGGTAAAGGTTCGGTTCTGACTCATGATGAATTCGTTGAGATGGATGCTTCTGTTATGCATGGTCGCGAAATGGACGCGGGTGCTATTGCCGGTGTCCGTCATATTAAAAACCCGATCGAGCTGGCTCGTGACGTGATGCTTAAAAGCGACCACGTGTTACTGATTGGTGAAGGCGCAGAGAGGTTTGCGTTTGAGCATGAGTACGTCTTCACCGAGCAAGATTACTTCTTTACTGAGCGTCGTTATGACCAACTTCAGTCGATGAAAGAGAAAGGCATCTTCGCTTTGTCTGAAGCAAAATACGATGAGCAACAAGCACAGAAATACCCAGACGATAAAAAGTACGGCACGGTTGGCGCGGTGGCGTTAGACCAAGCAGGCAATTTAGCGGCCGCAACCAGCACTGGTGGTGTAACCAATAAAAAATACGGTCGTGTGGGAGATTCTCCAATCATAGGTGCAGGCACTGTTGCTGAAAATGGTAACGTGGCCGTATCAACAACAGGCATGGGTGAGTTCTTCCTTAGAAAGATGGTTGCAAGCGATGTGGCAGCACGAATGCGTTATCTCAAAGAAGATGTGCATACGGCTTGCGAACACATCATCCAAGGTGAACTGAAAGCTATGGGCGGTGAAGGTGGCTTGATCGCTATCGATGGCCAAGGTGATATTCACTTCGGTATGAACAGCTCAGGAATGTACCGCGCGAGTGTTGATACTAACGGCTGCGTGGAAGTGAAGATTTATGCCGATGATTAAGCTTGTATTGGTTTAACTCGCTTTGGTTGAATTAGCGCAGATTAAACAAACAAAAGGGCGACAGATAAGCATCTGTCGCCCTTTTAGTTTTCTATGCCCCGTCCTGAAATGTGTTTACATATCGAGGACGAGAGGCTAGCGATACGCGTCACTAGAACCCATTCGTTATTTGGAACCGCACTTAATAGTGTGGAGGTGGCGTCTCTTCTGATGCGTCAGCGAGGTTTGAGCCATCCATATTTTTCACTTTACCCACTACGAACTTCATTTGATCTTGCATTCTCGTGATCAACATCTGTTGTTGGCTAAGCGCTTCATTGAGTTCTTCAATGGTTTGTTCTTGGAAAGCCAACTGACATTCTAGGTCATTCACGCGGCTTTCTAGTTGTTCAATTCGCTTTTCTGTCATCGTTCTTAATCCACATTCCAAGCTTGGGCTATGCCCGCAGAGGTGCCCGATATCACACGGTTCTTTTCATCAAAGGCTGCATCATACACTACCGCACGGGGAGGGCGAGCATCTTTTAATGGCTCAGCATCGTGGCGAGAAATTCGTTTTCCATCTTGAGTATTCCACACGCTCACTTGGCTTGATGGCGTGCCTGTCACCAACATACTGCCGTCGTCAGAAAAGCGAGCACTAGAGAATATCAGCTGTCGAGACCAGCTCTGCAATTGCGCTTGAGGTTCACCGGTTTCTAGATCCCAAATCATCGCTTGGTTGCCGCCATCAGAAGTAAATGCCAATTCTCCATCACGTTGTAGTGCAACTCGTACTACTCTTTGTTCATGCTCGAAGGTACGTAACACCAAGCCTGATTCAGTATCCCAAAGGTAAGCTTTGTAGTCGTTACCGCCTGACAATGCGTAACGCCCATTCGAAGATAGGGAGACGGAATTAACTTTTTCTCGGTGAGCGAGGAACTCCAGACGCCGTCCGGTGACTAAGTCCACATAGATAGCTTTGCCGTTAGACAGGCCAAGTAAGACTTTTTCACCATTGCTGGATATGTCGACATCGCGAATCAAGCCATCGGAAATAGACCAAAGCCCTTCAGCTTGAGTCCAAGACAAGTCCCAAACGGCGAAATTCATCTGACTTGCGGTAATCGCAAAGCGACCATTGTCAGAGATGCGAATACGCGATATTTGGTTTTCGGATTGGTCTTGCGGGCCGAGTTGAGCGAGCTCTTTGTTTTGGTCTAAGTCCCAGAGCAGTAAGTGTTTTTGCTGAGAGTAGAGTAGAGCGAAGCGTCCATCTCTGCTTAGGGCAAAGCTGGTGGCACCATTGGGTTCAATTTCCCAACGTTGCTCATCATCTTGGAAGAAAAAACATCCATTTAACAAGGTGATGACAATTGCACATAGCAATGAATGGAAAAATATTTGCATCACGTCTAATAATCCGGTTTTTGTCGAAAGACATATGACTAGTATATTGTTATAACTAACGTATTCACACCAATCTAATCATTAGATTTGTGCACAATAACCAATGGCTTGGCCATTAATTGGAGAATTCAATGAAATCAGTTTTAAAAGTATCACTGCTTGCCGCAACGGTTATGCTAGCAGTTGGTTGTCAGAAAGAAGAACCAAAGGCAGAAGCTCCACAGGTAGAAGAAGCTAAAGTTGCAGCAGTAAACTTTAAAACAGAAGACGACAAAGCGGCATACGCAATCGGCGTATCTTTCGCGAACTACCTAAGCACAAGCATTGATAAGCCAAGCGAGCTAGGCATCAACCTAGACAAAGATATGGTTCTTCAAGGTATTGAAGACGTATTTGCAGAAAAAACTGCACTGAACGAAGAAGAGACTCGTGCTGCACTTGAAGCTCTAGACAAGCGTGTTGCTGAAACAATGCAAGCACAAGCGGCAGAGAAATCAGCTGAAGTGAAGAAAGCGGGTGATGACTTCCGCGCTGAGTTCGCAAAGACTGAAGGCGTAAAGCAAACTGAATCTGGCCTGCTTTACCAAGTAATGACAGCTGGCGAAGGCGCATCTCCAAAAGACACTGATACGGTTCAAGTACACTACAAAGGTACGCTAACAGACGGTACTCAGTTCGATAGCTCTTACGATCGTGGCGAACCAGCAACATTCCCACTAAACCGCGTAATCCCAGGCTGGACTGAAGGCGTACAACTGATGCAAGTTGGTTCTAAGTACAAATTCGTAATCCCGCCAGAGCTAGCATACGGTGAGCAAGACACACCGACTATCCCAGCTAACTCAACGCTAGTATTTGAAGTTGAGCTACTGAAAATCGATAACGCTGAAGCAGCCCCTGCTCAGTAATATCGAACGAAAGTATCGAATGAATCTCTCGTATTAAAATTCGTGGATTGAATAAAAAGCCTAACGTTGAGTTGGGCTTTTTTTTTTGCTTTTTAAATGAGTATTTGATTTTTAAAGTTGTTCTAAATCACTAGTTGCAATGTTAGCTAGGTGTGCAATTAAAATTTTCTGATAAACTTACATAAATTTGTTGATTTTTCACACGAAGGTAAGGAATAAGTGACTACTACAGAAACAGTCAATGCGGATGTGTTACTTGAAATGGAATCAGTCCACGTCATGCCATTCAGTGAACACGATAAAATTATCTTAAGATCTTATGAGGCCGTGGTTGACGGTATTGCGAGTCTTATCGGTCCGTTTTGTGAAATCGTTTTACACTCTTTAGAAGACCTCAATACTTCTGCGATTAAAATTGCCAACGGCGAAAATACAGGTCGTCAGGTTGGTTCGCCGATCACCGATCTTGCATTAAAGATGCTGAAAGATATTGAAGGTTCTAAGCGTAACTTCTCACGTTCATACTTTACTCGTGCTAAAGGCGGAGTATTGATGAAGTCGATCACGGTTGCTATCCGCAATGGTGAAGACCGAGTGATTGGCTTGTTGTGTATTAACGTAAACCTAGATGCGCCATTCTCACAAGTACTGCAATCTTTCATGCCTACGCAAGATGCGGACGAAGCTGCATCATCAGTAAACTTTGCCAGTGATGTGGAAGAGCTTGTCGACCAAACGGTTGAACGCACCATTGAAGAAATCAATGCAGACAAATCAGTATCGAACAATACTAAGAACCGTCAAATCGTGATGGAGCTTTACGACAAAGGTATTTTCGATATTAAAGACGCGATTAACCGTGTAGCTGAGCGGTTGAATATCTCTAAGCACACCGTTTACTTATACATCCGTCAACGCAAAACAGAGGATGAAGAGGGTTGTTAAGCTACACACTCCTAGTTAATGGGCCGGTTTACGGCTCACAATCCGCAAGAAGTGCTTATCAGTTTGCCGTGGCTCTATTGAAACAGGGCCACAAACTCCACAGTGTGTTCTTCTATCAAGATGGTGTCAGCAATGGTTCTGGCATTACAGTACCTGCTAATGATGAATTTGACTTGGCTTCTGCTTGGCAAAAACTGGCGGATGAGCACAATGTTAGCCTAGAGACATGTGTTGCTGCTGCGCTCAGACGCGGAGTGATCAGCACAGAAGAAGCAACGCAACATCAATTGAGTGCCTCTAACTTGGCGGCTGGTTTTACCCAAGCTGGATTAGGGAGCTTATCTGAAGCACTTTTGACGCAAGATAGGGTTGTGCAGTTTTGAGTAAATTGGCCTTTATATTTAATACTTTTCCTCATACGACGGCTGCGGGTAGAGAAGGGCTAGATGCGCTGCTAGCGGCTTCAGCCTATAGTGAAGACATTATCGTATTCTTTGTTGGTGATGGCGTTACACAGCTTCTCAAGGCTCAACAGCCAGATGAATCCCTATCACGTGACTATATTTCTGCATTTAAGCTCATGGATCTTTACGACATCGAGCAGGTTTACGTGTGTCAAGATAGCCTCAATCAGTTCGGCCTCTCGACAGATAACTTGTTGATCGATGTGACTGCGCTAGAAGTGAGTGAGTTGACGCAGAAGTTAGCTCAGAGCCAAAAAATACTGACTTTCTAGGGAACGTTATGCTTCATATTGTAAAATCAGTAGACAAACTCAAGCTTGCATTGGCGTACTCGCAACAACAGGATCACATCCTTGTGCTGGAAGATGCGGTGTATGTTTGCCTGCCAAATCATGAGTTATTCAATCAAATCTCAACCGTTGAACATGTGTCGGTATTAAAAACAGATCTAGATAGCCGAGGTTTACAACAACTTGCTTCAAGCACTCTGAATCAAGTGGACTTCGATGGATTCGTCAAACTGACGGTTTTGAACGACAAATCAGTGACTTGGTAGCCGTGTTTTATCAGCATGGTTAAAAAAAGACCATCCTGAGCTCTAGACGGCTAAAAAAGATCTGTATATTTCTTGACACACATCCCACTGCTGAATAGAATTTTGCGTCCCTATTTACACTATGTGTAATAGGGCTAGATTTTTCATCAAGCTTACTTTCAAGTAAATCAGGAGCTAGTTAATGGCAACTATTAACCAGTTGGTACGTACTCCTCGTGTAAAGCAGGTTGTTAAAAGCAACGTGCCTGCACTAGAAGCGTGCCCACAAAAACGTGGTGTATGTACTCGCGTATATACTACTACTCCAAAAAAACCGAACTCAGCACTACGTAAAGTATGTCGTGTTCGTCTAACTAACGGCTTTGAAGTTACTTCATACATCGGCGGCGAAGGTCATAACCTTCAAGAACACAGTGTTGTTCTTATCCGTGGTGGTCGTGTTAAAGATTTACCAGGTGTGCGTTACCACACTGTTCGCGGTGCACTTGACTGTGCAGGCGTTAACGACCGTAAGAAAGGTCGTTCTAAGTATGGTGTGAAACGTCCTAAGTCTTAATGCGTCTTTTTTTAAAAAGAAAGCGTTAAGTAAGGCCAAACACTATTTATTTATTATTCTGAAAAGTTTTGGAAAAAACCTGAAGAAGACAACGGAGAAATTCCATGCCACGTCGTCGCGTAATAGGCCAGCGTAAGATCCTTCCAGATCCTAAGTTCAAATCTGAACTGCTGGCAAAATTCGTTAACATCCTTATGGTTGACGGAAAAAAATCTACTGCAGAGAAGATTGTTTACACTGCACTAGAAACTATGGCTGAGAAATCTGGTAAAGATCACTTAGCTGTATTTGAAGAAGCTCTTGAAAATGTTCGCCCAGCGGTAGAAGTTAAATCTCGCCGTGTGGGTGGTTCAACTTACCAAGTACCTGTAGAAGTTCGTCCGGTTCGCCGTAACGCTCTTGCTATGCGTTGGGTAGTTGAAGCTGCGCGTAAGCGTGGTGAAAAATCTATGGCTCAACGCCTAGCTGCTGAAATGCTAGACGCGTCTGAGAACAAAGGTACTGCGGTTAAGAAACGTGAAGACGTTCACCGCATGGCTGACGCAAACAAAGCGTTCGCACATTACCGCTGGTAATACCTTTTCAGTGCTGCAAGGTTCCTTGCAGCACTTCTTTAGTTCCTATGCTTATGCTAGGAACTATTGCTATTTCTAGGGCAAAGCTTTTTAGCAAAGTATCGCTTTTAACGCATAATCTAGACATAGCAATAGTCCCTAAGTCTCTAATAAGAGGATTCAACCGTGGCTCGTAAAACTCCTATTGAGCAGTACCGTAATATCGGTATCGTTGCTCACGTAGATGCAGGTAAAACAACCACAAGTGAACGTATTCTGTTCTATACCGGTCTTTCTCACAAAATCGGCGAAGTTCACGATGGTGCAGCAACCATGGACTGGATGGAGCAAGAGCAAGAGCGCGGTATTACGATCACTTCAGCAGCAACCACTACGTTTTGGCGTGGTATGGAAGCTCAGTATTCTGACCACCGCATCAACATCATCGATACTCCTGGACACGTTGACTTCACTATCGAAGTAGAACGTTCTCTGCGTGTACTTGATGGTGCAGTTGTTGTTTTCTGTGGCTCATCGGGTGTTGAACCTCAGTCAGAGACAGTATGGCGTCAAGCTGATAAGTACCAAGTTCCACGTATGGTTTTCGTTAACAAAATGGACCGTACAGGCGCAGACTTCTTGCGCGTAGTTGAACAGATTAAGGACCGCCTAGGCGCGACTCCTGTGCCTATTCAACTTAACATTGGTGCTGAAGAAAACTTCCAGGGTGTTGTCGATCTTATCAAGATGAAGGCAATCAACTGGAACGAAGCTGACCAAGGCATGACTTTTACGTACGAAGACATTCCAGCAGACATGCAAGAAATGGCTGAAGAATATCGTATAGAACTTGTTGAAGCTGCTGCAGAAGCAAATGAAGAGCTGATGGATAAGTACCTTGAAGAAGGTGAATTGACAGAAGCTGAAATCAAACAAGGTCTTCGTACTCGTACCCTTAATAATGAAATCGTACTTGCAACTTGCGGTAGTGCTTTCAAAAACAAAGGCGTACAAGCTGTTCTAGATGCAGTTGTTGATTTCCTTCCTTCTCCAGTCGATGTACCTGCAATTAAGGGTATCGATGATGACGAGAATGAAATTGAGCGTCACGCGGACGACAAAGAACCGTTCTCAGCGCTAGCATTTAAAATTGCAACAGACCCGTTTGTTGGTACTTTAACTTTCATCCGTGTTTACTCTGGTGTTGTTGAAAGCGGTAAAACAGCTTACAACTCTGTGAAGAAACAACGTGAACGTTTAGGGCGCATTGTTCAAATGCACTCAAACAAACGTGAAGAAGTAAAAGAAGTACGAGCAGGTGACATCGCAGCCATTATCGGCCTTAAAGATGTTACTACTGGTGAAACTCTGTGTGACCAGAACCATAAAATTGTTCTTGAGCGTATGGAATTCCCAGATCCAGTTATTCAGATCGTTGTAGAGCCTCGCTCTCAAGCAGATCAAGATAAAATGACTATCGCGTTAGGTAAGCTAGCGGCAGAAGATCCATCGTTCCGTGTTGAAACGGATGACGAAACTGGCCAGACACTAATCTCTGGCATGGGTGAACTGCACTTAGATATCATCGTTGACCGCATGAAACGTGAATTTAGTGTGAACTGCAACGTTGGTAATCCGCAAGTTGCTTATCGTGAAACCATTCGTGGTACAGCGAAAGCTGAAGGTAAATTTATCCGCGAACATGGTGGTAAAGGACAGTACGGTCACGTATGGCTGAAACTGGAACCATCAGAAGCCGGCGAAGGCTTTGTCTTCGTAGATGAAATTGCCAATGGTATCGTGCCAAAAGAGTTCATTACCTCTGTCGCTAAAGGCGTTGAAGAGCAAATGAACAATGGTGTATTAGCGGGCTATCCAGTTTTGGATATCAAAGCTACACTATATGATGGTTCTTACCATGAAGTAGATTCAAGTGAGATGGCGTTTACAATCGCTGCCTCTATGGCTTTCAGAACGGGTGCACTAGAAGCGCAACCAGTTTTGCTTGAGCCTATGATGAAAGTTGAAGTAACTACTCCAGAAGACTGGATGGGTGACGTTGTTGGCGATATTAACCGTCGTCGCGGCATCATCGAAGGTATGGACGAGGGGACAGCTGGCCTGAAGATAATTCGTGCACAAGTTCCGTTGTCTGTCATGTTCGGTTACGCAACTGATTTGCGTTCTGCGACACAAGGTCGTGCTTCTTACTCTATGGAGTTTAGTGAGTACGCTGAAGTGCCAAAAAATGTTGCTAATGCAATCATTGCAGAGCGTGGTTAAACAAAAGGGATGCATTTTTTTCATTTTTTGAAAGATCAATGCGTCCAAATATTGCGCTAACGAGAGTTGGCGCATAAAATAGCAATTTCTGGCGCGTCTCGCTCAATAATGAACGTGGCGAATCATAACTAGGAAGGAACACGATTGTGTCTAAAGAAAAATTTGAACGTACGAAACCGCACGTAAACGTTGGTACTATCGGCCACGTTGACCACGGTAAAACAACTCTAACTGCTGCTATCTGTACTACACTTGCAAAAGTGTACGGCGGTGTTGCTAAAGATTTCGCATCTATCGATAACGCTCCAGAAGAGCGCGAGCGCGGTATCACAATCGCAACTTCTCACGTTGAGTACGATACTCCTGAACGTCACTACGCACACGTAGACTGTCCTGGACACGCCGATTATGTTAAAAACATGATCACTGGTGCTGCTCAAATGGACGGCGGTATCCTAGTTGTTGCTGCTACAGATGGCCCTATGCCACAAACTCGTGAGCACATCCTACTTGGTCGTCAAGTTGGTATCCCTTACATCATCGTATTCATGAACAAATGTGACATGGTTGATGACGAAGAGCTACTTGAGCTAGTAGAAATGGAAGTTCGTGAACTTCTTTCTGAGTACGAGTACCCAGGAGACGACCTTCCAGTAATTCAAGGTTCTGCACTTGGCGCTCTAAACGGCGAAAAACAGTGGGAAGACAAGATCGTTGAGCTTGCAGAAGCACTAGATTCTTACATTCCACTTCCAGAGCGTGCTGTTGATCTACCGTTCCTACTTCCTATTGAAGATGTATTCTCAATCCAAGGTCGTGGTACTGTAGTTACTGGTCGTATCGAGCGCGGTATCCTACGCGTAGGTGACGAAGTAGAAATCGTTGGTATCAAAGAAACTACTCTTACTACTTGTACTGGTGTTGAAATGTTCCGTAAGCTGCTTGACGAAGGTCGTGCTGGTGAGAACGTTGGTGCACTTCTACGTGGTACTAAGCGTGATGACGTTGAACGTGGCCAAGTACTTTCTGCTAAAGGTTCAATCAACCCACACACTAAGTTTGAGTCTGAAGTATACGTACTTTCTAAAGACGAAGGCGGCCGTCACACTCCTTTCTTCAAGGGTTACCGTCCACAGTTCTACTTCCGTACAACTGACGTAACAGGCGATATCACTCTACCTGAAGGCGTAGAAATGGTAATGCCAGGTGACAACGTTCAAATGACTGTTGAGCTAATCGCTCCAATCGCAATGGACGAAGGTCTACGTTTCGCAATCCGCGAAGGTGGCCGTACAGTTGGTGCTGGTGTTGTAGCTAAAATCTTCGCTTAATCGCGAATTGATTTTGCACACTCTTCATTAGAAGAACTGCATTGAAAAAGGGAAGCTTCGGCTTCCCTTTTATTTTTCTAACCTCTTTTGTTTCTACAATCCCCCAAGCATTCCCCCGTTCTTTGCTATTCGACTTTCGTCATTCAACTACCGTCGATTGCCTCCATCAAATATATTCCGATTATTTTTCCAACGACACTTGCATACCAAAATGTGATCTGTATAATGCATCGCACTGGCTAACGCCGGTTTGTGAACCAATGAGCACTGAGGAGTAGGTCTTACCTAGTAATGTATACTCAGCTTATGTTCGCGGTTAATAAAAATAGTAAACCTTGTGTTTACTTCAAAAGTTAACTGACAATGCGTCCTGATTTTGGATGCTACGGTTTCACATAAATCAATCGGCATTCTCTCGTTCTTTCGAGTTTGAGTGGCGATATTGTTTGTGTAATTATTAATAATTGGAGCTCTGTCTCATGCAGAACCAACGTATTCGTATCCGCCTTAAAGCGTTTGATTACAAGTTAATCGATGCTTCAACTGCGGAAATCGTTGAAACAGCAAAACGTACTGGCGCACAGGTTCGTGGTCCTATTCCACTTCCTACTCGTAAAGAGCGTTTCACTGTTCTTACCTCTCCACACGTCAACAAAGATGCACGTGACCAGTACGAAATTCGTACTCACAAGCGTTTGATCGACATCGTTGAGCCAACAGATAAAACTGTTGATGCTCTAATGCGTCTTGATCTTGCAGCTGGCGTTGATGTTCAAATCAGCCTAGGTTAAGGGAGATAAGAATAATGATTGGTCTAGTCGGACGTAAAGTGGGTATGACCCGCGTATTTACCGAAGAAGGCGTTTCTATCCCAGTAACTGTTGTTGAGGTTGAAGCGAACCGTATTTCTCAAGTTAAAACTCTTGAGACAGACGGCTACGCAGCAATCCAAGTAACTACTGGTGCTAAGAAAGCTAACCGTGTAACTAAACCTGAAGCTGGTCACTTCGCGAAAGCGGGTGTTGAAGCAGGTCGCGGTCTTTGGGAATTCCGTTTAGAAAACGGCGAAGAGTTTGAAGTTGGCGCTGAGCTAAACGTAGAACTTTTCAACGAAATTAAAAAAGTAGACGTTACTGGTACATCTAAAGGTAAAGGCTTCCAAGGCGCTATCAAGCGTTGGAACTTCTCTACTCAAGATATGACTCACGGTAACTCTTTGTCTCACCGCGCACCGGGTTCAATTGGCCAATGTCAAACTCCAGGCCGCGTGTTTAAAGGCAAGAAAATGGCAGGTCACATGGGTGCTGAGCGTGTAACGACTCAAAACCTAGAGATCGTACGTGTTGACGCTGAGCGCAATCTACTCCTTATTAAAGGTGCAGTACCAGGCTCAACAGGCGGTAACGTGATCGTAAAACCTGCTGTTAAAGCATAACGTCTAGGAGTAAGTAATGGAATTGATGGTTAAAGGTGCTGATGCACTAACTGTTTCCGAGACTACTTTCGGACGTGACTTTAACGAAGCTCTAGTACATCAAGTAGTTGTTGCGTATGCAGCAGGTGCTCGTCAAGGTACTCGTGCTCAAAAGACTCGTTCTGAAGTATCAGGCGGCGGTGCTAAGCCATGGCGCCAAAAAGGTACTGGCCGTGCACGTGCTGGTACAATTCGTAGCCCAATCTGGCGTACAGGTGGTGTTACTTTTGCTGCGAAACCACAAGATCACAGCCAAAAAGTTAACAAGAAAATGTACCGCGGTGCTATGAAAAGCATTCTTTCTGAGTTGATTCGTCAAGAGCGTCTAATCGTTGTTGATAACTTCTCTGTAGAAGCACCAAAAACAAAAGAACTTTTAGCTAAGCTTAATGAGCTTCAGCTTAACGACGTTCTGATTGTAACTGGCGAAGTAGATGAAAATCTATTCTTAGCTGCTCGTAACCTGTACAAAGTTGACGCACGTGACGTTGCTGGTATTGATCCAGTATCTCTAATTGCATTCGACAAGGTTCTAATGACTGCTGACGCAGTTAAGCAAGTTGAGGAGATGCTAGCATGATCACTGAAGAACGTATCTTAAAAGTTCTACGTGCTCCGCACATCTCTGAAAAAGCAACTATGGCGGCTGAGAAAGCGAACACTATCGTTTTCAAAGTAGCTAAAGATGCAACTAAGAAAGAGATCAAAGCAGCTGTAGAAAAGCTATTTGAAGTTGAAGTTAAGTCAGTAAATACTCTTGTACAAAAGGGTAAGACCAAACGTCAAGGTATGCGTGAAGGCCGTCGTTCAGACGTGAAAAAAGCCTACGTTACTTTGAAAGAAGGTCAAGATCTTGACTTCGTTGGCGGCGCGGAATAACAGGAGTAGTAAAAATGGCTATTGTTAAATGTAAGCCGACTTCCCCTGGTCGTCGTCACGTCGTTAAAGTTGTTAACGCTGACCTGCACAAGGGTAAGCCATACGCACCACTTCTAGAGAAAAACTCTAAGAACGGTGGTCGTAACAACAACGGTCGTATCACAGTACGTCACATCGGTGGTGGTCATAAGCACCATTACCGTTTGATTGACTTCAAACGTACTAAAGACGGTATCCCAGCGAAAGTTGAGCGTTTAGAATACGATCCAAACCGTAGTGCTAACATCGCTCTAGTTCTGTACGCAGACGGTGAGCGTCGTTACATCATTGCACCTAAAGGTGTTAACGCAGGTGACCAGATTCAATCTGGTTCTGATGCGCCAATCAAAGCAGGTAACACTCTGCCGATGCGCAACATCCCAGTAGGTTCTACTGTACACTGTGTTGAACTTAAGCCTGGTAAAGGTGCTCAACTAGCTCGTTCGGCTGGTGCATATGTACAAATCATCGCTCGCGATGGTGCATACGTAACTATCCGTCTACGTTCTGGTGAGATGCGCAAAGTACTTTCTGAAGGTCGTGCAACGATCGGTGAAGTTGGTAACTCTGAGCATATGCTACGTGAACTTGGTAAAGCTGGTGCTTCACGCTGGCGCGGCGTACGTCCAACCGTACGTGGTGTAGTAATGAACCCGGTGGATCACCCACATGGTGGTGGTGAAGGCCGCACATCTGGTGGTCGTCACCCAGTTTCTCCTTGGGGCGTTCCTACTAAGGGCTTCAAGACTCGTAAGAACAAACGCACTGACAAGTACATCGTACGTCGTCGTAATAAATAATCTATAAAGAGGAATCGCCATGCCACGTTCTCTCAAGAAAGGTCCTTTTATTGACCTACACTTGCTGAAGAAGGTAGAGAAAGCGGTGGAAAGCGGAGACAAAAAGCCTATTAAGACTTGGTCCCGTCGCTCAATGATCATCCCAACAATGATTGGTTTGACCATCGCTGTCCATAATGGTCGTCAGCACGTTCCAGTTTTCGTTACCGAAGAAATGATCGGTCACAAACTGGGCGAATTTGCACCAACTCGTACTTATCGCGGTCATGCTGCAGATAAGAAAGCTAAGAAGAAATAAGGAGTAGATGATGGAAGCTTTAGCTAAACATAACTTTGCTCGTATTTCTCCACAGAAAGCTCGCTTAGTTGCAGACCAAATTCGCGGTAAGTCGGTAGACCAGGCTCTAGAAATTCTAACTTTCAGCAACAAAAAAGCTGCTGTACTAGTTAAGAAAGTTCTTGAGTCAGCTATCGCTAACGCGGAACATAACGAAGGTGCAGATATCGACGATCTAAATGTCGCTAAAATCTTCGTAGATGAGGGCCCTATCATGAAGCGCATTATGCCTCGTGCTAAAGGTCGTGCGGATCGTATCTTGAAGCGTTCAAGCCACATCACTATTGTTGTAGCAGATCGCTAAAGACTAGGAGATTAAGCAATGGGTCAGAAAGTACATCCTAATGGTATTCGTCTTGGCATCGTTAAGCCTTGGAATGCTACATGGTTTGCTAATACCAACGAATTCGCTGACAACCTAGACGGCGACTTCAAGGTACGTCAGTTCCTTACTAAGGAACTACAAAAAGCATCATTATCTCGTATCGTTATCGAGCGTCCAGCTAAGAGCATCCGTGTGACTATTCACACTGCTCGCCCTGGCGTTGTTATCGGTAAGAAAGGTGAAGACGTAGAGAAACTACGTGCAGCTGTAGCTAAAATCGCAGGTGTACCAGCGCAAATTAACATCGCTGAAGTACGTAAACCTGAGTTAGATGGTCAGCTTGTAGCTGATAGCATCGCGTCTCAACTAGAGCGTCGTGTTATGTTCCGTCGTGCAATGAAGCGTGCGGTACAAAATGCTATGCGTCTAGGCGCTAAAGGCATCAAAGTACAAGTAGGCGGCCGTCTTGGCGGCGCTGAAATCGCACGTTCAGAGTGGTACCGTGAAGGCCGTGTGCCTCTACACACTCTACGTGCAGACATTGATTACGCAACTTCTTCGGCTCACACTCAATACGGTGTGATCGGCATTAAAGTTTGGATCTTCAAAGGTGAGATTCTAGGCGGTATGCCAGCTGCTAACGCAGTAGAGCCTAAAGGCGATAAGCCTAAGAAGCAGCGTAAAGGCCGTAAGTAAGGAGTCGAACGATGCTACAACCAAAACGTACTAAGTTCCGCAAGGTTATGACTGGTCGTAACCGTGGCCTAGCTAAAGGTACTGAAGTGAGCTTCGGCGAATTCGGTCTTAAAGCTGTTGGCCGTGGTCGTCTGACTGCACGTCAAATCGAAGCGGCACGTCGTGCTATGACACGTCACATTAAGCGTCAAGGTCAAATCTGGATCCGTGTGTTCCCAGACAAACCGATTACTGAAAAGCCTCTTGAAGTTCGTCAAGGTAAAGGTAAAGGTTCAGTTGCGTACTGGGTTGCTCAAATCCAACCAGGCAAAGTTATGTACGAGATGAATGGCGTACCTGAAGAGTTGGCACGTGAAGCGTTCCGCCTAGCGGCACGTAAACTGCCTGTTAAAACTACTTTTGTAACTAAGCAGGTGATGTGATGAAAGCACAAGATCTACGCGAAAAGAACGTTGAAGAGCTTAACGCTGAGCTATTGAATTTGCTACGTGAACAGTTTAACTTGCGCATGCAAGCTGCAACTGGTCAACTACAGCAAACTCATACTCTAAAAGCTGTACGCCGTGACATCGCACGTGTGAAAACTGTTTTGACTGAAAAGGCAGGCGCATAATGAGCGAAACTAACCGCATCCAGCAAGGCCGTGTAGTAAGTGACAAGATGGACAAGTCTATCGTTGTTGCTATTGAGCGTACTGTAAAACACCCAATTTACGGTAAGTTCATCAAACGCACGACTAAAGTACACGCACACGACGAAGACAACACTTGTGGCCTAGGCGACAAAGTTGAAATCGCTGAGTGTCGTCCTCTGTCTAAGACTAAGTCTTGGACATTGGTTAAAGTTCTAGAAAAGGCGAAGATTTAATCTTTGTAATTCTATAACTTAAAGCGGCTCCAAATAATTTTTTGGAGCCGCTTGTTTTTTGTCTACCCAATTTAAAAAAAGGGTGGTACAATTCGCGTCCCTTTTAAAGAGGCAGCCCGACCCGAGAGGGTCTAGTTTTAATATTTAGCGGAGCACTAACAATGATCCAGATGCAAAGTACACTTGACGCAGCAGATAACTCTGGCGCGCGCAAGGTAATGTGTATTAAGGTTCTGGGTGGCTCTCACCGCCGTTATGCACATATCGGTGACGTCATCAAGGTTACAGTGAAGGAAGCGATTCCTCGCGGTAAAGTAAAGAAAGGTGATGTTCTGAAGGCGGTAGTAGTGCGCACCCGTAAAGGCGTTCGTCGCCCAGACGGTTCTGTCATTCGCTTCGACAGTAATGCTTGTGTATTGTTAAATGACACTACTGAGCAACCAGTCGGCACACGTATCTTTGGTCCTGTGACTCGTGAACTTCGTAACGCGAAATTCATGAAGATTGTATCACTAGCACCTGAAGTTCTGTAAGGAGCGGCAACATGGCAGCTAAAATCCGTCGTAATGACGAAGTAATCATTCTTGCTGGTAAAGATAAAGGCAAGAAAGGTAAAGTAACTAAGGTTCTGACAACTGGTAAAGTTGTTGTTGAAGGCATCAATCTTGTTAAAAAACACCAAAAGCCGGTTCCGGCTCTAGGTCAACAAGGTGGCATCGTTGAACAGGAAGCAGCTATTGATGCTTCTAACGTTGCAGTCTTTAACACGGCTACTGGTAAAGCAGACCGTATCGGTTTCCGTATCGAAGATGGCAAGAAAGTTCGTTTCTTCAAATCTAACGGCGAAACTGTTTCTAACTAATTAGAAGTAATTTGGAGTTCTACTATGGCGAAACTGCATGATTACTACAAGTCGTCTGTAGTCGCTGAGCTTACCAAAGAGTTCAGCTACACAAGCGTCATGCAAGTCCCTAGGATTGAGAAAATCACCCTAAACATGGGCGTTGGTGAAGCAATCAACGATAAGAAACTGCTAGAAAACGCAGCAGCTGATATGGCAACGATCTCTGGTCAAAAGCCACTTATCACTAAAGCGCGTAAATCTGTAGCTGGTTTCAAAATTCGTGAAGGCTACCCAATCGGTTGTAAAGTAACCTTGCGTGGTGAGCGCATGTGGGAATTTTTAGAGCGTTTAATCTCTATCGCACTTCCACGTGTACGTGATTTCCGTGGTGTTAGCGCTAAGTCTTTTGACGGACGCGGTAACTACAGCATGGGCGTTCGCGAGCAAATCATCTTTCCGGAAATCGACTACGATAAAGTCGATCGTGTCCGCGGTCTTGATATTACTATCACGACATCTGCGGGATCCGATGAGGAAGGCCGAGCTCTGCTGGCTGCCTTTAACTTCCCATTCCGTAAGTAAGGGTAGGGTTACTGTTATGGCTAAACAATCAATGAAAGCACGTGAAGCTAAACGTGCAAAACTAGTAGTTAAGTTCGCTGAAAAGCGTTCTGCGCTAAAAGTTATCATTAGCGATGTAAACGCATCTGAAGAAGATCGTTGGAATGCGGTTCTTAAACTGCAATCTCTTCCACGTGATTCAAGTGCATCACGTCAGCGCAACCGTTGCAACCAAACTGGTCGTCCACACGGTTACCTACGTAAATTCGGTCTAAGCCGTATTAAGGTTCGCGAAGCTTGCATGAAAGGCGAGATTCCGGGTCTTCGTAAGGCTAGCTGGTAATTGCCACTTAATCATTTGGAGTAAATCTTATGAGCATGCAAGATCCGATTTCGGATATGCTGACCCGCGTTCGCAACGGTCAGGCAGCAAACAAAGTTGCTGTAAAAATGCCTTCTTCAAAGCTTAAAGTTGCAATTGCTGCATTACTTAAAGCTGAAGGTTACATCGTAGACTTCGCTGTTGACGGCGAAGCAAAACCTGAGCTAGAAGTTACTCTTAAGTACTTCCAAGCTAAACCTGTAATCGAGCAAATCAAGCGTGTATCACGTCCTGGTCTAAGAGTTTATAAAAATAAAGACTCTTTACCTACAGTGATGGGTGGTCTTGGTATTGCAGTTGTTTCTACTTCCAAGGGTCTGATGTCTGACCGTGCTGCTCGTAAAGCAGGTCTTGGCGGTGAAATCATCTGTTACGTAGCTTAAGGAGTAGATTATGTCTCGTGTTGCTAAAGCACCTGTCGCTATTCCAGCTGGCGTAGAGGTGAAACTAAACGGCCAAGAAGTTACTGTAAAAGGTAGCAAAGGTGAGCTTACTCGCGTTCTTAACAGCGCCGTAGTTATTGCACAGGAAGAAACCAACCTTACTTTCGGTCCGAAAGAAGGCGTTAGTAACGCATGGGCACAGGCTGGTACAGCTCGCGCTCTAGTTAATAACATGGTTGTGGGTGTTACTGAGGGCTTCACTAAGAAGCTAACTCTTAAGGGTGTTGGTTACCGTGCTGCTATGAAAGGCAATACTGTAGCTCTAACTCTTGGTTTTTCTCACCCAGTAGAGCACGCTCTACCTGAAGGTATTAAAGCTGAGTGCCCTAGCCAAACTGAGATCATCATTACTGGTTGCGATAAGCAAGTAGTAGGTCAAGTTGCGGCTGACATTCGTTCTTACCGTGCTCCTGAGCCTTACAAAGGCAAAGGTGTTCGTTACGCAGATGAAAATGTGCGTACTAAAGAAGCTAAGAAGAAGTAAGGTATCACTATGGATAAGAAAGCATCTCGCATCCGTCGTGCTACACGTGCACGTCGTAAGATTGCAGAACTTGGCGCAACTCGCTTGGTAGTACACCGTACTCCTCGCCACGTTTACGCTCAAGTTATCTCGGCAAACGGCTCTGAGGTTATCGCAGCTGCTTCTACTGTAGAAAAAGCGATCCGTGAGCAAGTTAAGAACACTGGTAACGTTGATGCAGCTAAAGCAGTTGGTAAAGCTGTTGCTGAGCGCGCTCTTGAAAAAGGCGTAGCTACAGTTGCATTTGATCGTTCTGGTTTCCAATACCACGGTCGAGTAGCGGCGCTAGCAGATTCTGCTCGCGAAGCTGGTCTGAAATTCTAAGGTAGGGTTGGAAGATGGCTAAAGAACAACAACAAGCTAATGATTTGCAAGAAAAGCTGATCGCTGTTAACCGTGTATCTAAGACGGTTAAAGGTGGTCGAATCATGAGCTTCACTGCACTAACAGTAGTTGGTGACGGTAATGGTCGCGTAGGTTTCGGTTACGGCAAAGCTCGTGAAGTACCTGCTGCGATTCAAAAAGCAATGGAAAAAGCGCGTCGTAACATGGTTACTGTTGCGCTTAACGAAGGCACTCTTCACCACCCGGTGAAAGGTCGTCATTCGGGCTCTAAAGTTTACATGCAGCCAGCTGCTGAAGGTACAGGTGTTATTGCCGGTGGTGCAATGCGTGCCGTACTTGAAGTTGCAGGCGTACATAACGTACTTTCTAAAGCATACGGTTCAACGAACCCAATCAACGTTGTTCGCGCAACGATTGGTGCTCTAGTAGACGTTAAGTCACCAGAAATGGTTGCTGCTAAACGTGGTCTAACTGTTGAATCTATTTCGGAGTAAGAACACGATGGCAACTATTAAAGTAACTCAAACTAAAAGCTCAATTGGTCGCCTACCTAAGCACAAAGCGTGTCTTAAAGGTCTAGGTCTTCGTCGCATCAACCATACAGTAGAACTTGAAGATACACCGTGCGTACGCGGTATGATCAACAAGGTTTACTACATGGTTAAGATTGAGGAGTAATCAGAATGCGTTTGAATACTCTATCACCGGCTGCTGGCTCTAAACCTTCTAAGAAGCGTGTAGGTCGTGGTATCGGTTCTGGCCTTGGTAAAACAGGTGGCCGCGGTCACAAAGGTCAAAAGTCACGTTCTGGCGGCTCTGTTCGTCCAGGTTTTGAAGGCGGTCAAATGCCTCTAAAACAACGTCTACCTAAATTCGGTTTCACTTCTCGTAAGAGCCTAGTGTCTGCTGAAGTTCGTCTAGCTGAGCTAGCGAAAGTAACAGGTGACGTAGTTGATCTTAACAGCCTTAAAGCTGCTAACGTTATCACTAAGAACATCGAGTTTGTTAAGATCGTTCTTTCTGGTGACCTAAGCAAAGCTGTGACTGTTAAAGGTCTACGCGTGACTAAAGGCGCTAAAGCTGCAATCGAAGCTGCAGGCGGTAAAATCGAGGAATAATCTCGAGGAACGAGGTACAGATGGCTAAGAAACCAGGAAAAGATTTTCGTAGTGCTCAGAGCGGCTTAAGTGAATTAAAGTCGCGCTTGTTATTCGTAATTGGTGCACTTTTAGTATTCCGAGCCGGCTCTTTTGTGCCGATCCCTGGTATTGACGCAGCTGTACTTGCCGATTTGTTCGATCAGCAAAAAGGTACCATCGTAGAAATGTTTAACATGTTCTCCGGTGGTGCTCTTGAGCGTGCATCTATATTAGCATTGGGTATCATGCCGTACATTTCGGCATCGATCGTAGTCCAATTGCTAACTGTAGTTCATCCAGCGTTAGCGGAACTCAAGAAAGAGGGTGAAGCAGGCCGTCGTAAGATAAGCCAATATACACGCTACGGCACGCTTGTACTTGCAACATTCCAAGCTATTGGTATCGCAACAGGCTTACCAAACATGGTCGACAATCTGGTTGTTATCAACCAAACCATGTTTACGCTTATTGCTACCGTGAGTTTAGTAACTGGTACCATGTTTTTGATGTGGTTAGGTGAACAAATCACTGAGCGAGGAATCGGTAATGGTATTTCCATTCTGATTTTTGCAGGTATTGTTGCTGGATTGCCTTCTGCAATCGGTCAAACAATCGAGCAAGCGCGTCAAGGTGAATTGCATGTGCTTCTTCTGTTGTTTATCGCGGTATTGTCTTTTGCTGTAATTTACTTCGTAGTTTTCATGGAGCGTGGTCAACGTCGTATCGTCGTTAACTATGCGAAGCGTCAACAAGGTCGTAAAGTGTTTGCAGCACAAAGTTCTCATTTGCCACTTAAGATTAATATGGCAGGTGTTATACCAGCGATTTTTGCATCAAGTATTATTTTGTTCCCAGGAACATTAGCGCAATGGTTCGGTCAAAATGGTGAAAGCAGCGCGTTCGGTTGGTTAACTGACGTGTCATTAGCTCTTAGCCCAGGTCAACCTTTGTATGTAATGCTTTATGCAGCAGCTATAATCTTCTTCTGTTTCTTCTATACAGCGTTGGTGTTTAACCCACGTGAAACAGCTGATAACTTGAAGAAGTCTGGTGCATTCGTACCCGGTATCCGCCCAGGTGAGCAGACAGCGAAATATATCGATAAAGTGATGACTAGACTAACCCTTGCGGGCGCTCTATACATTACTTTTATATGTCTGATTCCTGAGTTCATGATGGTCGCGTGGAACGTTCGTTTCTACTTTGGCGGCACATCCCTACTAATCGTAGTGGTTGTTATCATGGATTTCATGGCACAGGTACAGACTCATCTGATGTCACAACAGTATGATTCTGTGTTAAAGAAAGCGAATCTTAAAGGTTACGGCCGTTAATCCGGTTGTAGCATTTAGATTCCATTACGGAGTTTAGCAATGAAAGTTCGTGCTTCCGTTAAAAAAATCTGCCGTAACTGTAAAGTTATCAAGCGTAACGGTGTCGTTCGCGTGATTTGCAGTGAGCCAAAGCATAAGCAACGCCAAGGCTAATTAGCAGAAATTTTTACTTGAAATACAAGGTAGAGTCGAGTATATTCCTCGGCCTACCTTTTGCGTGCAAAAGAAGTAGTATGCCGCAGCGTATCCATCACGGGCTTTGCTGCGGATAATTCTTTTATGAACCCCTTAGGAGTGAATAATGGCCCGTATAGCCGGCATTAACATTCCTGATCATAAGCATTCTGTAATTGCACTTACTGCAATTTACGGTATCGGTAAAACTCGCTCTCAAGCTATTCTAGCTGAAGTGGGTATTGCTGAAGATGCTAAGATCAGTGAACTAACTGAAGAGCAGATCGATCAACTGCGTGATGGTGTAGCTAAGTACACTGTAGAAGGTGATCTACGTCGTGAAGTATCGATGAACATCAAGCGTCTTATGGACCTTGGCTGTTACCGCGGTCTTCGTCATCGTCGCAGTCTACCACTACGTGGACAGCGTACTAAAACCAACGCTCGCACCCGTAAGGGTCCGCGCAAGCCGATCAAGAAATAGTCGGATAAGGTAGAGTACAATGGCAAAACAACCAACTCGCGCGCGTAAGCGCGTACGCAAGCAAGTAGCTGATGGCGTAGCGCACATCCATGCTTCTTTCAACAACACAATCGTAACTATCACTGACCGTCAAGGCAACGCTCTTGCATGGGCTACAGCTGGTGGTTCAGGTTTCCGTGGTTCTCGTAAATCTACTCCGTTCGCAGCACAAGTTGCAGCTGAGCGTTGTGGTGAAATGGCTAAAGAATATGGCCTAAAGAACTTGGAAGTTATGGTTAAGGGTCCAGGTCCAGGTCGCGAATCTACTGTTCGTGCACTGAACGCTGCTGGTTTCCGTATCACTAACATTGTTGATGCGACACCAATCCCTCATAACGGTTGTCGTCCACCTAAGAAACGTCGCGTTTAAGTTTCGTTTCTAGGAATATTGGAGAAAGATCATGGCAAGATATTTGGGTCCTAAGCTGAAGCTTAGCCGTCGCGAAGGTACTGACTTATTCCTTAAGTCTGGTGTCCGTGCGATCGATACCAAGTGTAAAATTGATAACGCACCAGGTGTACACGGCGCTCGTCGCGGTCGTCTATCTGAGTATGGCGTTCAGCTTCGTGAGAAGCAAAAAGTTCGTCGTATTTACGGCGTTCTAGAAAAACAATTCCGCAACTACTACAAAGAAGCTGCACGTCTTAAAGGCAACACAGGTGCAAACCTGCTTCAGCTTCTTGAAGGTCGTCTTGATAACGTAGTTTACCGTATGGGCTTCGGCGCTACTCGTGCTGAATCTCGTCAACTAGTTAGCCACAAGTCTATTCTAGTTAACGGTAAAGTTGTAAACGTTCCTTCTTTCAAAGTAGCGGCAAACGACGTTGTTTCTATCCGCGAGAAAGCTAAACAGCAATCTCGTATTAAAGCGGCTCTAGAAGTTGCTGAACAACGTGAAAAGCCAACTTGGATTGAAGTAGATGCTAGCAAGATGGAAGGTACATTCAAGCGTATGCCTGAGCGTTCTGACCTATCAGCTGACATCAATGAACACTTGATCGTCGAACTTTACTCTAAGTAAGGTTAAAAAAAGAGAGGACACAATGCAGGGTTCTGTAACAGAATTTCTTAAGCCGCGTCTTGTTGACATTGAACAGATCAATACGACACACGCGAAAGTAACTCTTGAGCCATTAGAGCGCGGTTTCGGCCACACTCTAGGTAATGCTCTTCGCCGCATTCTTCTATCTTCTATGCCGGGTTGTGCCGTAACAGAAGTTGAAATCGAAGGTGTGCTACACGAATACAGCACTAAAGAAGGCGTTCAGGAAGATATCCTAGAAATCCTTCTAAACCTTAAAGGTTTGGCTGTACGCGTTGCTGAAGGCAAAGATGAAGTGTTTATTACACTGAACAAATCAGGCTCAGGCCCTGTTGTTGCAGGTGACATCACCCACGATGGTGATGTAGAGATCGCTAACCCTGAGCACGTTATTTGTCACCTAACGGATGACAACGCTGAGATCGCTATGCGTATCAAAGTTGAACGTGGTCGTGGTTACGTTCCAGCTTCAGCTCGTATCCATACTGAAGAAGATGAGCGTCCAATCGGTCGTCTACTTGTTGACGCAACTTACAGCCCGGTCGATAAAATCGCCTACGCTGTAGAAGCGGCACGTGTAGAACAACGTACTGACTTAGACAAGCTTGTTATCGATATGGAAACGAACGGTACTCTTGAACCTGAGGAAGCAATCCGTCGTGCAGCTACTATTTTAGCTGAACAACTGGATGCGTTCGTAGATCTTCGTGATGTACGTGTACCTGAGGAGAAGGAAGAGAAGCCAGAATTCGATCCTATCCTACTGCGTCCTGTAGACGATCTTGAACTAACAGTTCGCTCTGCTAACTGTTTGAAAGCAGAAGCGATTCACTACATCGGTGATCTTGTACAGCGCACTGAGGTTGAGCTACTTAAAACGCCAAACCTTGGTAAGAAATCTCTTACAGAGATTAAAGATGTGCTTGCTTCACGTGGTCTTTCTCTAGGCATGCGCCTAGAAAACTGGCCACCAGCGTCAATCGCTGAAGATTAATCGAAAAGTTAGAAGGATTAGGTCATGCGCCATCGTAAAAGTGGTCGTCAACTCAACCGCAACAGCAGTCATCGCAAAGCGATGTTCAGCAACATGGCTAGCTCTCTTGTTCGTCACGAAGTTATTAAAACTACCGTGCCTAAAGCAAAAGAACTACGTCGCGTAATTGAGCCGTTGATTACCCTAGCTAAGACAGACAGTGTTGCTAACCGTCGTCTTGCATTTGCTCGCACTCGTGATAACGAAGTTGTGGCAAAACTATTTAATGAACTAGGCCCGCGTTTCGCGGCTCGCCAAGGTGGTTACACTCGCATTCTTAAATGTGGTTTCCGTACTGGTGATAAAGCTCCAATGGCTTACATTGAGCTTGTAGACCGCCCAGCTGCTGAAGAAGCTGCTGAGTAATCTATACTAGATTCTTAATACAAAAGCCGAGCATTAGCTCGGCTTTTTTGTATCTGGACTTCGTGCCTTTAGATAATTAAACTTGCACCATGATGTTTGGCATTTATTCTTGCCTTCTCTGCTCCATTATTCAAAAATATCTCGTATCCCTTTCTTGCGCGCACAAAAAAGAGCACCGAAGTGCCCTTACAATATTCTACTAATCGCTAATCGCTAATCGCGAAGGCCTACTGCCAAATAGCTGCAAGTGAATCCATCAATCCGCTGGTTGCACCTTGAGATTGAAGTGTTTGAAGAATGATTGGTGCGAATGTTGTAATCATTGACGAATCCATTCCTAAACCTGAAAAAGCGCTTTCTACGGCACCTTGTGAGCTTAGAACTGATGATAAGCCAGTAGATTCAAGTGAAGACATCCCAGGGATAAGCGACGCGAGTTCTTTATTGTCGGCAGAGCCAAGTGAATTTTGTGCAAGCGCCAACATTGAACCAATTCCGCCGATCGCTTGATCGCTTGTTACAGACGCTTGGTCAGCAACGGTATCAGCAAGAGGTGTTGTTTCATTTTGTTGAGACCACATATTCACCGCTGCCATCAGTGCAGTTTGTGATAATTGGGAATAGTTGGTATCTGATGATGAACTGGTTTGTTCAGAATCGCTCGTGCTAGCGCAAGAGACTACAGCAAGGCTGCTGAGCATAGTGATGAGTATTTTCTTCATTATTCTTCCTTAAGTAATAAAGTAATCGACCTATTCACTATAAACGAAAAACGGCGATGTAGTCACATCGCCGTTGGATTATTTTAATTTTATTTGCCTATAGTTTTTTGTTTTACTAAAGGTTTTTATAAAAATTAAAGAATAGCTAGAAGTTCTACTTCAAATACTAGAGCAGCAAATGGTGGGATTGCAGCGCCTGCGCCACGCTCACCGTATGCTAGGTCTTGAGGGATGTATAGCTTCCACTTAGAGCCAACAGGCATCATCTGTAGAGCTTGTACCCAACCTTGAATTACGCCAGTTACTGGGAATTCAGCAGGTTGACCGCGAGATACAGAGCTGTCAAAAACAGTACCGTCAGTTAGTTCGCCGTGGTAGTGAACACGTACTTGCTTGTCTGCAGTAGGGATTTCGCCAGTACCTTCAGTTAGTACTTCGTACTGAAGACCAGACTCAAGAACAGTTACTTCTGAACGAAGAGCGTTGTCAGATAGGAAAGCTTCGCCGTCAGCAGCTGCAGCTTTAGCTAGTTCTTGACGTGCAGCTTCACCACGAGTGTGTAGCTCTTGTAGTGCGTTGTTGATTTCGTCAACTTCGATAGCTGGCATGTCACCAACTAGAGCTGTTGCGATACCAGCAGCGATTGCGTCAACGTTTAGGCCTTCAAGACCAGAACCAGCAAGTTGTTGGCCCATTTGTAGACCGATACCGTAGCTAGCTTTTTGCTCTACAGTTTCAAATTTTACTTCAGACATGAAAAGTCACTCTTTTTGTCAGTACGAAAAGGGTAAGAATACCAGTATTAGCAGCCTGAATAAACGGCTAACCCCTGATCACTTACGCTTTACCGTGTCCAAATCACAGCTATGTCAATTTTCTTGCTTTGGTCTCTGTTGTAGCGGAAAGATCTATACTGTTGGTACTTTGGTTTTTATACTGTAGTTATTCAATGTATAGGACGCAGTGGCATGAATCGTCGTCAAAAGAAAAAACAGAAAGTAGACCACTTAGCAGAGTTTAAGGATCGACTGAATCAGGTCAAAGAGAAATTTAGCTCGATCGATATCAAGAAAATGAAAACCTCAACAGTGCAAACTTGGGGATCATTGCCGAAATTGCACCAGAGACTGTTGATGGTGATTTCTCCGATCGTATTAATCTTACTTTTTGTGCCGCTACCAGAACCTAAAGTAGACGCTACGCCAACAACATCGCGCGTTGAGCTTGAGATAAACACTGTTGGCTTAAGCGAACAGCAAAATGCCAAGAGCAGTTCATCAGAGCCGAGTAACAACAACTGGCAGGAGTATCTTGTGAAGCAAGGGGATACGTTAGCGCAGGTTTTTCGAAATAACGACTTACCGTTGTCTGACTTGAACGCGCTAGTGCGTATTGAAGGGGCAGACAAACCACTTAGTCAGATTCGCAAAGGCCAGCTGGTTAGATTCAAGCTAGCTGAAACTGGGCAACTGGATATTCTGCAGCTAGAGAAAGGCAACACTTCGGTGATGTTTTTCCGATTGTCAGATGGTGGCTTTGGCCGTAGTAAGTAGTTCGATACTGAGCCTGTGTTAAAGCGTTACACCAGATACAGATAGTCGATAGAAAAGA
Organism: Vibrio sp. FE10; assembly: GCF_030297155.1. Taxonomy (NCBI): domain Bacteria; kingdom Pseudomonadati; phylum Pseudomonadota; class Gammaproteobacteria; order Vibrionales; family Vibrionaceae; genus Vibrio; species Vibrio apostichopi. The sequence goes on along the minus strand of NZ_AP028067.1, from coordinate 3,421,146 downwards.
GCTAATGATTAGCTCTTTTTTTTGGTCGCTTGAAAGGGGCTAGCGGTAAGATGATGAGCATAATTCCGATAAAGGTTAATGTATCTGGAATCTCATCAAACCATATCGCGCCTATTATTGCGACAAACACTAAGCCTGAGTATTCAGCCAAGGCTATTTGGCTCGAATGCGCTTTTTGGTAGGCAGCAACCGCAAGTCCGTTATAGCTTAAGATTAGCGTCGCACTTAATGCTATGTATCCCAAATGCTCCACCGACACCGGCTGCCAGTATAAGAAACACATTACTAATGAGGCTGGAATAGAGAATAAGGTTGTCCACCACAGCGTAGTGACCACCGTTTGTTCACTAGGAAGCTTTCTTACTAATACATTAAATAGTGCGAGAGTAAGGGCTGTACCTAATGCAAACAATGCTGCCCAATGAAATTGTGATGGCCTCAAAACTATCAGTGCGCCAATGAAGCCGATGGTTGTTGCTATCACCTTACCCAGTGCGGGTTGCTCTTTGAGTAGAAACATCGATAAAGGCAGCATCAACAGGGGGGCGACGTAAAATACGGCGTTGGCGGTGGCCAAAGATAAATGAGTAATCGCGACAACCATGCATCCACTGCCGATTAGGATCAGTTGTCCTCGAATAAAGGTCACTTTAGCTTGCTGTAAGCGTCGTTGTTCCTTTTTCTGCTGTAGCCACAAAGGGGTGATGATGAGCAGGGATATCAACTGTCGGAAAAAAATATACTGAAGAGGTGGCACTTCGCCATTCAACAGTTTTACCGCTACGTCGGAAAGCGAGGCAAAAAGGTTGCCTGCAATCAGCAATAGGATACCGACAGTGATATTCGACATTACTTCTCTAATCTCATATCAACGTGCGGAATATCGTCTTCCAGATACATCTCAGAGATAGTTTCGAACCCGTGACTTGCATAGAAGTTTTCTAGGTGTTGTTGCGCGCCAATATTAATGGTTTTGCTAGGCCAAAGGGTCTCACAGCGTGTTAACGCTTCTTTGATCAATTGATGACCCAAGCCATCACCTCTTGCTGATTGCTTGGTCGCCACTCGGCCGATGCTCGTGTTGTCGTAAGAAGTTCCTGGTGGTAACAAGCGTGCACACGCCACTAACTCTTCATCAGCATAGCCAAGCAAGTGTTCAACACCTGCGAGTGTATCTTTACCATCGAGCTCTGGATAAGGGCAATTTTGCTCAACGACGAACACATCTACTCGTAATTTAAGTAGTTGATAAAGCTGTTGTGTTGAAAGTTCAGAGAAGGGAATTGAGTGCCAAGTGATCATGTTTACATCCAGAGGTTATCGATGCTCTGAATGTACTATGTGCGATGATTGTTGGCATTAACTATTGTTAATTCGACCTTTAATTCTGCTCAGACTGATCGCGGTTATTCCTAGGTAAGCGGCAATTTGATTGTCGTTCAAGCGCTGTTCAAGGTCGGGATAATGTTCGCAGAAAAGTTGATAGCGTTGCTCTGGAGTATAGAGCAGCATAAAGCGTTCTTTGTTTTCCTTATGCATCAGCTGAGTTTCTAACAGCTTTAAATACAAAGGGTTGTTTGATGCGCGCCACTCGATAACCGCGTTCATTGGCAGTTCTAACATAGTAATTGGTGTGAGCGTTTCTAATAGGTAAGGTGACGCTTGGTTCTTTATCAAACTCTCAAAGCCGATGATCCAATCTTGTTCCCAGTAGAACTCTTTGCTGTATTGCTTACCGTCATTAGTGAGGTAGCAAGCGTGGCACAAGCCTTCAAGTACAAAGTAGATTGAACTCGCCATTTCACCTTGATTGATCAGGATGTGTCTGGTTGGTAGCTCAAGCGGTTTTGCGACGGCTAATAGAGATTCAATCTGACTTTCAGAGAAGTCGAAGCTTTGTAGTTGTTCGATAAACGAGGTGTGCATGGAAATAACCTAACCCAAATAAGTGTCGAAATCATCGCACTTATTTGAGTATAGGTACAGGGCGGGCTAAATCAGCGTCGAGCGTGTTGCTCTAGATAGTCTTGAGCGAGTTCTCTACCCATATACTTGCCTAAGGTTTTCAATGGTACTTTCTTAAGGTTCACCACAATCAAGCCATCTAGAGCATCATTAAATGATGGGTCGACGTTAAAGCATACCAATTTACCATTCATCCCTAGATACTGGCGCAGTAGTACTGGTAGGCCTTTTCCTTGCTCCATACGTGCTAACACTTTAGAGAGCAGAGGAACACTCGCCAATGACGATAACAGGTGATTCTGCCAGAACACATGATTACTGGTATTGAGTGGTGACGAAGGAGACACCAAATTCGCCTTTTCTTCGTCATAATGGTGTATCGATAAGGTCGTCGCGATCAACAGACGAGCATTATGGCTGTAATCATTACTGATACTGACTGGACCGAATAGATGGGTGTATTGAGGATGACGATACACGAAGGCCGCGATTCCTTTCCATAATAGTAACAGTGAGTTAAGGCTCTTTTGATAAGGTTTGCTCACTACAGAACGCCCAAGTTCGATACTGTTATCTAGGGTATCGATGAATTCTTGATTGTAGTTAAACAAACTTCGAGAGTAGAGCTGGTCAAGCCCATGTTCTGCGATTAACTTGTCGACCATACCAAGTCGGTACGCCCCGACCAGTTCAGCCTTGGCTTTGTTCCACACAAAGAGTTGATGGTAGTAAAGGTCATACTCATCCAAATCACAGGCAAGCCCGCTGCCTTCTCCCACTTCTCGAAAGCTCTCTTCTCTGACTCGACCAATCTCTCGCATTAAATTGGGGATCGACTGGCTTGGTGTACAGTAGACTTCGAAGTCACCTTGCTCGAGCAGTTTCATCTCTTCAGGGAGCGAGCTAATCTCGATGGACAATACTTCTGGTGAGATTGGTGCTATCACTTGAGTGTCAAAAGAGGGGGCATGGGCTGCTGTGCTAGGGCTATCTTGTTGACTCATCAGATAGGTATTGAGTCGCAGATAGTTGACGATATCCATCTCTTGTTCAAACGACTTTATCTCCGAATACGGAATCGATGAGCCAATAGAGATAGAGATGGTGGTCGCTTGTTTATTCAGAAGTTCACGCCCGAGTAGAGCCGTTCTTAATAGCGGATGGACACGGCCAGCTTGATAGAAAAGCTCACTGTTTTTACCATTGATAAAGATAGGCACTGTGGTGGCTTGATGACGTTTGACGAACTTGGCAACCGATTTGCTCCATTCGATGTCTGTAAGTGTTTTTGCGCCTTTACGGTAACTCGATACTTCGCCCGCAGGGAACACAATCAACAGCCCACCGTCGGCTAAATGACGATTGGCATCTCGAATCGCTTTAGCGTTGGTTCGTTTCGATTCTTTACTATTAAAGACATCGACTCCGATGAAAAGATCGTCCAGTTCAGGCAGTCGCTTGAGTAACTCATTCGCTAACACCTTCACATCTTTCCTTACCGATCCTACGAGATCAGCAAGGATCACACCTTCAATCGCGCCAAGCGGGTGGTTAGCCACAATGACTACTGGCCCTTCTTCAGGGATATTATCAGTGGCGCCTGCTGAAACAGAATAGTCGATATTCAATGCCGACAGGGTGTGATGCATGAATTCAAAGCTAGATAACTCATCAGGTCTATCTTGATAGAGCTTGTCTAGCTTAGATAGCCCAGTTGCCCACTCGACAACAGACTCACCTAAACCAAAAGGCGTGTAACGTGGTAAACGAAAAGGACTATCAATCATAATGAAGCTACCTTATTGACTAAAGTTGTTTAGGAAACCGTCTTGATTCTTGAAATCTTTCACACTTAAAAATGCACCGCATAACCACACTAGGCATGCCATACCAAACAGTAATCCACCGTCATAACCGACAATTTCACCCGCTGCATTAAACTCAGGCATTTGAATACCGAGTGGCGTAAACAGATGGAAGAAAATCGCGCCACTCATAATTCCCACGCTCATGATGGCACCCAGGCCATGCCAACGAGTAAACAACAAAATGGCAGCAATCAATTCAGCGCCCCCAATCATGTAGCCGCCAAATGAACCGAACCAACTCAGGCCAGACCATGTCGCCAAGGTGCCAAAGATATGTTCTGTCTCGTATGAACCTGTGAACTTAAAAAACAGCGACTGAATGAACACAAACGCGATAAATGCCGCAGGGATATGTTTAGCTGGAGTGAATGTCATGGTTATTCCCTTATTTGATCAATTGCGGCCAAACGGTGTCGGCTTTTTGAATATGTTGTGCTCGGTCTTGTTCCCAACGCTGTTTAATCTCTTGGTCGTAGTTGAGGTAAAGCTTGTTATCAACAATTGTCCATTGATTAGGGTCTCCGGGTGCAAAGTCACTTTTTGCTGAAACAGCCCAAGCGCAATAGCCACCATATTGAGGTGCATATTTTTCAGGATTATTAACAAATAAAGTCAGATTCTTTTCAGAAGAGAAATACCAGTCCGCGCCTTTGTACTCTGTGCTGAATTTTTTACTGCCTTCAATGGGCTCACCTGAAGTGAAATAAGCCACAGTGTCGTAGCCATCGAGCGCCTTGCTGCTAAAGAAGCCGGTGTAGATTTCATCGGCGGCAAATACGTAAGGGCTAACAAGTAGCATGACCATAGTTAATAGTTTTCTCATGATGGACTCCATCTATAGATTGATTGCTGGTGATAAATCGAAGGTAAAACGCTGTTGATTTATCTGGCATGGTTTAATGGGTTCACAAGGCGAGCCGGGTGCGTAAAACATAGAGGCTTGGCCGTGTAGATTACGTAAATGCGTAAAGCTCACGGTGTGCGCGTCTTCACGATGCATACAGGTCGCTAAATGAGGCTGTTCGCTGTGATGGTGAGAGTGAAACTGAAGTAAGTTCTGTTGATTCTTACCTGTTGCCATAAGCTGATCGTATTTTGCTTGTCGGTAGGCTTGCACTCGCTCTAAATCAACACCGGATGAGAAGAGCGGAGAATCGGTTTCGACTATTTTTTGTTGGATGCCATCCCACATATAGGCGATAACCAAACCATGGTGTTGAGTTAAGTTTGGCGCGAAAGCCAGCAAGGTAAATGGGGCAAAAGAGTGCAGGTCGAGCTTATGAAAAGCTTCAGAGAGCTGACTGATATTACGACTCGATGATAGGTTCTTGAGTAACAAACCACGGCTGACCAAAAGTCCATCAGGTACGATGCCTTGATAGTTATTGAGTAGGCATAACGAAAGCCCGAACTCATTGATACTGATCCAGCTACCACCACCAGTTGGGTCGAGTGGCATGATGATATCGACACCGTTAACTCGATATTGTTTAGGTGGCATCGCCAGTGCCCGTGTCTTTTGTTCATCACGATTAAAAAAGACCTGATAGCCATTGTCTTCAAGCAGCCAAGATACTGAACACATGATTATTGCTCCCTCAGATAGCTGCTGGTGGTTGGGGCGTAACCAAAGGTGTTGCATGTTTCGACATCAAGAAAGGTCGTGATCACCTTGATCATCGCATAGTGATGATTGGCATGCAGAGCAGCAAAGGTAACCTCTCTTTCTAACGTAGAAGGCAGGCTGGCGAACACTTGTGTATCCATTGAAACTTCGGTTTGGATCATGATAGGCGCTTCGAGATCTCGACGGTCTAATCGTTCAAGCCAGTTGATCACGTAATGGATCTCTTTCAACGCAATCGACCTGTCGAATTCGACGGGATGACCACGGCGACGAGTGTTGTAATCAACGGTCGCATTCTCTTTTAAAATCAGAGCGTGAAAAAGATCGAGAGTGTGACGAGTATGCTCACCAATAGAACTTGTGACGTGCGGCTTTGCTCGTGTCAGATAGTCGCTGTCAGATATCGCTAACAAAAACTCTAAACCCTGATTCAATATCTCTACCGCTCCCTTGATACTAGGAGAGAAAGAAGTGAGGGCGCTCGGTTGGGCTATGGGGTTCATTCATGATCCTCGTACAAAGTTAATCGGTGGTCGGATATTGTTGAACAAGACGTCGCTCTTCTTGCCACGCGTTAAACAGGCTCTTAAAGGAAGGAGGCTGGTGGCCTCGCTGTTTTTGCTGAGCGCCAATATCAAAAAGAATGCGGTATTGCAGAAGTAGCGTAGAAAATATCTCTCGCAATGGCGTGTTGCGATCCCAGATATGCCCAGCCTCACTGCTGGCGCCATTGACCTCAAGGATAGTGAAATCCTCACCTTTCATTAGGCTATGCATGTCTTTGAATTTGACGTCGAGTCGACCAAAGTGAAAGCCATCGAAGTCGTCGAATATCTCGTCTAAGCGTTCGGTTAAAGCTTGAGTGATGTATTGGTTGCCGTCTCGGAAGATACAGCCACGACTATGACTACCTGCGAATGCGAGTTGAAACTCTTCGCCCTCTGCGAGCACTTGATCCAATTTATCTTGATGTCTTGGCAGATACAGGTGACTAAGCTGCCCTGCACGAGGGCTATTTTCAATTAACTGCTTGAGTGTCGAACTGCCATCACCCACCACCATTGGCGCATACTTGAGTGTGATCGAGATGATCTCGCCTTGCTTTTTGTTTGGGTAACGAACGTAGAAAACACCCGCTTCGGCTTGATAAGGCGCCTTTTCTTGCAATAGAAATCGAGCATTATTTGGGAAGGATTCAACATACTGTTCAAGTTGATCTTGTGTGTTGATCAGCTTAACGCCAACACCTCGACAGCCAAGATCCGGTTTAGCCACAATCGGGAAATCGAGATCCGATTGTATGAGTGCACTGCGCGCATCTTCAGCTTGTTTCTTACTGCTAAGATCCGTTTTGGTTAGGGTGATAAACGGAGAGATCCAGCGCTGACTCGATGATCCGGCAAGGCTCAGTATTTCGTGTTTTGATTCGCCTACCATGCCGCTTAACTTGATGCTCGGGTTGGCGATGAGCGGCAGCGCCCAGTCAAAGTGCCGTAACCCTTGCATCAGGCTTTGAATCACCACTGGCGTGTAGAAAAACCAAGTTGGAAGAAACTCATAAGGAGATACACTGCGCACGGTATCTTTTTCAAGCAAGGGCATACCTGCATTGATTTGATGTGCTGGAATGATGCGAATATCTTGCGGTGAACTCATGATAATCCTCTAGAGTAGGTTCTATTCATTAATCGATTGCCGATAAACAGCAAAGCGATGGCACATGGGATGATGATCCATTGATATTCAGAGGCTTGCAGCCACGCTGATGTCCCTAAATAGTAGATGGCAGAGAAGACAATGCCAGTCCAGAGCGCTGTGGCACTAATAACGGCAAACAAGAAAGTAGGCAGTGGGATGGCGAAAAAGCCACTTAAGGTAAAACCAACGGTACGAAGCCCGGGAATAAAGCGGATGACAAAAAGACTGCTGAAAGCGTTTTGACGTAATTTAGTGCGAAGCGCACGAAAGTATCGGTTGGTGAGGGCTTTGTAACGAACGCCTCGGAAATAACGTCCGGATTTACCTAGGTAATAGAGACCGAGGTCACCCGTGGCAATGCCGATGAAAATGGCAAGCAACGCATATTGAGGAAGCATGAGTCCTTGAGTGGCTAAGCCTGCCGCTGTAACAATCGCCAGATCTTCAAGCAGGTAAGAAAGCGCGATGATGCCAAGCATCAGCCATAGCAGCGATTCCTCTCCTGTATTTAACCATGCTTGAATGCTCTCGACGGTGCCCATCAAATGTCCTTATCTATCCTATAGATGAATGGCTTATTGGCCATTCATTGAGTGTAGTAAATTAAATAGACAGGAGGAGCAGAGAAAAACTTACAGCGGATTAGTGTTTTTTTGTAGGGGCTTAAATCGATTGACGGTTTGAGTCGTGCTGTTTGGGTGTTGAATTAGCGGGCGTTTACGGTAAGAAAAGTAGGGCGGTGGAGTCGATTTCTGAATAACAAAAGAAAAAGGCTGAGTCGTTAAACTCAGCCTTTCAGAATGCTAACTATGGATTACTGGGTAATCTATTTAGTTAGGTCAATCTGGTAAACAGCAAAACCAACATCGTCAGTCGCAACGTGTTTCATCGGGTATTGACCCTTTTCTTTGATGAACTCTGCCGCTTTGTCGCTTGGAGATGTTTCAAAGCGGATATCTAGTTTGTTATCCGTTTTGATTGGCGCAAATGACCAGTTGTTATCAGCTGTTGGGCTAACTTGACCTTGCTCTTTGCTTACGCGAGAGATGTAGTTCGCAAGAACAGTACGGTTCTCATCTGGAGCATCAAATGCGATGAAGTCTTCACCAGTACCTGGGAACTTAGCACTGTACGCACGGTAGTTGTTGGTTGCGATCAGGAAGTCTTGTTTCATGTCGATTGGCTTACCTTGGTAAGTTAGGCCAACAATACGTTGTGAGTCAGGGTTAACGACTTTACAGTTTGCATCGTATTTCGCAGGTTGAGTTACGTCGATTTGGTAATCAACACCATCGATAACATCGAAGTTGTAAGTGCGGAAGTTATCCCACTCGATCAACTGTTGTGGTGCTGTTGAGTTAACATCCACTTGGTTGAACTGACCAGCAGAACACTCAAGCCACTCTTTTACTTCGTTACCTGTTACCTTCATCGCAACTAGCGTGTTCGGGTAAAGGTACAAGTCAGCTGCGTTACGGAATGTCAGTTGACCAGATTCAACTTCAGTGAAGTTCGCTGGGTCATTCTTACGACCACCGGCTTTAAATGGTGCAGCAGCAGAAAGTACTGGCGTACCATCTAGGTCTGGGTCGCCTTGGATGAACTGTTCAACGTAATCTTTCTGCGCAAGGTTAACAATCTGTACTGTTGGATCGTCTTGCACTAGAGATAGGAAGCTGTACATCACGTCGTCTGCTTTACCAATCGGTTGGTTAACAAACTCACGAGTACCTGCGTGGTCTTTTTCTAGCGCTGTTACGATGCCTTCATCAGCTGCAGCAAGCGATTTCTTCTCGATCTTGTCGTAGATAGGGCGCGCTTCTGATTGGCCTTTAACGACTTCCCACTTACCGTCTTTTTGTGCAAGTGTTAGATCCATAACACCAACGTGGCTACCCCAACGACCTGGCATTACTGCCGCAACGCCGTTCATTGTGCCCGTTTCGTTGTCGATGCCTTGGATGTCATCAAAACCTTTACCTGGGAACACTGCGTGAGAGTGGCCAAATGCGATTGCATCAATGCCGTCTACTTCAGATAGGTAGAACGTTGAGTTCTCTTCGCCATTTTTGTACGGGTCAGTTGATACGCCTGAGTGAGGGATAGCAACGATAACCTCTGCGCCTTCCGCTTTCATTTGAGGCACTAATTCGTTAGCTGTCTCAATGATGTCACGAGCGATCACTTTGCCTTCTAGGTTCTTCTTATCCCACGTCATGATTTGTGGTGGAACAAAACCGATGTAGCCGACTTTTACTTCATGCTTTACGCCTGCTGTATCTTCAAACGTGTGAGTCTTGATGATGTAAGGCGTGAAGTAGTGTTCTTTGGTTTCTGCGTCGTAAACGTTGGCACTGATGTATGGGAAATCAGCGTCGTTGATTGACTCTTCTAGGAACTCAAGACCGTAGTTGAACTCGTGGTTACCTAGGTTTGCAGCGTCGTAGCTCAGTTGATTCATTGCTTTATATGCAGGGTGAACTTCGCCAGCTTCGATGCCTTTGTCTGCCATGTAGTCACCCATTGGGCTACCTTGCAGCAAGTCACCGTTATCAACTAATACGCTGTTGGTTACTTCGCTTTGAGCTTCTTTTACTAGAGTTGCAGTACGTGCTAAGCCGATTTTTTTCGATGGCTTGTCTTTGTAGTAGTCGTAATCCATTAGGTTGGTATGGATATCCGTCGTTTCTACGACACGTAATTTAATCACTTCATCGGTATCTGGTGTTGTTGTGCAGCCTGCTAGAGTCAAACCAAGACCCGCAAGTACAGCCAATGACAAAGGTTTCATTGCAACTTTCATTTTGTAGCTCCAAAGTGGATAGTAGAAAATTCGTTGCGTAATGTAACAAAACCGAATGAAACAATGATTACAACGAATGTTAATTCGTGACTTAGATCGATTACTTTATGGTGTTCTGCAAGACGCCTCCCAAACCTGCTCAATCAATGTACAAATCACATCGATAGTATTAGTCCATTCATTTCACCTATTTATCGATGAATCCCATCCCTTATCAGCTTTTCGAATAAAAAATGAAATTTTAGAATTTCCAGTAATATGAGAGGCTCGTCATAATGCCTATATCAAGGACGTATCAGGCAGATGAATAGCAAGGATAGCTCAAAACGAAGCTTCTGTTTTCTTCTAGTGCCAATACTCCCATTCACTCAAGTGGATGAGTTAAATCCCTTGCTTGGCAAGACCAAGTAATGAATTGCTCGTACTGCGAGCCTTAAAGGAAGCACTGAAATGGACCAAGAACGTTTAACCCACCTAAAACAGCTTGAAGCGGAAAGTATTCATATTATCCGTGAAGTTGCTGCTGAGTTTGATAACCCAGTGATGATGTACTCCATCGGTAAAGATTCTTCTGTGATGCTTCATTTAGCTCGCAAAGCGTTTTATCCAGGCAAGATTCCATTCCCACTATTGCATGTTGATACGGATTGGAAATTCCGCGAGATGATTGAGTTTCGTGATCGTACGGCTAAGAAGTACGGCTTCGACCTTTTAGTACATAAGAACCCAGAAGGTATTGAGATGGGGTGTAGCCCGTTCGTACATGGTTCTTCTAAGCACACTGACATCATGAAAACTCAAGGCCTTAAGCAGGCGTTAAACAAGTACGGGTTCGATGCCGCTTTTGGTGGCGCGCGTCGTGATGAAGAAAAATCTCGAGCGAAAGAGCGTGTTTATTCTTTCCGCGACAAGAACCACACGTGGGATCCAAAAAACCAGCGCCCTGAACTTTGGCATACCTATAACGGCCAGGTTAATAAAGGCGAAAGCATTCGTGTATTCCCGCTATCTAACTGGACTGAGCTCGATATCTGGCAATACATCTACCTAGAGAGCATCGATATTGTTCCACTTTACCTTTCAGACAAGCGTCCTGTGGTTGAGCGTGATGGCATGTTGATCATGGTTGATGATGACCGTATGGAGCTGCAAGAAGGTGAAGTGATTGAAGAGAAAAGCGTTCGCTTCCGTACTTTGGGTTGTTACCCACTGACCGGAGCCGTTGAATCTGAGGCGAACACGCTAACAGGCATTATTGAAGAGATGCTGGTGGCAACGTCTAGTGAGCGTCAAGGCCGAGCGATTGACCATGATCAGTCGGGCTCAATGGAGCTGAAAAAGCGCCAAGGTTATTTCTAAGAATCTAAGGAAAGAAAAATGAATAGTGCAGTAGAAGCCGAATTGGCTGAACTAGGGATTGAAGGTTATCTAAGTCAGCATCAGCATAAATCTATGCTTAGATTTTTAACTTGTGGCTCGGTAGACGATGGTAAAAGTACGTTAATCGGTCGCTTGCTCCATGATACAAAACAGATTTATGAAGATCAGCTAGCAGCGGTTCACTCGGATAGCCAACGAGTGGGTACGACGGGTGAGAAACCTGATTTGGCACTGCTTGTTGATGGCTTGCAGGCTGAGCGTGAGCAAGGCATCACGATCGACGTGGCTTACCGCTACTTCTCGACGCAAAAGCGTAAATTCATTATTGCTGATACCCCAGGGCATGAGCAGTACACACGTAACATGGCAACAGGCGCTTCAACGTGTGATCTGGCTGTGATCCTGATTGATGCTCGCAAGGGTGTACTGGATCAAACACGTCGTCACTCGTTTATTTCTAACCTACTTGGTTTGAAGCATTTCATCGTCGCAGTCAACAAAATGGATCTCGTCGAGTACTCGCAAGATCGTTTTGAGGAGATTCGCGATCAGTATCTAGAGTTTGCAGAAAACTTAGAGGGTGAGACCAACATTCAGATCTTGCCCGTTTCGGCACTTGAAGGCATTAACGTTGCTGCACCAAGTAAAGAGCTTGCATGGTTCGAAGGCCCATCTCTATTGGAAGTACTAGAGAACGTCGACATTGACCAAAAACGCTCTGCGGGTGAATTCCGATTCCCAGTGCAGTACGTCAATCGTCCTAACCTAGATTTCCGAGGCTTTGCCGGCACAGTGGCTTCAGGTCGTGTCAGCGTGGGTGATGAAATCAAGGCGTTGCCTTCAGGTAAAACCTCTAAGGTGGCAAGCATTGTGACCTTTGATGGTGAACTTGAATCAGCGCAAGCGGGCTTGGCGGTAACGCTGACTCTTGAAGATGAGATCGATATCAGTCGTGGCGATTTGATTGTGTTGGAAAATGCGCAAATTGAATCCACCAACCATGTATTGGCAGATATCGTGTGGATGACAGAACAACCACTGCAACCGGGTAAAGCTTACGACATCAAAATCGCAGGCAAGAAAACCGTCGGTCAGGTTGAAACGGTTCGTCACCAATATGACATCAACAACCTGTCGACCCACGCTGTTGATGAGTTACCACTAAATGGTATTGGCTTGTGTGAATGGTCATTGAACGAGACTGTCGCATTGGATAAATACCGTGAGAGTGCGGATACCGGTGGTTTCATCGTTATCGACCGTCTAACCAACGTGACGGTTGGTGCTGGTTTGATTCGAGACCGTTTGGACTCTGTTGAACAGCAAGTCGGTAACTTCTCTGCATTTGAACTTGAGTTCAACGCATTGGTACGCAAGCACTTCCCTCATTGGGATGCCAAAGATCTAAGCCAATTACTGAAGTCATAAATGACTAAGTAACAGCTTATTGAATCAGGCGGGAACCCATCGTTTCCGCCATAAAGGACGGGTATATGTGGCAACAAGGATTTGTATTAGCGATTTTGCTCGGCATCATTACTTGCCTGCTCATTACCCGTATTAAGCCAAGCTTTATCTTTGCTGGCGCGGCGTTTATTGCTTTTATGGCTGGCATGATCGATTTGTCGAGCTTGGCTAATAACTTCACTAACTCCTCGTTACTGACTTTAATTCTTCTGATCCTCGCATCAAGTGCGTTGGAGAAAACTCGCTTAATCAGCTGGGTTAGCCGCAATATCTCTGAAGGTAGGCTAGGCACCGTGGTTGCGAAGTTGGGTATTTCCACAGCGTTACTTTCTTCTTTTACCAATAACACGGCGGTGGTTGTCTCTTTGATCGGAGCGATCAAACGCAATCAACAACACGCGCCATCTAAGTTACTTATCCCTCTGTCATACGCTGCCATTTTAGGTGGAACGCTGACATTGATCGGCACCTCAACCAACTTGATCATTAATAGCTTTGTTGAAGATGCCGGATTGCCGAGCTTAAACTTTTTCACACCAACGTTGATCGGTTTAGCGGTCTTAGTCGGTGGTGTGTTGATCCTTATTCCGCTGAGTTACTTCCTACCAAGCTACGATGATGGTTCCCAAGATGATTTACCTTACTTTCTAGAAGCAAGAGTGGAACCCGGCTCACCGTTAGTTGGTCGTAGCGTAAGCGAGAATAATCTTAGAGCTCTGAGAAAACTGTTCTTAGCCGAAGTGATTCGAGACGGCAAAACAACGGCATCTATAGACCCAGACTTCATACTGCAAGCTCGTGATCGACTGCTGTTTTGTGGTGATGTCGAGAGTGTTGCGACACTGCAAGAAATCCAAGGACTGACTTTGTTTGGCCAGCATCACCTTAACGGCCAGAGCTTTGTTGAAGTAGTAGTGAGTTCGTCTGCAAGCTTCTGTAATAAAACCCTGAAAACCAGCCAGTTTAGAGATCGCTTCGATGCGGTTGTGGTTGCTATTCGTCGAGGTCATGAACGCCTCGAAGGTGGCCTTGGAAACATCACACTAACCGCTGGGGATACCTTGATTTTGGTTCCTGGTAAGCGTTTTGAAGAGCAGCGCCAGCAACACAACAAAGAGTTTGTGTTGATGAATGACTTGGACTCGAGTGCCAAGCTTGATGCGGATAAATCGACGTTTGTATTGCTCGGTTTTGCTAGTGTGATTGGTTTAGCCCTTGCTGAAGTTGTGCCGATTATCAAAGGGCTGGCTGGTTTCTTACTGTTGCTAGTGGCCTTTGGCGTGGTGCAACTAGGTGAGCTTCGTCGCCGTTTTCCGGTTGATATTGTGGTGATCGTTGGCTCTGCACTTTCTATTGCTCAACTGATGATTTCATCGGGTTTATCTGAGCGTATGGGGCTGATGTTTATGGAAGCCTTTAATGGCTGGGGCGTGTTCGGTGCGTTAGTCGCGACCTACTTTATGACCTTGGTTCTGACTGAGTTGGTGACCAATAATGCGGCTGCAGCACTCTCGTTCCCAATTGGCTACAGCATGGCTATCGGCTATGGCGTTGACCCTATGCCATTCATTATGGCGGTTCTGTTTGGTGCCAGCGCCAGCTTTATTTCGCCATACGGCTACCAAACCAATTTACTTGTTTATAGCGTAGGTAATTATCATCTCACCGATTATCTACGCATCGGCATCCCAATCTCGATTGTCTATTCGGGCTTGGTGCTGACCCTAATTCCTTACTTTTTCCCATTTTAATGCTGTTTATTTAAAGGACTAATTATGACCGCAGTACTCAAACCAAAAGATGAGAATGTTGTGTGGCATCAACACTCGATTGATAAAGCATTCCGCTCTAATCTGAAATCACAAAAGCCAGCCGTGCTCTGGTTCACGGGATTATCTGGTTCTGGGAAGTCAACAGTCGCTGGAGCATTAGAAAACCGCTTGGCACAGCTTGGTTACCATACTTACTTATTGGATGGCGATAATGTTCGTCACGGATTATGTAGCGATCTTGGTTTCTCTGAGCAAGACCGTCGAGAGAATATTCGTCGTATTGGTGAACTTGCTAAATTGATGGCGGATGCGGGTTTGATCGTATTGTCTGCGTTTATTTCTCCACATCAAGCGGAGAGACAGTTGGTGCGTGATTTATTGCCTGAAGGTGAGTTTCTAGAGGTGTTTGTTAATACGCCACTTGAGGTTTGCGAACAGCGCGATCCTAAAGGTTTGTATAAGAAAGCGCGCGCTGGAGAAATCCCGAATTTTACTGGCATTAGCTCAGTGTACGAAGCGCCTCAGAACCCTGAGATAGATCTACCTGCGGGTGAGAAGACACTCGATGAACTGGTCGAATTGTGTATTGATGCTTTAGAGAAGCGTAATATTTTAGCCAATTGAGATCGTTGGTATGACTAAGGCTACTCGCCTGTTTATCTGCTTATTCATGATGGATAAATAGAGCAGCCTTGGTTTACCGAGACAAGAAACCTATCCTCTAGATTCTCTTTACTCTTCTCAATATTCTTTACTGTGTACATCATCTATTTCTTACACCGTCTATTACTAGACGGTGTAGTTCACACTGCTTTTCACTTCTGTTTGTACCGTAAATTTCTGACTCAATAGAGCAATCAGTTGGTCGTAATACTGCATGTTGGGTTTGTTGCCAAGTAAGGTACACAGCTCATTGCCTGTTGGACTGAATCGGTAGTAAACCAGCTTGACCCCTTTTGATATAGGCGCCAGTGACATGCTCTTACCTTGATAAGTCAGGTGTAACGCTGGGTCGAAATCAATCTCACCAGACTCTAATTCAGTGCCTAGAATGATACCGAGCTCAATCAAATGGAGCAGGCTAGAGTAGGGCAGGTTGTGCCCACCAAGGTTGATGGTGTTGGTGGTGTCTCTTTTGCCGAAGCTGAATATTCCAGCATGAGATTTAAAACCAAGTAATAGCTTTCTGCTGCTATCACTACCAAAACTACAGCCAAGTGACGCTGCTCTTTGTAGGGTGAGTGCTTCTTTTGGTGTCATGTCTTGCAAGATCTGCAGCGCCTTCATCGACGTTGAACCTGGGTTGGTGACTTCTCTTTTTAATACCTGAGCCCATAGTCTCTGCATCGATGTATTGTGGATCTCTTGTGCCATATCGAAAAAGCGATATAACCAGTCCTGATCAGGATCTCCAGCCGCTTCATCCTTACATGAAGAGTGCGCCAATTTCAGAATCTGTTCTAGATTCTTTTGACGCAGTTCTTTACGTTTCTTCTCTCGTAATAGCGCCCGCTCGATAAGCGTATTCTCTGCTTTATCGCTTGGTTTTGCACTATGACTGATTAAGGAATCTAAGCCGAAGCTTTGTGCGATGTGCAGCATTCTGCTTGTGCTGTCGGCAATATGAGGCTTTTTCTCATGCTTGTGCTGTGTATCGCTAGCATGCTCAATGATCACTGGCTGTTTGGTTTCTGACATAAGAGTACCGTTAGGAGACGACTCAATACCAATCGTAGTAATTAATTGCTCGCCCTAGCTTGTTAAAACGCTCGATAATTGCGTTAGCATTTTTGATTGTAGAATAACTACTTATCGAAAAGAGCCGCCTTGTTCTCACGCTTTTTTCCTACGCTACTTCTGAACACTTACTTACTGTGATTGGTATAACTGTCTAAAATGTAACTCTTTATCGTATTGGTGGCTAGATTTTGCGTGCAGAGTTGAAGACTTCAACAAAATTTTACTTTTTATAATGATAATAAAATGTTAAATTTGTTGTAATTCTCAAGGAGGAGTTATGAATCAAGTCAATGATAACAAGCTGAAGAAACAGCTTAGTATAGGGTTATTACTCGCTACTTATGTAGCTGTGCTAGCTTATTTGTCTAATTACATCGCGTAATCTAGTCAAACAATATCGTTATAAAACTGTTATTGAATAATATCTTTTGTTCAGTGACGGCAGCTCATCCTTGAGCCACCCTTCTAATGACTACATGTCGTCATATTCTTCTATTGCAGTACCTTCAATCAGGTAACCTGTCTGAGCTAATTCGTGGCTTATTGATTCCGTTTTCAGCGTACCGACTAAATAGATCACATCCCATAACTGCTGGATCGGTGCACCTTTAGGGAACTTCACATAGATGATTTGGTTCGGTGGCGGTGGTGGCACGTGGATACATGCGCCAAAGTACGGCACCAACAGAAACTCAGTGATCATGTTCTCATCGCCTTCTAATGGAATCACAAAGCCTGGGATCTTAACTGTGCTGCCATTCAACTCCGGACGAACAGCGCCAAGTGTCGATTGTTGAGGTTTGTCCATACTGTCGTGGTTAACCATCGGCATGCCAAATGAGTCTAGTTGTGCTCGCTCAGACTCCGGAATTAAGTCAATCCAATCGAGTGTTAATACCGATTCGTCAGTCTGAGTGGTGTCAGCGTGAGCTGTGCTGATAAATGGGAACATAAGTAACCCAAGTATCAGTAGGAATTTGCGTTGCATCGTAGGTTCCTATTTTAGATTCGAATAGTCATGCCATCAGACAATGACTGACGGTAAGCCCTGAAAGCGGGAATAAAGCCGATAATGATTCCGGCAACTTGCACCAACATAAGCAGTTTCCACTCATGAGGTGTGATTGCGGATATCGATATGTTGATACCATAACTTTGTTGCACAATAGGAGCAACTACTGCGATCAGGGCAAACAACACGGCAACACCCAGTGTGATACCTAGGAAGGTCAGTGCACTGGCTTCACTAATTAGCAAACCAAATACATGGCGAGGCCTTGCGCCCATCGCACGCAAAATGGCCATCTCTCGACGTCTTTCTTGCAAGCTAGTGAGTAGACTACTCAGCATCCCTAAAAGTCCCGCGATTACAACAAACCCTGACACAATTAATAGCGCTTGTTCTGCGACGGCCATCATTCCCCACAATTCATGCAGAGCAATGCCCGGCATAATGGCGCTCAACGGCTCTTGGCGGTAGTTATTGATTTCTCGTTGCAGTGCGAAGGTTTGGATTTTCGAGTTAAGCCCCACCATCATCGCAGTAATCTGTTTAGGTTGGAAATCGTAGGTCTTGAGCGTTTCAGCATCCGGCGTGTGACCTAAGTTGGCACCCGATTCCCAGCCAACGTGAATCGCTTCAATGGCCTCTAACGAAACATGCACGGTTTTATCTACCGGTGTTCCGGTTGGCGCGAGTATACCTACAATTGTGAAGGGCAGATTGTCGTGGCGACTGAAGGCAACATCACTGATACCGTGCGCCAGAATGATGTGATCACCAATCTTGTAATCTAACTTCTTCGCGACATCGGCACCAATCACTACATCAAATAGTTGATTGAATTCTTTTCCTTCTTGGAAAGTAAGTGGTTGCTTACTTCCATAGCGATAGTTTTCAAAGTAGCTATGGTTTGTGCCCATTACGCGGAAGCCTTTATGTGAATCACCCAATGAGATTGGGATCGCCCACTTTACAGCGTTGTGCTGGCTAAATTCTTGATAGCTTTTCCAGTCGATGTTGTTGGTCGCATTACCGATTCGAAATACGGAATAAAGCAGCAGGTTTACCTGACCAGAGCGGCCACCGACGATAAGGTCAGTACCTGAAATCGTATTAGCAAAGCTGCTCTTAGCTTCGGTTCTAACGCGTTCAACACCGAGCAAGAGAATGACGGACACTGCTACTGTGAGAATGGTCAGAATAGCGGTGGCTTTACGGTTGAGTACGCTTTTTAAGGCTAAGTGAGTAATTACTTTCATACGACAACCTTAGCTTGGTTAACGGTTTTTAAATCTATGGTTCGAGTGAACAGCTTTTCTAGTGTGGGATCATGACTAACAAAGATCAGAGTAGAACCCGCTTGGTTGGCTTGCTCTAGCAACAGTTCGATAAAAGCTTCTCGGTTGTCGTGATCCAAAGCGGATGTCGGTTCATCAGCAATGATGATCTTTGGTTGGCCGATTAAGGCACGAGCTGCCGCAACACGTTGTTGTTGGCCAATACTCAACTCCGTAACGGGCTTATCCATTAGAGCTTGAGGCAGTTTTAGGCGTAACAATAAATCTTGGGCGGTGGCTTGCAGGCTGCTCTTACTTTCAGTGACTTGCTGCTTGCGAATTGTTGAGAACTGACAAGGAAGCGTCACGTTGTCGATCACAGACAGGTAAGGAAGCAGGTTAAATTGTTGGAATATATAACCAATATGATCGGCTCTGAATTTGTCTCTTTGACGAGGTGTCAGCTGAGTGAGGTCTTGGCCTAAGATAGAGACTTCACCTTGATCTGCTTGGTTAATTCCGGTCAGCAGCCCTAATAATGTCGATTTCCCGCAACCACTGGGACCTTTAATGAAAAGGTGCTCTTGGGTTTGGATGTGCAGTGAAGGGATCTCTAGAGTTGGGGATAGCTCAGGCTTCCAACGAAAGCTGATATTTTCGAGTTTGACGACAAGTGATGAACTGTCAGAAGACATATTAGCTCCAATAATTAAAGCGGTGTATCTACTGGACAGTTATTCGAATAATAAATTCCCAGAGCACACCGATTTGTACAGCCAAGTAAGTGAATACTTACTTGGCTGCTTATCTACGTTTAATTCAATCTAATACTGATTAGAATCGAAAACTAATACGATCTGCGTTAAGCACTTCTTGAATTTGAGCGCTGTCAGTTAGCAGGTTCACCGTCATTGATTTTGTGTTGCTGAACTTAGAGAACCATTGAGTGCTCACCGTATCGAGTTTCGCAATGTCTGAACATTGGTAGTGATACTCAACCGTGAATTCACCGTGGCCACCTTCTGAATGGTCATGGCCTTCGTGGTCATCATGACCGTGTTCAGCATGGTCATGGCCTTCGTGGTCGTCATGATCGTGTTCCGCGTGGTCATGGCCTTTGTGGTCGTCATGATCGTGTTCGGCGTGGTCATGGTCTTTGTGATCGTCATGATCATGTTCAGCATGGTCATGGTCTTTGTGGTCGTCATGATCGTGCTCAGCGTGGTCATGACCTTCGTGGTCGTCATGTTCGCCTTCAGCGTGGTCATGGCCTTCATGGTCATCATGATTGTCTTCTAGGGTGTTCGTCACTGACTTGAACTTCAGAGTACAGCTTGCATTGTTGAAACCAAATAGTTCTTCTGGCTTGTTCAGTTGCGCGATAGCTTGTTCAAACACTTTCTTTTGCTCGGCAGTTTCTGGAGCATGTTCAAAGCCAACCACATCAGCGCCGGGAGCTGTTACTTCAACAAGCAGCTCTTGCCCATCTTGAGCGATGTTCACTTCAACTTTACCGTGCACGTGTGCTTCGTGAGAGCGGAATTCTTCGTTAGCTAGAACATTCGTTGAGACAGTCATGCCGATAACAACGGCTAAAATAGTAGGTTTCATGTTTTTTTCCTGAATAAAGGTTAATTAAAAAGTAGTGGTAATTAAGCGATATTTACAGGAGGTGAACGTGCTAAATAAGCGAAATACAGGCGCTGTAACGAAATTACTGACTCTGTAATCGTGGCAATAAATTCGGAATGGAACTCTGGAACCTGTGGCAGTGAGTGCGCAGTAATGAACTGATTTATCGAAAACAGCTCACAGTGATGCGAAGTGTGGTGATCGGGGTCAATATCCACCATATGTGTTGCCGCTAACACGCTTAACATGAGCATCAGCCCAAGCAAGAAGCCTGTTTTGCGTTTCACATTGTTAGGTGTGTTTTGCCACATGAGTATGATTAACCACAGAATTAAAAAAGGATACTGTTATAATATAACAATATCCTTTGGTCAGGTCTCGAAAAAGACGCGATTATCTGATTAAAGGCTCGCTTTAATCAATTCAATAACTTGCGTGACTTCTGATTCGTTGAGAGCACCTTCTTTGACAAACAATATTTTACCTTGTTTGTCTTGAACGATAATCGCTGAGCTTTCTTCTGCTAAAGCCCATGATGACGCGACGGCTCCGTCTTCATCTAACACCATCGAAGACCATGGAAATTCTTCTTTACTGCTTTCGGCAGACGATTTCACAAAAGAACCTGTACCCCAGATAGCATCATCTTGGTTGATGATGGTAGTGGTTTGGTAGCTGTCTTCTGAGAATTTAGATGCTGTAATGGCTGCCATCAGTGGTGCGTTGAGCTCTTTAGAGCTGCTACGGCCAGCGATAGCTTGAACGACACGAACTTTACCTAGGAGATTGTTGGTTGCCCAAGCTTGATATCCGGTATTTCCGTCGTTTAGTACGATTTCACCATAGTTGCTAACATCGACAGCAGGCAGAGTTTCACCTACAGATAGGTTGTGAGCATTGGCGAAGAGTGGAGAGGCTGCGGCTAAAAAAGCCAGTAGAGTTTTGTTTTTCATTATATTTTTGTTCCGCTTATTGGTTTGCACTGGAAGTATAATATGAAATTTGAAAAATGCCTCTTTAACTTTTTTATCGTACGATGTAGAAATAAGTTGCAGGCTTGTTATCAAAAGGTATAATGCATCAATATCGAGATGAAAAATAGATTATCTTGCTGTTTGCTAAAGGATTTAGCGATTATATGTGCTTTGAACAAGGCGATGTTCAGGCAGGTAACTGTAGTACTCAAATGGAATTGAGGTTGTATTATGTTAAGAAAATTTTCTACTTACCGTCCACACCAAGTGGCGCGTTTCGTTAAAGTCCTGTTCAAAGGCCAGTTTGCTATTGAAGGTATCGGAGAGTTTCGCTTCGACCAAGGCAAAGTGCTTCTTCCTGAAGTTTCAGACAAACAAAAGCTCACCATTTTTAAAGAAGTTAACGGCACGATTGCTGCGCTGCCGGTGTAACTGACACTTATCGATTTGTCTCATGCGAAATAGAGAACAATGAAAAAGGGCTTCTTAATAAAAGCCCTTTTTTAATGGATTTCGTTTACGGCCTAGCACCGTTTATTGTGGAGGGAAGCACACACCGGTTCCGCCCAACCCACAGTAGCCATTAGGATTTTTTGCTAGATACTGCTGGTGGTACGTCTCCGCAAAAAAATACTTTCCTGCTGGCAGAACTTCCGTCGTGATCTCGTTGCCTAATGATTCAGTGACCGCTCGTTGGTATTCCTGCTTAGATTGTTCAGCAACCAATTGTTGTTGCTCACTGAAGGTGTAGATAGCGGAGCGATATTGAGTGCCTAAATCATTACCTTGGCGCATACCTTGAGTGGGATCGTGACTTTCCCAGAAGGTTTCAAGCAACGTTGCTAATGAGGTTTGCTCGCTATCAAAAACAACACGAACCACTTCAGTATGGCCTGTTTGTCCTGAGCATACTTGTTCATAGGTTGGGTTTACTGTGTATCCACCTGCGTAACCAACTGAGGTAGAGACAACGCCCTTTAATTGCCAGAACAGACGTTCAGCTCCCCAGAAACACCCCATACCGAGCAGAACTTCTTGTTGAGAACCCGTAGGCGGATCAAGTAGATCCGTTTGATTAACGAAATGGCGCTCAGTGATTTGGATTGGGTTCGCATTTCCCGGTAAAGCGGTTGTTGCGGAAACCAGTTGTTGTTTGTTTAGCATGTTATATTCCTTTTCGCATACGTTTACCGCGTTGGTTTAATTTAACTCTAGGTTCATATTAACGGTTGGTTAATATTGACTAAGTCTTTAAATTAGACCGTGTTATTACCAGATTTGTTACAGACTCAATGGCTTTTTAGCGGTATTATTTCTTTTCACTTATTAACGTATTGATAACTTCTTCAACCAATTAAACATGATAAGAAAAACTTTACCAGTTCTGATTGGCACTCTACTGTCATCGACGCTTGCTTATGCCGACGTATCCCTTGAGATTAAAGGGCTTGATGGAGCGCTTGAGGACAATGTTGATGCTTATCTAAGTGCCATTCCTGAAGAAGAGTATGCGATTTCACTGAGGTTCCAATCTCGTTTGGAATCTATGATCAAAGAAGCCCTCAATGCGTTGGGTTACTACCAACCTACAATCAAATTCTCTCATTCTGAAGATGATTCTGAGCTCATTGTTTCTGTTGAGCCGGGCGAACCGGTTCTCATTTATACATCTGATATCGTGCTTAGCGGCGAAGCAAAAGATGATCCTGACTTTTTGGCTTTGATCGCCAAGAGCAAGCTTTCTAAAGGCTCGGTTCTCAATCATGGTAGTTACGACTCTTTGAAATCTTCAATGCGCAACCTTGGATTAGCGAAAGGGTATTTTGATGGTGCGTATGAGGTCAGCAAGTTAGAGGTTGCCCCGGAATTAAACCGTGCTTACGTTCGTCTTCATTACAACAGTGGTATTCGCTATCACTTTGGCACGACTCAG
This sequence comes from Vibrio sp. FE10, assembly GCF_030297155.1. Lineage (NCBI taxonomy): Bacteria > Pseudomonadati > Pseudomonadota > Gammaproteobacteria > Vibrionales > Vibrionaceae > Vibrio > Vibrio apostichopi. The sequence goes on along the minus strand of NZ_AP028067.1, from coordinate 3,398,007 downwards.
GTTACTGGCAGCCAGATCAGAGATGACAAGGTGCAATCACTCAAACCCTTTGAAGATGGCGAACCTTATTCGATTACCAAAGTCGGCGAGTATAACCAAAACCTATCTAATACGGATTGGTTCTCTTCTGTATTTGTTGAACCGGATTTAAGCGAGCTGGGTGAGGGAAGAGAAATTCCGATGAAGGTCAGCCTTGCACCGCAAGCGCGTAATCAAATCGAAACCGGTATCGGTGTTTCAACCGATCTTGGTGTAAAAGGTACCCTTAAATGGAAGAAGCCCTGGGTTAACGACCGAGGCCATAGCTTCAATAGCAGCCTATCAATTTCTAAGCCCGAACAGACGATTACTGCGACTTATAAGATTCCGTTAGATGACGTACTTAATGACTATTATCAAATTAAGTACGGCATGAAGAACTTAGATAACCGTGATACTAAGAGTTTGGAGTCAAACTTAGCCTTAGAAAGGTATTGGCGTCTGGATAACGGCTGGCAACGCACAGTGTTCATTCGATACTTGATCGAAAACTATGAACAAGGCCTGCAAGATGACTTAGCGCAATTCGTGTTGCCGGGTATCTCTTTTTCGCGAACTCGAACTCGTGGTGGCTCGATGCCAATGTGGGGCGACAAGCAAACCATCATGGTTGAAGCGGGCGATGACACCTTATTGTCTGAAACTAAAGTCGTGCGTTTTCAAGGACAAACGGCATGGATTCGCAGCATCGGTAACAATCACCGTGGCTTAACTCGACTTCAATTCGGCGGAAACTTTGCCGATGAATTTGAGAAACTGTCTCCCTCGCTGAGGTTCTTTGCTGGTGGTGACAACAGTATCCGTGGTTATGGTTATGAATCTATCTCTCCTCGTGATGAAAGTGGTGCACTAACGGGTGCAAAATTCATTGCAACCAGCTCGTTTGAATACCAATACCGCTTGGTTGGTAATTGGTGGGGGGCGGCTTTCTACGATATTGGTGATGCATTCAATGACAAGCCTGAATGGAAACATGGTACCGGTGTCGGGGTTCGTTGGGCATCGCCTGTCGGTCCTGTGAGTTTAGATTTTGCTTGGGGTCTAGATGCGAAGAAAGGCGATGAGTTCCAACTGCACTTTAGTTTAGGGCCAGAATTATGATCAAAGTGATGGGCAAATGCATTAAATGGACGTCAATTTCGTTGACGTCTATTTTGCTGTTGTTGATAGCCCTGCTCGGTTTTGTTTTATTCACCAATCCAGGATTGAACACAGTGCTATGGGGCGCTGAAAAAGCACTGCCACAACTTAAAGTAGAAAGCACCAAAGGGGCTCTGTTCCCAAGTTTTACGCTTAATAATGTTCAGTTTAAAGATGACAGCCTGCATATCGACACCAAGGTTCAAAAGCTGAATTTGGCGATTAATCCTCGCTGCTTACTCGATCCTAAGTTGTGTGTCGACCGCTTGGCGATTCAAGGATTGGACTTCGCATTTACTGAATTGCCTCCTGCCTCTACAGAAGAAACAGAACCGACTCCGCCAGTGACATCGGTGAAAACACCGCTACCAATCGTGATCAATCGCATCGCTTTGTCTGATATCAAACTGAATATCTTGGGTCATGAGATCGAATGGGGTTTGTTCTCAACCGCTCTGAGCATGCAGGGTGAAAAGCTGACGGTGTCGCCAACCTTGTTCAATGACCTAAAGGTTAAGCTTGCTGAGTCGACAGAAGAACCGCAAACCGAAACAGTAGAGCCAGAATCAACCGCTAAAACTGCGATCGAGCTACCTGAAGTCTGGATTCCTTTACAGGTTGTACTGGAGCGTTTTGACCTAAACCGTTTCACCTTAGAACAAGAAACCCCAATTGTAGTGAACCACCTTGGGCTAGAAGCTCGAGCAGGTAAACATACGGTAGATGTTTCCGCTCTAGAGCTCGATATGCCACAAGCAAGCGCTAGCCTTGCGGCTAAGGTTGAGCTTAAAGAGGGCTACCCGTTAGATCTTTCTTTAGATGCTTTGGTGAAAGAAACCGATCTTGCTGGTCAGAAGTTATCGCTGAAAGCACAAGGCAGCGTGGCTAAGTTAAGCCTAGAGTCTCAGTTTTCTGAATTGATAGAGGCAAAACTGTCTGGGGAGATTCAACCTTTAGAGCCAACTCTGCCATTTGACCTTCTTTTGGAGAGAGGTAAAGCGCAATGGCCTCTTACTGGTAAAAGTGACTACCAAGCTGCAATTGAGAAATTCAAAGCCGATGGCTCATTAGATGGTTTTAATGTGCAGCTTAAAGGTGAGGCTGATGGTAAGGAAATTCCGGCCTTAACAATAGATCTGCAAGGCAAAGGGACTACGGAACAGATTGAACTTGAACGCTTGAAACTGAATACCTTGGGTGGTGAACTAAATGGTGTAGTGAAAGCGAACTGGAAGAAGCTCGTTAATTGGCAAGCCGATGTGACGCTCAAAGACATTCAACCGGGCCTGCAGTGGCCAGAAGCCGAAGGTAATATTAGCGGTAGCATCATCACTTCGGGTGAGTTGACCGAAGCGGGTGGTTGGGCAATTGAGCTGCCTAAGTTAGATATAGAAGGGATCTTGCGAGAATACCCTCTGGATATCGAAGGCCAGTTGTCAGCGTCTGATCGCAGCGCGAGCGGTGAACCTAAACTGAAAACCAGCGGCTTGAGCTTAGCTCACGGTGTTAACTCGATTAAGGCTTTGGGTGAGCTTGATAAGCAATGGGACATGGGCGTTGATATCTTCTTCCCTGAGCTCGCAAAAAGTATTCCTGAGTTGAAAGGCAGAGTGATCGGTAGCATCCAACTGAGCGGTCCAACGAAAGAGCCTGAAGTCGATCTTGCTTTAAATGTTGATAAGGTCGATTGGAATAGCGAGGCTACACTGGAATCCTTGTCGCTCAATGGCTCTGTGGTGCCACTGCCATTGCCTGAAGCTCAAGCTGATCTTGTATTAAATGCCAAAAACTTAACCTACCAAGACCAAAGCGTTGAGAGCATCGACTTAACGGTGAGTGGTGGTGAGAAGAAGCATACCGTGACACTTGATGTGATATCCGACATCGTGTCTACAAGCTTAGCTATTTCCGGTGAGTTGATTCAAAAGCCTTCTCTTATTTGGGATGGGTCGTTAGACAGAGTCAAAATTACCACGCAACAGGGACCTTGGGTATTAGACCAACCTGTCGCGATTAAGGCGGATGTCGATAAGCAGTTTGCCGATGTACAAGCACACTGTTGGAATCAATCGGATTCGAGTGTATGTCTGGATGAAGACGTTCGTGTCGGGAAGTCGGGTGAGGCCAAATTGGCGATCAACCAATTCGACTTCGAACAGATTAAAGCCTTTGTGCCTAAAGAGACACAACTACAGGGCTTAGTGAATGCGACCGCTCATGCTAAGTGGTCGGAACAAGGTGAACCGGAGGTGACGGTTAGCGTCGATATGCCGAAAGGTCAGGTTGTTCAGCAAGTTGGAGAGCCGATCACATTAGGTTGGGAAAGCGTTGCATTAAATGCACAGCTGAAAGACAACCAACTGAACGCCGATTTTAAACTGGATGTGTCTGATAATGGCGACCTGTCTGGTACGGTGTCGCTACCGGATATCCTCGCTGAAGACAAAATGGTTGATGCGGCAATTAAGCTGACAACATTCCATCTGGATTTCTTACAGCCGATTCTTGGTGAATACAGCCTATTGAAGGCGGATCTTGAGAGTGATTTAAAAGTAAAAGGCTCTTTGATGCATCCTCAAGTCTTTGGTCAATTTTCTGTTGATGGTATTCAAGTCAAAGGCGATGTCACGCCAGTGGATATTAAAGGCGGCCGCATTGACCTCGATTTTGACGGCTACAGCGCCAAGTTGGATGCCAATGTTGAAACACCGGATGGCCATCTTGATATTGAGGGTTCCGGGGACTGGCAGGATCTTCAAGCATGGCACTCTAACGTGAGAGTCTTTGCTGACGAGTTGATGGTTGATATCCCACCGATGGTTAAGGTTAAGGTTGTTCCTGACATGACCATTGATGTCACGCCTGAGCTTGCAAAAATTACGGGTGATATTGCATTGCCTTGGGGACGTATTGTTGTCGAAGACTTACCACCGTCAGCGGTTGGCGTCTCTTCTGATCAAGTTATCTTGAATAAAGATCTTGAGCCAGAAAACGAAGACACGATTCCATTCAATGTGATGACCAATATTAATATCTCAATTGGTGATGACTTTAAACTTTCCGCTTTCGGCCTTGAAGGTGAGTTGGTTGGTAAGCTTAATGTCGCTCAAAAAGATCAAGGCCCATTCATTACCGGTGAAGTGAACATCGTCGATGGTACTTACCAATCATTCGGACAAGATCTGTTGATCGAAGAGGGTAAGATTCTAATGAATGGTCCTCCGGATCAGCCATACGTAGCAATCAACGCGATACGTAACCCTGACAACACACAGGATGACGTGACCGCCGGTATTCGAGTGACTGGCCCGGCGACAGAGCCGACCATCGAGATTTATTCTGACCCTGCGATGCCTCAAGCAAATGCGCTGTCTTATATTTTGCGTGGCCAAGATATTGATGGTGAGTCGAGCGGTTCGATGACTACCACCTTAATTGGCTTGAGCTTGGCGAAAAGCGGTAAGGTTGTCGGCGAAATTGGCGAAGCGTTTGGTGTGCAAGATTTACAACTGGATACCGCAGGTTCTGGGGATGACTCGCAAGTAACGGTAAGTGGCTATATTCTGCCTGGTTTACAGGTGAAGTATGGCGTGGGTATCTTTAACTCGTTAGGTGAGTTTACCGTTCGTTACCGACTGATGCAGGATCTCTATGTTGAAGCCGTATCAGGTCTAGACAGTGCAGTGGACCTTCTTTATCAATTTGAGTTTGAGTAGATAATGTTTCAGCCATTCATCGAAGCTCCGGTGTGAATGGCTTGTGGAGGGTTTATGCAGCATCTTGTGTTCGTCTATGGCACGTTGAGACAAGGCCAATCCAATCATCACTATTTGCAGCATTGTGAGTTGTTGGGGCGCTTTGATACACCAGATACATTTGCCCTTTTTGATTTAGGTGCCTATCCGGCGATGATTTTTGGAAAGAAAAGTGTCGCTGGCGAGGTCTATATCATTAACGACGAAATTTTGGAGTCGCTCGATCGGCTAGAAGATGTTCCTGTTGAGTATCGTCGCGAGCAAATAGAGACTATATTTGGATTAGTATGGGTATATTTGTATCAGCTTGATCTAACAGCTAATAAAGAAATACTTTCGGGTGACTGGTGTAAGCGGGACAACCCTCAGTAGCTATGTGTTTTGAGTGATCAAACAAAAAGCCAGCATGTGAATGCTGGCTTTTTTAATAGCGTTATTTTGAGAAATAAACGAGAGGATTAGTCTTGGTTAAGTTCAAGAAACTCTTCTACTTTACGAACCATGTCTGTTGAACCAACAAAGAAAGGTACACGTTGGTGTAACTCTGTTGGTTTGATATCCATGATACGTTGAACACCGTCTGAAGCGATACCACCAGCCTGTTCCATAAGGAAAGCAATTGGGTTGCACTCGTAAAGCAAACGCAGCTTACCTTGAGGGTGGCTTTGTGTGCTTGGGTATAAGTAGATACCGCCTTTGAGCAGGTTACGGTGGAAATCTGATACTAGAGAACCAATGTAACGAGAGGTGTAAGGGCGGTTGTCACTCGGCTCATCTTCTTGGCAGTACTTAATGTACTTTTTAACACCCGTTGGGAAGCGGAAGTAGTTACCTTCGTTGATCGAGTAAATCTTGCCTTCATCAGGGATCATCATGTTTTCATGAGATAGACAGAAGGTACCCAGTGATGGATCGTAGGTGAAGCCATTTACGCCAGCGCCTGTTGTGTAAACAAGCATGGTTGAAGAACCGTAAATTACGTAACCTGCGGCAACTTGTTTGTGTCCAGGTTGTAGGAAATCTTCTTGTGTTGGCGGAGTACCAATCGGAGATACTCGACGGTAGATAGAGAAAATTGTACCAACCGATACATTCACATCAATGTTTGAAGATCCATCAAGTGGATCCATCAGCACGACGTATTTTGCGTTTTTGTTGAGCTCTTTATTGAAGGCAACGGCTTCGTCTTCTTCTTCACTCGCCACACCACAAACTTGGTCTCGGGCTTCAAGTGCAGCTTTAAACTTGTCGTTCGCGTATAGGTCTAGCTTTTGTTGCTCTTCACCTTGAACGTTGTCTGTACCAACAGCGCCAGTAATGTCGACAAGACCTGCTTTGTTAATTTCGCGGTTAACAATTTTCGCAGCAAGACGAATTGATGACAAAAGGGATGATAGATCACCGCTTGCATGGGGGAAGTCATTTTGTTTTGCAACAATGAATTCACCAAGGGTGCGCATCTCAGACATGTTATTTCCTTAAACTTCTCTGAATATTAGGGGGGATTTGAGCACTTTAGAATTAGCCTCTTATATGGGCTTTATTCATCTAGACGCTTACCTAAATTCTAAAGGTTAGATCTTTTTAATGGTAATGAACTAAGCGACACAGATCTCACTTACTATGTCGACTAAATTTGTTTTGCATTGTGACTCGCTTTTAATCGCCATTTAATGATAATGAGTGCAAGTAGTTTGATTTAGACATGGCTCATTTAGCCAAGCGTTTGGAAGCAATATATGCATATTCATATCTTAGGAATTTGTGGCACCTTCATGGGTGGTGCTGCGGTATTGGCTCGTCAATTAGGTCACAAGGTTACTGGTAGTGACGCGAATGTTTACCCTCCAATGAGCACCTTGTTGGAGTCTCAGGGGATTGAGATTATTGAAGGGTTCGACCCGAGCCAATTAGAACCAAGACCTGACTTGGTGGTCATTGGCAATGCGATGAGCCGTGGCAACCCGTGCGTTGAGTATGTCTTAGATAACAACCTTAGATACACATCAGGACCGCAGTGGTTGCAAGAATTCTTACTGCATGACCGTTGGGTTCTGGCCGTATCAGGTACGCATGGTAAGACCACAACATCGAGCATGCTGGCTTGGATCCTTGAAGATTGCGGTTACGCTCCGGGCTTCCTTGTCGGTGGTGTATTGGGTAACTTTGGTATCTCTGCTCGCCTTGGTGAAAGCATGTTCTTCGTGGTTGAAGCCGACGAATACGACAGTGCTTTTTTTGATAAACGATCTAAGTTTGTTCATTACCACCCAAGAACGTTAGTGATGAACAATCTCGAATTCGACCATGCAGATATCTTTGATGACCTTGAAGCGATCAAGCGACAGTTCCATCATTTGGTTCGCACAGTGCCAAGCAATGGTCGTATTTTCTCACCGAAGCAAGATACCGCGATCCAAGATGTGTTATCTCGTGGTTGCTGGAGTGAAACTGAGTCGAGTGGTGAACTCGGTGATTGGGATGCCAAGAAGTTAGTTAAAGATGGTTCCAAATTTGAGGTGTTCTTCCAAGGCGAATGTGTTGGAACCGTAGACTGGGATTTGGTTGGCGATCATAACGTAAGCAATGCTCTGATGGCGATAGCGGCGGCAAGACATGTTGGTGTTACGCCTGACTTAGGGTGCGAATCACTGGCGACGTTCATTAATACCAAGCGTCGCTTAGAGTTTAAAGGCGAAGTAGCAGGTGTTTCTGTCTATGACGATTTTGCACATCATCCTACAGCGATTGAACTTACGCTCGGTGGCTTACGTAATAAGGTCGACACAAAGAAAATCATTGCCGTTTTAGAGCCTCGTTCCGCCACCATGAAGCGCGGTGTGCACAAAGAAACCTTGGCTGATTCGCTCAAGCAGGCGGATTCTACCTACTTATTCCAACCGGATAACATTGATTGGTCTGTACAAGACGTTGCCGATGCGTGCCATCAACCCGCGCACGTAAGTGATGACATGGATGCATTCGTTGCTAAAATTGTTTCAGAGGCACAAGCGGGCGACCAAATCTTGGTAATGAGTAATGGTGGCTTTGGTGGTATTCACCAGAAACTGTTGGATGCGTTGGCACTCAAGGGCTAACGGATCCAAGACCTTATAATTTGAAGTAATTGAGAACATGACAAAACACGATAAAGCTATAACCCTCGCTTTCACTGGCGCATCTGGTGCGCCTTACGGACTGCGTTTACTTGAATGCTTATTAGCGGCAGATTATCAGGTCTATTTACTGATATCGTCGGCAGCGCGAGTGGTGTTGGCGACAGAGCATGAACTTAAGTTACCTGCTGGGCCAGATGCTGCGAAACAAGCTTTAGTTAAGCATTTAGGTTGCGCCCCAGAAAAGCTGGTGGTGTGTGGCAAAGATGATTGGTTCTCACCGGTTGCCTCTGGTTCTGCAGCGCCGAAGCAGATGGTCGTTTGTCCATGTTCAGCGGGAAGCTTGGCTTCAATTGCTCATGGCTTATCAGATAATCTGATCGAGCGAGCAGCAGATGTGGTTATGAAAGAGCGAGGTCAGCTGTTGTTGGTGGTTCGTGAGACGCCATTTTCTACGTTGCACTTAGAGAACATGCACAAACTTTCGACCATGGGCGTCACGATCATGCCTGCGGCTCCGGGTTTTTATCACCAACCTAAGTCGATCGAAGATCTGGTCGATTTTATGGTGGCGCGAATTCTGGATCATCTTGGTATCGAGCAAGGTTTAGTGCCACGTTGGGGTTACGATCAACGTAATTGATCCAAACTTGATAGCTTATTGTTAAAATTCGAATTACAATTCTGAACACTCATCGGGGAGCGAACCATTCAAATAGTGAATGCGAGCTGAGATCAAGCAAGTGCTTGGGACCCGTAAACCTGAACCAGATAATGCTGGCGTAGGAATTGAGTTAGGAACAACTTCTACCGTTCTCCTCCCTCAAACCTGTGCCGCTCAGACCATGGAGAGCGTCCAGTGAAATTCACATTAACAACCCTTGCTGTTACTACAGCCATCTCTTTTTCTGCCGTTGCTGCAGACAATACTCTAACTGTATATACCTATGATTCTTTTGCTGCGGATTGGGGCCCTCGTCCTGCTGTTGAGAAAGCATTTGAAGAAAAGTGTGGCTGTGATGTGAATTTTGTCGCGCTAGAAGATGGCGTGTCTATTCTTAACCGCTTGCGTCTTGAAGGTGGTAATAGCAAAGCAGACATCGTGTTAGGCCTAGATAATAATCTAATGGCTGAAGCGAAAGCGACGGGCTTATTGGCTGAACATAGTGTTGATACGTCATCAGTGACACTTCCTAACGGCTGGAACGACAGTACCTTTGTTCCTTATGATTTTGGTTACTTTGCGTTTATCTATAACAAAGAGAAATTAGCAAATCCGCCTAAGAGTTTGAAAGAATTGGTTGAGCAGCGTGACGACCTCAAGGTTATCTACCAAGACCCACGTACTTCAACGCCAGGTCAAGGCATGATGCTATGGATGAAGTCTGTTTATGGTGATGAAGCGACAGACGCGTGGAAGAAGCTCGCTCAGAAAACGGTTACTGTGACTAAAGGTTGGTCTGAGGCTTACTCTATGTTCCTAGAAGGCGAGTCGGACTTAGTCCTGTCTTACACGACTTCTCCGGCTTACCACATCATTGCAGAAAGTGATTCTAAGTACGCAGCAGCAAGCTTTGAAGAAGGTCATTACACTCAAGTCGAAGTGGCAGCTAAGGTCAAAGGCAGCAAGAACGAAAAGCTGGCTGATGAATTTATGGCATTTATCCTGAGTGACGAGTTCCAATCAGCGATGCCAACGGGTAACTGGATGTACCCAGTGACCGACATCGAACTACCAAAAGGGTTCGAGCAGTTAACGGTACCGCAGAAAGCTCTGAGCTTTACGCCTGAAGAAATCGCCGCTAAGCGCAAGCCTTGGATCCGTGAATGGCAGAGTGCACTTACTTTTTAACGTATTTTAAAAAATTAGCTTTCTGTATTTAAAGGTTCGTTCGATATACTTTGAGCGAACTATTTACGGTAAAAAATCAATTTATGATAAAGAGAACACCTAAGGTCGGGATCTGGGTTGCGATACTCATTACCGCCTTCGTGGTTTCAGCAGTTGGGGCATTGCTTAGCAATGCCCCTTCTCTTGATATCAGCCAAGTATGGTCCGACCCTTACTATTGGCATGTAACGAAATTCAGTTTTTATCAAGCGACGTTCTCAACTTTACTGAGTGTTGGCTTTGCTATACCCATTGCGCACGCTCTGTGTCGCAGGCAATTTTTTGGACGAGCTCTGTTGCTCAGGCTGTTCGCGTCGACCTTGGTTCTGCCTGTGTTGGTCGGTGTATTTGGCTTGCTCGCGATTTATGGCAACAGTGGCTGGTTAGCTAAATTTTTGGCTAACTTCGACATTGAATTGCCATTCTCGATTTATGGTTTGAATGGCATTTTGCTCGCGCATGTCTTCTTTAATTTGCCTTATGCTAGCCGTCTGCTTTTACAGGCTTTGGATACCGTGCCTGCCGAGCAGCACAAGCTGTGTGCTCATTTGGGTATGAGTCACTGGAATAAATTTAAATGGGTCGAATGGCCGCGTTTAAGGCAACAACTGCCACATGTTTGTGGTTTGGTCTTCATGTTGTGTTTTACTAGCTTTGCTACCGTGATGGCTCTTGGCGGCGGCCCGAAATCGACCACTATCGAGCTAGCCATCTATCAAGCGATTAAATTCGATTTTGGCCTGCAAGCGGGTGCGTTACTCGCAATATGGCAAATGCTGTTGTGTGGTGTATTAGCGGTGAGTATTCAACGCCTATCTAAACCTATTTCAGTGACGGCCAGTCAGCTGTCGGAAGAGAAATATTTGGTTAAGGACAGCTGGTGGTCAAAAGCTTGGGATAGCTTTTGGATCATCGTAGTCTCAATGCTGGTATTGCCGCCTTTAGCTATGGTTATCTTTAGTGGTATTAACTCACAAGCTTTAACTGTGCTCAGCAGTGAACCGTTTTGGGCAGCGTTAATGACTTCGGTTCGTGTCGCTTCCTTGGCCAGTGTTATCGCCGTTTTTATTGGTATTGCGATATTGCTGACCAGTCGTGCATGGCGCTTGCAGAACAAGAATTTTAGAGCCGATAAAATCGAGTTGATTGGCACTATTATTTTAGTGACGCCGGGGCTAGTGATCAGTACTGGTCTCTTCTTATTGTTGCGTTCATTTACCGATGTGTTCAGCTTGGCTTTCTTTATTGTGATCGCCGTGAACAGCTTGATGGCACTACCTTATGTGATTAAAACCTTAGCTCAACCTATGCTGCACCTGTCTCAGCAATATCAGTATGTGTGTGCGAGTTTAGGGATGACGGGGTTCACCCGATTCAGACTAGTGGAATGGCGCGCACTGCGTAAACCTATGGCTCACGCATTCTCAATCAGTTTTATGCTAGCGATGGGCGACTTAAGTGCGATTGCCTTATTTGGTAGCCAAGACTTTAGAACTCTGCCTTTGTATCTATTCCAATTGTTAGGCAGCTATCAAATGGAAGCGGCGGCAGTGGTGTCAGTGAGTTTATTGTTGTTGAGTGTGGGCAGTTTTAGTCTGATTGAATTTTTATTTACTCGAACCTCAAATCTCAATGCTAAAAAGTTAAGGAACCGATGATGTTAGTGATGAAAGATGTGGACTACCACTATCACCAAGAGTTGTTTCGTTTTGATTTTCAAGCAGAGCAGGGCGACATTGTTGCATTGATGGGGCCGAGTGGTGCGGGTAAATCCACACTGCTGGCGCTGGTGGCTGGTTTTATTGAGCCTACATCGGGTGAGATCTCGGTAGCAGGGCAGTCCTTGATAGGTAAAGAGGCGCATCAACGCCCATTGGCTATGCTGTTCCAAGAACATAATCTGTTTGCCCATCTTACCGTGCGTGAAAATATTGGTTTAGGGCTGCATCCAGGGTTAAAGCTTACCGCAACCCAAAAGCTCGAAGTTGAGCAAGCTGCCGCACAAGTTGGGGTCGCGGAGTATTTGGATAGATTGCCTGAGCACTTATCGGGGGGGCAACGTCAGCGTGTTGCGCTAGCTCGATGTTTTGTGCAGCCGCATGATATTTGGCTGCTTGATGAGCCCTTTTCTGCACTTGATCCTTTGCTTCGTGAAGAGATGCTGAGCTTAGTTAAGCGATTAGCAGCAGAGCGAAACATTACTGTTTTGATGGTGACACACCACTTAGGTGATGCGCGCAGTATCGCGAACAAGTTTGTGTTTGTGGCACTGGGTAAGGTTTTAGTCGAAGACTCGATAGACGCGCTAACTGTCGATCACCCACAAGGCGAATTGAGTTCATTTGTTCGAGCCGGAGAATAACGACTGAGCTCGATATTGAGCATTTTTTGATATTGAGAGCGTCGAATACAAAAAGACCTAGCATCTGCTAGGTCTTTTATTATCTTTCTGAGTAAAGGGAGGCAAAAATTAGTCGCCTAGCTTTAGCTCTTTTAAGATTTGGAAGATTTCACGAGAAGACTTAGCAGGTTTATTTGCCGCTTTCTCTTTGTTAGCTTGACGAGCTAGCTGACGAAGACGTTGACGGTCTGCTTCAGGGTACATATCCATCACGTCTGAAATGGCAGCATCGCCTTCAGCAACAACGCGGTCACGCAGTTGCTCTAGTTTGTGCAGTTCAACTGTTGCTTGAGAGTGTTTGTTGCGAATCTTATCTAAAGCCGCTTGAATCGGCTCTGGATCTACATTGCGCATTACTTTACCAATGTATTGAAGCTGACGGCGCTTTGCTTCATTTTTAAAGCGCTGTGCATCTTTAATCGCTAAAGCCAGATCTTCAGACAAAGGAAACTTATCAAGAATAGAAGGCTTTAGTTCAACAAGCTCTTCTCCCAGCTTTTGCAGGGCGTCCATGTCCGTTTTCATTTCAGTCTTACTTACCCAGATGATTTCTTCTTCTGGTTCCCATGGGGCTTTTTGGTTTTTGCGAGCCATCTTTTCTGCCTATGTCACTATCTCAAACGAATATATTGCCTATTTTAGCAAGAATCTTGGGGAGAAAGCGAAATTCTTGTTATCCTACGTAATATTGACCTAAAAAATTAGAATAGATATGGATGTAAAACAGCAAGTCGCCCAGCAAAGAGTTGAGCTAGAAGCCGCAGTAGCTAAAGCGTTGGATATGGCATCAGTGAGTGCAGACGCAGCTGAGGTCGCTATTACTAAGTCAACGGGTTTAAGTGTTTCAACACGTATGTGTGAAGTGGAAAACGTTGAATTTAATAGTGATGGTGCTCTAGGCATTACTGTTTATCGCGGCCAGAAGAAAGGCAGCGCATCTACATCTGATCTGAGCGAGAAGGCGATTGCTCAAACCGTCGCAGCCGCGCTTGATATTGCTCAATACACTTCTGAAGACCCGTTTGCAGGTCCAGCACCTAAAGAATATATGGTGAAAGAAATTCCTGATTTGGATCTTTTTCACCCAGATGAGCCGAATCCAGACTATGCCGCTGAGATTGCGATTGCTGCTGAAAGACAAGCACTCGCTTACAGCGACAAGATCAAACAAAGTGATGGCGCAAGCTACGACAGCCATTATGGCGTTAAAGTTTATGGTAATAGCCACGGTTTGCTAGCCAGCTTCGCATCAAGCCGTCATAGCACAAGCTGCTGTGTGATCGGTGAAGGTGCTAATGGCGAAATGGAACGTGATTACAGCTACACCGTTGCACGTCACCGTGATGAGCTTTGGACGCCTGAGCGTGTTGGTCAAGAAGCCGCAGAAAAGACTGTAAGCCGTTTGGATGCGAAGAAGCTTCCAACAGGTCAATATCCAATTATGTTCGCTAACGACGTCGCTACAGGCCTAATTGGTCACCTTGTGATGGCAATTAGTGGTGGTAACCTTTACCGTAAGTCTTCGTTCTTACTGGATCATCTAGGTCAGAAAATCCTACCTGATTGGTTCAATATCTCTGAGCGTCCACATATCTTACGTGGTTTGGCTTCAAGCCCGTTCGACAGCGAAGGTGTTTACACTCAAGATCGTGAAATTATCACGGATGGTGTGTTAGCAACTTACCTTCTTACTAGCTATGCAGCACGTAAGATGGAAATGACACCGACAGGCCATGCTGGTGGTATCCATAACTGGTTCGTTAAATCTACCGGTCAAAACTTTGAGCAAATGCTAAAAGAATTAGGCACAGGTTTCCTTGTGACTGAAGTGATGGGTCAAGGTGTGAATACCGTAACCGGTGATTACTCTCGTGGCGCAGCTGGTTTCTGGGTTGAGAATGGAGAGATCCAATACCCAGTATCGGAAGTGACGATCGCGGGCAATCTAAAAGACATGTTCACTCAGATTGTAGCGGTAGGTAACGACGTTGAAATGCGTTCTCAGATTCAAACCGGTTCTATCTTGCTTGAGTCGATGAAAGTCGCAGGCGAGTAATTCAATTAAAGCTAATCTGATGAATTAAAAAGGGAGCTGATAGCTCCCTTTTTGTTTTTCGCCAAAAGTTGGCTATCTGTTCATCTTCGCTAGATCAGTATGGTTGCTAAGCCTAAGAACACCGATAGGCCAATCACATCGGTTACCGTGGTGAGAGCCATACCGCCAGCAAGCGCGGGGTCGATATTCATCTTCTTCAGCATCACAGGAATTGTTACACCTGCAATACCTGCGACAATCAAGTTTGTCATCATCGCTGCTGAGATGATGCCTCCCAAGATCCAATTGCCTTTCCAAGCTACGACTATACCGCCAATGATAACGGCCCATAGAATGCCATTAAGGAAGCCGATAGAGGCTTCTTTGAGGAGTAGTTCGCGTTTGTTACTGTCACCGATGTGACCAAGTGCTAAACCACGAATGACCAGAGCGACGGTTTGGTTGCCAGCAACACCGCCCATGGACGGTACGATGGTCATCAAAACAGCGATGGCTGCCATCTCATTCAGTGTCGCTTCAAACATATTAGACACAGACGCTGCGGCGAGTGCTGCCAAAACATTTGCGCCTAACCACACACTACGGCGGCGAGCGGATTTTACGACCGGAGCGAATGTATCTTCGTCATCGTCCATACCCGCCATACTCATCATCGAGTGTTCGGCATCTTCACGAATGACATCAACCACATCATCGATCGTGATACGACCGACAAGATGTTGATTTACATCGACAACAGGAGCTGACACCCAGTTACGACGTTCGAATAGGCTGGCGATATCTGAGGCACTGGTTTCAACCGCGATAGCTTCGTCGGCATCTTCCATCACTTCGGAAACCGCAACATCGGGTTGCGTCGTAATCAGTGTGCTGAGCGATAGGTTACCAATGAGGCGTTCATCATCGTCGATAACATACAATGCATCGGTAGCGTCAGGTAACTCACCACGCATACGTAAATAACGCAGGACGACTTCAACATCGACATCACCACGGATCGTGATTACGTCGGTGTTCATTAACGCACCCGCTGAATCTTCAGGGTACGATAGTGCTGTTTCAACTAAAGCACGATCAACGGAGTCCATTTGAGAAAGGACTTCGCGAGAAACATCGTCGGGTAGGCTTCGAAGTACGTACGCGACGTCATCGGTTTCCATACCTTCGGTTGCTTCTGCCAAGGTTTCTGGTGCCATTTTTGACACAAGAGCATCTTTGACGTCTTCGTTTAGCTCATCAAGAATTTCACCGTAGTCTTCAGGATCGGTGAGTTGCCAGAGTACATCACGACTTTTGCGAGGGGAGGCTTCTAAAAGGTGTGCAATATCTTCAGGTTCCATGTCCTGAAGTAGTCGGCGTACGTGAACAAATCGGCCGTTTTCTAGGGCTTCGCTGACTTCTTGGAGGGTTTGGTGAGCTTGGTCGAATTCTAATTGCTCTGCCATATTTTCCTCCTATCTCATTATTCTAACAATGCTTGGAATAGTAACTTAATTCTGGGGCTTATTTAAATCATTAACTTAGGCAGAACTAAGATTTAATCGTGTCCGGAAGTTGCTCCGGACCATTGGGTATTTGGCGTCGTGATTTCGAGCTACTCGCCCTCATCAAACTTGTCTTCAATTAAATGGCAGACAGCATCCAAGGCTTGTTGCGAATCAGTCCCCGCGGCTTGAATTGTGATATGTTGCCCTTGTGCTGATTCCAGCATGAGCAGCCCCATAACACTGTCGGCTGTCGCGACTTTGTCTTCTTCACTATGGATAGTGATCGTGGCATCAAAGCTTTGTGCGAGTTCAACTAACTTTACCGCCGCTCTAGCATGAAGACCCAAACGGTTTTGGATCAGTACAGTTCGAGTTAATTCCATGGTTAAACCTGCTGTTGTTTCTCTAGGGAGGCGTGTCTAATTTGAACTTGGTGTCCAAGTTGGTCGAAGTACTCACCAATTTTCTGCGTTAAATACACTGAGCGATGTTTGCCACCGGTACAACCAATCGCGACCGTTAGGTAACTGCGATTGTTCTTCTCTAACATCGGTAACCATTGCTCAACAAAGCCTTGGATCTGCTGTTTGAGTTCAAGCACTTCAGAGTGTTTTTCCAGAAAAGAGTGAATAGGCGCATCAAGCCCAGTCAATGGTCGAAGAGCCGGTTCCCAGTGAGGGTTCGGCAAGAAACGAACATCAAATACATAGTCAGCATCACTGGGTAGACCGTATTTAAAACCGAAAGATTGAAAGACAATGATTAACTCTTGCTTCTCTTTTCCTTCAACTTTAAATCGAACCTTTTCACTTAACTCGTAAAGATTGCAGTCACTGCTATCAATGACGATGCAAGCTTGCTCTGCGAGAGGTGTCAGAAGGGTTTTCTCTAAGTCGATAGCTTGTTCAAGTGATAGCTTGTCTTGGCCAATCGAAAGAGGATGTATTCGGCGCGTTTCGCTGTAGCGTTTCAGTAGCGTCTGCTTGCTTGCATCTAGGAACAACACATTGACGTCGATGTCGGTTGCAGATTCTAGCTGCTCTAGCGTATCTGTGACCAATTTCGGTTCTTTCGGCAGGTTCCGGATATCAATGCTGACGGCAACGTTCTGATTGATTTCGCGTACTGATTCGACAAAGTCGCTGAGTAGATTTACTGGTAGGTTATCAACACAGTAATACCCCAAGTCTTCAAGGACTCGTAGCGCAACACTTTTACCGGCCCCAGATTGGCCACTAACAACGATTAATCGCATGCTATTGCTCGCAAGTTGGCACTTGAATCATGATGTCGTAAAGCTCTTGATCACTCTGAGCATTACGCAACTGTTTAAGGGTCTGCTTATCGTTAAGTCGTTCTGCCATACAAGAAAGGGTTTTTAGATGTTCTTTACATTGTTCACTAGGAACAAGCAGAGCAAATAATAGGTCGACAGGACGGTTATCAATCGCATCAAATTCGATGGGTTCTTGGCATTGCAGTAATACAGCAATCGCTTTATCACTGACATTCATACGAGCATGCGGAATAGCGATGCCATTACCGATACCAGTACTGCCCATCTTTTCACGGCTCAACATGCACTCAAACAGTTCTGTTGAATCTTGACCGCAGCTTTCAGCGGCGATTTGACTGATGAGCTCAAGGGCTCTTTTTTTGCTTGTGCATTGGACTGCACTTTTGGTGCAGTCCAATGAAAGTACTTCGCTTAATTGCATGTTAGTGACTACTTAGCTTTTCTTTGTGTTTGTTGAGTTGGCGGACGAGTTTATCAACCAATGAATCAATCGCAGCATACATACTTTCATCTGTTGCTGCTGCATGAATTTCGCCTTGATTTATATGAAGGGTCGCTTCTGCAATTTGATTGATTTTCTCAACTTTTAAAACAACTTGAATACTATTGATATGGTCAAAAAAGCGTTCAAGTTTGTCGAATTTGGTGTGAACATAGTCTTGCATTGAATCGGTAAGATCAACGTGATGGCCTTGAATATTGATTTGCATAGACTTTCCTTTTCAGTTTGTTGCCTGATATAAAACTTAAATAGCTAACTAAATAAGTTTATAGCAGACGTTTACGCTGACTCGATGGGGCAATGCCCAGAGACTCACGGTATTTCGCTATCGTACGTCTAGCTACCTGAATTCCTTGGTCAGCCAGTAAAGCAGCAATCTTACTATCACTGAGAGGTTTTGCGGTATTTTCAGCCGCGACAAGCTTCTTAATGAGCGCGCGAATTGCTGTCGATGAACATTCACCGCCATTGTCAGTACTGACATGGCTAGAGAAAAAGTATTTGAGTTCAAATATGCCACGAGGGGTGTGCATGAATTTCTGAGTCGTTACACGAGAAATAGTCGATTCGTGCATGTCGACAGCTAAAGCCACATCATTCAGTACCATCGGCTTCATGGCTTCTGCGCCATGTTCGAAGAAACCGCGTTGATGTTCAACAATACATCGTGCAACTTTGAGTAGCGTCTCATTTCGGCTTTCTAGGCTCTTAATTAACCATTTCGCTTCTTGCAAATTTGAGCGGATGTATTGGTTATCGGCGCTATTACCTTTGCTACCTAAGTCAGCGTACTGCTGATTTACTTTTAGTTTAGGCACGCTATCGGGGTTAATGGTCACTAACCATTTGCCCAGATCTTTGAAGACCGATACATCGGGAACGACATATTCAGTTTCGTCTGGGGTTATCTTACTGCCAGGGCGAGGGTCCAGTTGTTGAATGAGCTGCAAAACTTCACGTAGTTCTGCTTCTTTCAACTTGGTTTCTTTGATGACCAGTTTGTAATCACGATTACCGAGTTGATCGATATGGCTAGTAAGTACTAACTTAGCTTCGTTGAGCCAAGGTGTGTCTTGAGGGAAGGTGGCCAGTTGTAGTAGCAAGCAATCTTGAAGATTCACAGAACCCACACCAAGCGGATCAAACTGTTGGATTCTTTTGCGTACAGCTTCTACTTCATCAAGCTCGATCTCTTCGTTGTCGAAGTTCTCAAGGATGTCTTCGCACGTAACGGTGAGGTACCCATAGTCATCAATGGCATCAATCAGTGCAAAGGCTATGGTTCTGTCAGTTTCAGAGAACGGTGTGAGGTCGAGTTGCCAAAGTAGGTAGTCGTGCAGGCTTTGAGTTGTTTCGCCTTGGTAGACGGGCATATCGTCGTCAATGGCAATACCCGTATTTCCGGTATTCGCGCTATAAACGTCTTCCCAAGTGGTATCGATTTCTAGTTCGTTGCCAATCTCTGATTTTTCGATTAATTCGGAGCTATCAGGTAAGTCCGGCTCTGCGGTTTCAACTGTTTCTTTCTCGTCACTGCTAGGTTTCTCTTCTGATGCAGGCGCTTCTTCATTGCCTTCTTCGACATCGAGTAGTGGGTTGGATTCTAGTGCTTCTTGAATCTCTTGCTGCAAATCTAATGTAGACAATTGCAACAAACGGATCGCTTGCTGCAATTGAGGAGTCATTGCTAACTGTTGGCCTAGCTTAAGTTGTAATGAGGGTTTCATTCAGTGGTACTTACCTAGTTATTATTCTAAGAACTCTCGATACTCTCTATATAATCATAGACGGAATTGTTCGCCTAGATAAACTTGTTTAACTTGTTCGTTATTGAGAACATCTTCAGGAGTACCCTCTGCAATCAGGTGTCCTTGGCTCACAATGTAAGCTTTTTCACACACGTCCAATGTTTCGCGCACGTTGTGGTCGGTAATCAAAACGCCTAAGCCGCGATCGCGCAGGTGAACAATGATTTTTTTGATATCAATAACCGATATTGGGTCAACACCAGCAAATGGTTCATCCAATAGAATAAACTGAGGATTGGCTGCAAGTGCG
Organism: Vibrio sp. FE10; assembly: GCF_030297155.1. Lineage (NCBI taxonomy): Bacteria > Pseudomonadati > Pseudomonadota > Gammaproteobacteria > Vibrionales > Vibrionaceae > Vibrio > Vibrio apostichopi. Next base: position 3,378,265 of record NZ_AP028067.1, on the reverse strand, counting down.
CGGGCAATCTCAACACGACGGCGCTCACCACCCGACAGAGCCATACCATTACTGGTTCGGATATGTTGGATATGGAACTCTTCAAGCAGGTCTTCTAGCTTATCCTGACGCTGTTCGTGAGTCAGCTCATCACGGGTTTGTAAAACGGCCATGATGTTGTTCTCAACTGACAACTTACGGAAAATCGACGCTTCTTGAGGCAGATAACCAATTCCAAGGCGTGAACGACTGTGCATTGGCAAGATACTGATATCGAGATCATCAATGCTGATAGTGCCTTCATCACGCGCAACTAAGCCAACAATCATATAGAAAGACGTGGTTTTACCTGCGCCGTTGGGCCCAAGTAATCCTACGATCTGGCCGGACTCTACCTGTAAGCTTACGTCGGTCACGACTTTACGCTTGCTGTATGTTTTCGCTAGGTTCTTTGCTGTAAGGACTGCCATGATTACTTGTTCACTTCAGTAGGTTGTAAAACCGTTGATACACGTTTGTTCTCACCACTGTCAGCGACTAATTTTTGAGAGCCGATCTGGTAAGTGATCTTAGAACCACGAATGATGCTGCCATCTTGAGATAGCATGGCATTCTTAGTCATGATCAATCTGTCAGCAACAAGCTGGTAATGTAAGTCGTCAGCTTCGCCGTAGAGTGTCTTCCCGTCGTCAGTCAACTGAGAGAAGGTTGCAGGCTTGCCGAAGCCTTGAATTTCTTCAATTTCACCGTTGACCGCGTTTCGAGTAACAATCACTTTATCAGCATTGATATTGATGCTGCCCTGCTTAAGAACAACATCGCCGATGAATGTGACTTTGTTGCTTTTCATATCCAGCTGCTGACTGTCTGAATCAATATAGACAGGCTGCTCGCTATCCGAAGATAGGGCGTATACGCTTGGCGCAGCAAAGGCAAAAGCAAGTAAACTAAGGGGTAAGAGTTTCATATCTACCTTGAACAGAATTAAAGAGGGTTGCATTGTTGGTACCGAAGTTACCCTTCATTGCTTGTCCCTCAGTTTCAAAAAATGTACCGATCATATGGACCGGAGTCTCTGAATAAAAATCTCGGCTAGTGAGCTCAACAACCATTTTATCGGTTGTCATGGTATCGAAGCTCGCATCTGGCAATAGGTTCTTGGCTACCACGTTATCATAAAAAGTAACGACTTGATTTTCATCCATGATCGCGCGATCTGCGGTCACTTGCCATTCAATCGTATGTCCTTCGCGGAAAACAGAGAGAACGGGGTTTTGAAAATGTGTATCGCCAACAACGGAGTAGTGCTCCAAGTAGGTTGATTCAACCTGATAGCTACGAATACCGCTTTCGTCATAGCTGATGTTATCTAAACTTTTGCCACTAAAAGCCGGCAGCTCTAAATTTGGAGCTACTTGTATCGTTGATTGTTGCTCTTTGTCGAACAAGTAATAGGTCGACCAAGAAGCAATAAATATGAGTATTAAATAGATAATACGAGTAAAACTCATATGCTTAAACCTTTATGCATGTCGAGTTCATTTCTTGCTTGTAGGATAAGGTCGCACACTTCGCGCACCGCACCATGACCACCTTTAATGGTTGTCACGTAATTCGCTCGTCTAGCAAGCAGTGGGTGACCATCTGCCACACATACCTTCAAGCCAACTTTTTCCATCACTGGCCAATCGATCAGATCGTCACCGATGTAACCCGTATTGATTGGGTCTACAGAAAGCTTATCGCAAATATCTTGGTAGGCTTTAACTTTATCATCTTGACCTTGGTAGATAAGTTTAATACCAAGAGCTGTCATACGGTTCTCAACAATTTGAGATTTACGGCCGGTGATGATCGCGATTTCAATGCCTGCGTTCATCAGTGATTTAATGCCGTAACCATCACGAGTGTGGAAGGTTTTCAGTTCTTCGCCGTTGTTGCCCATGTAGATGCGACCATCTGAGAATACGCCGTCGACATCGCAAATCAGCAGCTTAATATCTTTTGCTAATTCGAATACGGCTGCGTCTGCTGTGCCGTATAAGGTTTCTACTGTGTTTGTCATTACATTACTCCTGCTTTGAGTAAGTCATGCATATTTAGGGCACCGACGAGCTTGCCTTCATGGCATAACATCAAACCATTAATGCTTTTTGCTTGCATCAGATTTAAGCCTTCAACCGCGAGCATGTTTGGCTCTGCAACGGTTGGGTTTTGTGTCATTACATCGCCGATCTGCGTGCTATGAATATCAACGCGCTTATCTAGAATACGACGTAAATCACCGTCGGTAAAAATACCCGCCATTTGACCGTCATCGCCAACAACCACGGTCATACCGAGACCTTTCTGCGATATCTCTAGTAGAGCATCTCTGACTAGGGCGTTAGGTGCAACGACAGGAAGTGCATCACCAGTGTGCATGATATCTTCAAGCTTCAATAATAGTTGTCGACCCAAAGCGCCGCCAGGGTGAGACAAAGCAAAATCTTGCGCAGTAAAGCCTCTGGCTTGTAAAAGTGCGACGGCTAATGCATCACCCATCACCAAGGTTGCTGTAGTGCTGGTTGTTGGCGCAAGCCCTAATGGACACGCTTCTTCTGGCACTGATATTTGTAAATGAATATCAGATAACGTCGCCATGTTTGAAGCTGGCTTACCGGTCATGCTGATGATCTTGATGTTCAAACGTTTCAATACTGGGAATAGGCTCAGGATCTCACCTGATTCACCCGAGTTGGATATCGCTATTACGACATCGCCAGCTCCGATCATGCCTAGATCACCGTGCGCGGCTTCCCCAGGGTGTACGAAGAAAGCGGATGTACCTGTACTTGCCAATGTTGCTGCTATTTTGTTGCCGATGTGACCAGATTTCCCCATGCCCATCACAACCACTTTTCCTTTGTTGTTCAGGATAAGGTCGCAAGCTTTGCAAAAATCATCATTAAAATATTGGTCCAATTGAGTAAGACCTGCAACTTCGGTTTCCAAAACTTGCTTTGCAACACTGCGATAATCGAATGACTGAGACATCAAATACTCCAAGTACGGGAAGTTAAATCAATAATTAAGCTGACATGTTCATTAGTAGGTAACTTTGATACGCCACAAACGTCACAATCAATACGCCACCTTCAATACGATTCACACTACGAGATTTACCGAGTGCCATTACAACAAGCAGTAGCGATACGCCTAGCATTACCCAGAAATCACGACCCATCGCAAATTCACTCAATATGGATGGGTTTAAGATGCCCGGAATACCCATAACCGCAAGAATGTTGAATACGTTTGAACCGATGATATTACCTACAGCCATATCATCTTCACCCTTCATTACACCTGCAAGAGACGCTGCAAGTTCAGGTAGGCTAGTGCCAACGGCAATGATAGTTAAACCAATTACAAGGTCGCTCATGCCAAAGAACTTAGCGATAACAACCGCGTTATCAACCAACATATTGGCAGCGAGAGGCAGAACAATTAGACCAACCACCACCCACATTGCGGCTTTAGGGTTGCTTACGCCTTCAGGAACTTCAGATTCTTGCTCTTCAAGGAATGCATCGCCGTTCTTTTTCTCACTGCGGCTGATTTGTAGCATTGCGAATAAGAATGCGGCAAAAAGAACAAACAACAACACGCCTTCGTAGAACCCTAAATGGTTGTCCCACAGCAAAGCGCCTGCAAGTAGAGTGACACCAATCATCAATGGTAGTTCACGGCGAATCACACCAGAGCTGATAGATAGTGGCTTGATAAGCGCTGTAATACCTAAAATCAGAGCGATGTTAGCGATGTTAGAACCTAAAACGTTACCAACTGCAGTATCTGTTTTTCCGTCGAGAGCAGCTGTTGCTGAAACCATCATTTCTGGCGCAGAAGATCCCATTGCAAGAATCGTCATACCGATAACTAAAGGTGAAATACCGAAGTTGCGGGCAAGAGCAGCGGCTCCATAAACCAGTTTATCTGCACTCCACACCAAAAAACCTAGACCGATAATGAGAAACGCAATCGCTTCAAGCATGATGATTCCTAAAAATTAATAAAAAACGGAGAATTAACCGCTAATTTTGACTTGTTGATAGATAAAAGGGAAGTCACTCTACAAATTAATTCAGGGTTAGTGATAAAGAAATGCACTCGAAAGGTGAATTTTTCAATGCTTTCAAATCCCTGCCTGTCTTTTTGTTTTATGTAATTAATCGAACAGTGCTTTTAATTCTAAAGTAGACTCATTATTATTACAGCCATAATTGATGTTTTTTAGAGCAAGGAAACAACAGGTCATGTTGAATACTGAGCTTGTGAAGGTTAAAAACCTCAGCTTCTCTCGAGGCGAGCGAGTTATCTTTGATGACATTAGCTTAGAGGTACCTCAAGGCAAAATTACTGCGATCATGGGACCGTCTGGGATTGGTAAAACCACCTTACTTCGTTTGATTGGCGGTCAACTGCCTCCAGATGCTGGGGAAGTGTGGTTTGATGGCGATAATATTCCAGCGTTGTCGCGCCGTAAGTTATACCAAGCCCGTAAAAAAATGAGCATGCTTTTCCAGTCGGGTGCACTTTTTACGGATCTCAATGTCTTTGATAACGTGGCATTTCCCCTTCGTGAGCATACTGAGCTTAACGAGAAATTTATTCGTACCGTTGTTTTGCTTAAACTTGAAGCGGTAGGGTTGCGTGGTGCGGCTCAATTGATGCCGAGTGAGTTGTCTGGTGGCATGGCAAGGCGAGCGGCTTTGGCTCGTGCGATTGCTTTGGATCCAGAGCTCATCATGTACGATGAACCGTTTGTTGGCCAAGACCCAATCACTATGGGTGTTTTGGTTGAGCTTATCCGTAACCTCAATCAAGCCTTGGGTTTAACCTCGATTGTCGTTTCTCACGATGTTCCAGAGGTGATGAGTATTGCGGATTGGGTTTACCTCATGGCCGATAGCAAAATCATTGCTGCGGGAACTCCTGAAGAGTTGTACAACAATGACGACCCGAGAGTGCAGCAATTCTTGCAGGGTGATGCGGATGGCCCAGTGCCGTTTAGGTTCCCGGCAAAGAGTCTAGAAAAGGATTTGTTTTAATATGATTGCGAAAACTATTGCGGGTGTCGGCAAACGAACACTTGCGATCTGTGAGTCATTTGGTCGAGCAAGCCTGATGTTATTTGGCGCTTTGTTTGGCATCCCGAAACTAAAAAACTTCCCTTTATTAGTTAAACAACTTTATAGCGTTGGCGTTCAGTCATTGGCTATTATTTTAGTTTCGGGTCTATTCATCGGCATGGTACTCAGCCTACAAGGTTATGTCGTATTAATTGATTACGGCGCTGAGGGTAATCTTGGTCAAATGGTCGCGTTGTCGTTGCTTCGTGAACTCGGCCCTGTGGTCACAGCGCTTTTATTTGCCGGACGTGCTGGTTCAGCATTGACTGCGGAAATTGGCTTAATGAAGGCGACGGAGCAGATCTCTAGCCTTGAAATGATGGCGGTCGATCCTCTTAAACGCATTATTGCACCACGACTTTGGGCCGGGCTTATCTCAATGCCTTTGCTTGCTATGATCTTTATGGCGGTAGGTATCTGGGGCGGCCAACTCGTGGGTGTTGATTGGAAAGGCATCGACCACGGTAGTTTCTGGTCTGCGATGCAGTCTTCTGTTGAGCTGGGCCGAGATATTGGCAACAGCATGATCAAATGTATGGTCTTCGCTATCACCGTAACGTGGATCGCGCTTTTCAATGGTTATGATGCGGTACCGACCTCTGAAGGTATTAGTCAGGCAACCACACGCACAGTAGTGCACTCTTCTCTAGCGGTATTAGGGCTAGATTTTGTTCTTACCGCATTGATGTTTGGGAATTAATCATGCAACAAACTCGAAAATTAGAATTATGGGTCGGCACCTTTGTTATTGCCGGAATTTGCGCAATCTTAATCATGATCTTTCAAGTCGCTGACGTAAAAGGTCTAGGTTCAAACCATACTTACAACTTAAAAGCGACCTTTGACAACATTGGCAGCCTGAAAGTTCGCTCTCCGGTAAAGGTGGGTGGCGTGGTTGTTGGCCGAGTTCAGAGCATTCAGCTTGATACTGAAAGCTATCTCCCTGTGGTTGAACTGTCTATTGATGCGAAGTACTCACAATTTCCTGATACCTCTAGTGCTCAAATCTTAACGTCTGGTTTAATTGGTGAGCAATACATCAGTCTTGTTCCTGGCTTCATTTTTGAAGATGAAGAGATGTTGGTAGATGGTGACTCGATTGAAGACACCAAATCAGCATTAGTGCTCGAAGATTTGATTGGCCAGGTGCTGTATAGCGTTGGCGGTTCTGATGATAATGAAGCTAAGGAGTAGTCTCATGTTAAAGACGAATAGCCTATTGAAAAAATGGTTTATAACAGCGGTTGCTTTGCTGATGTCGACTCAAGTTCTTGCTGAAGAATCGATTGATCGCACTCAGCCTTATCAGATGATGACTCAAGTTGCCGAAGTGTCTTTTGAACGTTTGAAGAACGAACAAGAGAACATCCACAATGATCCTGAATTATTGAAGGTTATTGTAGAAGAAGAATTGATGCCTTATGTGAACGCTCAATATGCGGCACTTAAGTTATTAGGGCCTAACCTGAAAGGCGCGGACAGAAAAGACGTACGCGTATTTATTGATGCATTCCGTAAATACCTCGTTTCTTCTTACGCTCAAGTACTGACTCAGTACTCGGATCAGACAATTCAATTTGGACCTGAACCAAAAATCAAAGCGGATAGCCGTATTACCAGCATCAAGGTAGATATCATTGATTCGCCGCGACCTAACATCAAACTTGAATTTAAGCTGCGCAAAGACAAGAAGTCGGGCGAGTGGAAAGCATTTGATATGGTTGCTGAAGGCATTAGCTTGCTTTCAAGTAAGCAGTCAGAGTGGAATACTAAGATTCGTCAAGAAGGCATCTTACAAGTTGCCGACGAACTAGAAAAACTGGCTGCACAACCGATTCGTTTCGAGAGTAACAAATAATGAGCCATTCTCAATGGCAAGCACTAAGCTCTAAAGAGTATCAGCTGCTCGGTGATATCGACCGAGACAGTGTTCCTGCAATCTGGCGTATATTGGAAAAGTGGCAAACGACGGAATCAGACGTTGAAATTGACCTTAGCCATATAAATCGAGTCGATTCAGCAGGAATGGTGATGCTAATTCACTTATTAGAGCATGCAAAAAATCAAAACTGTCATATAATGCTCAGTTTCGTGCCAGAACAATTACGAACGTTGTTCCAATTGAGCAATATCCAGCCAATGATGGCAGAACACATAAAAAATTAGGCAGGAGCTATTTGTGGACAGCACAAAAGTACAAGAATTATTAGCAGAAGCACTGAACCTTCAGGAGATTTTCGTGAAGGGTGAAGGCAGTCATTACGAAGTTGTTGCGGTTGATGCATGTTTTGATGGCATGAATCGAGTTAAGAAGCAGCAACTAATCTACGGCCCACTAATGGAATACATTCAACGCAATGACATCCATGCTCTTTCTATTAAGGCTTTCACGCCAGAAGAGTGGGAACGTGATAAGAAACTGATGTCACTTTAAGGTTTATGATGGAAAAGTTTCGAGTTATTGGATCGGATAAGCCGTTAAGCGGTGAAGTGACGATCTCAGGCGCAAAAAATGCAGCGCTACCTATTTTATTCGCATCAATCCTTGCTGAAGAGCCGGTTGAAGTGAGTAATGTTCCTCACCTACGTGACATCGATACTACGATGGAATTGCTTAAGCGTTTAGGCGCAAAAGTATCACGCAACGGTAGTGTTCATGTTGATGGCAGCGAAATTAATGAATTTTGTGCGCCTTACGATTTAGTGAAAACAATGCGTGCTTCTATCTGGGCTTTAGGTCCTCTAGTTGCTCGCTTTGGTGAAGGCCAAGTGTCACTTCCTGGTGGTTGTGCTATTGGTGCTCGACCTGTTGATTTGCATATCCATGGCCTAGAGCAACTAGGTGCGACCATTAAATTGGAAGATGGTTATGTAAAAGCAAGTGTTGATGGCCGTCTGAAAGGCGCGCATATCGTGATGGATAAAGTAAGCGTTGGCGCTACGATTACTATCATGTGTGCAGCAACATTAGCTGAAGGAACAACAGTATTAGATAACTCAGCGCGCGAGCCTGAGATTGTTGATACGGCTGATTTCCTAAACAAGCTAGGTGCTAAGATCTCTGGTGCAGGTACAGACACGATTACTATCGAAGGCGTTGAGCGTCTTGGTGGTGGTCATCACTCTGTGGTTGCCGATCGCATTGAAACAGGTACGTTCCTTGTAGCGGCTGCGGTTTCTGGCGGTAAAGTTGTTTGTCGTAATACCAACGCTCATCTTCTTGAAGCAGCTTTAGCTAAGCTTGAAGAAGCGGGTGCGAAGATTGAAACGGGCGACGACTGGATCAGTCTTGATATGACAGAGCGTGAGCTAAAAGCGGTGAAAATCGTAACAGCACCTCATCCTGGCTTCCCAACAGACATGCAAGCTCAGTTTACTCTGCTTAACATGATGGCGAAGGGCAGTGGTGTTATCACTGAGACTATCTTTGAAAACCGCTTTATGCACATTCCTGAATTACAGCGAATGGGTGCAAAAGCTGAGATCGAAGGTAATACCGCTATCTGTGGTGAAACCGAAAAATTGAGCGGCGCTCAAGTAATGGCAACGGATCTTCGTGCATCTGCGAGCCTTGTTATTGCTGGTTGTATTGCTCAAGGTGAAACCATCGTTGACCGTATTTATCACATCGATCGTGGCTACGATAAGATTGAAGATAAGCTTTCAGCCTTAGGCGCAAACATTACGCGATTTCGTGAATCGAGCTAACTTAGGTTAGTGAGTTCATGAATCAGTAAGATAAAAACACAAAAGTCGGAACCTTGGTTTCGGCTTTTTTATAGTTGTATTTACCGCTAGTGACTCTGTTGTACACCTTAGTGTGAGTCGATAAATGAGCTTTGCGGTTGGTGAGGAACAAAATGATAGCAATATTACGTATTTTCGCATTGGCGATATTTGCGATTCTTATGTTTGTATTTGGTTGTGGTTACTGTCTACTTAGTCCGCGTAATCCGAAGCACGTATTTACCTTTGGCCGCTATTTCGGTCGTATGTCGAAGATCTTCGGCATGAAACTAGAACTTCGTATCCCGGAAGATGCTTACTCTCGTGGCCAACACGTTTATGTTGCGAACCACCAAAATAGCTGGGATCTATTCACGATTTCATCAGCGGTAACACCTAAGGTTGTTACTGTTGGTAAGAAGAGCCTAGCGTGGATGCCTCTTTTTGGTCAGTTGTACTGGCTGACGGGTAATATCCTAATCGACCGAGCTAACCGCAGCAAAGCGGTAGGTACGATCGATCAAGTGGTTACTAGCCTTAAAGAGAGTGATGTTTCAGTATGGATGTTCCCTGAAGGCACTCGTTCTCGTGGCCGTGGCTTGTTGCCATTTAAGACGGGTGCTTTCCATGCTGCTATTGGTGCTGGTTTACCTATTATTCCTATCGTGTGTAGCTCAACTGGTGGCGTGAAGCTGAACCGTTGGAACAATGGTCATGTGATTGTTGAAATGTTGCCACCAATCAGCACTGAAGACTACGATAAGTCTAATGTTCGCCAACTCGCTAACCTAGCCCGTGAGCAAATGGCCGCCAAACTTGAAGAGTTAGACAAAGAAGTGGTTGAGCTTAATAAGAAGTAATTATCTAAGCAAAACAACAGACAATAAAAAAGGTTGCCAATTGGGCAACCTTTTTTGTTTCTGATAAACACTCAGCATTACGCTAAGTCGTTTATTAGAAGGTGTTTAACCTAGAGGTTAAAACCTATTTACGAACCGCAATAGCTTCGATTTCGATACCTACATCTTTTGGCAGACGTGCTACTTCAACACATGAACGTGCAGGGTAGTTTGCAACGCCGTGCTCATCAAAGAATTTACCGTAAACTTCGTTTACTGTGCCGAAGTCGTTTAGGTCTTTAACGAATACCGTTAGTTTTACGATGTCTTTTACAGTCAGGCCAGAAGCTTCAACAACCGCTTGAACGTTGTCTAGAGATTGGCGAGCTTGCTCTGCGATATCAGCAGATACTTCACCAGTTGCTGGGTTTACTGGGATTTGACCAGAAGTCAGAACCATGTTGCCAAGGTCAACACCTTGTACGTATGGGCCGATTGCAGCTGGAGCAGATTCTGTGTGAAGTACTTTAGTCATTGGTTATTCCGTCAGTTATTAGATAAAAAGCGATTTTCAGTGTGCCTTCAAACTTAGGATAGGTAAAGAGCAAAATACCCCGCACAGGCGAGGTATTGAATAGTTTTTGCGTTCGATCGGCGTTGCCGTATGACGTTATCTTTCTGTCACGATCTCACGAGAGAATACTTTTTCGCAGTACTTACACTTCAATCGAATATCTTCTTTCTTTTCAAAGATCTTAAAGCTGCTTTCAACCGGCTCGTTGTGAGTAATACAGTTGGTGTTTGGACACTCAAACACATCGTTGATTTGCTCAGGAAGTTCCAATGCTAGCTTCTTAACCACTTCGTAATCTTCGATTTGGTTTACCGTTGCATGAGGAGCATAAAGAGCCAGCTTGCTTGCTTGTTCTTCGGTGACAAATACATTCTCAATCTTGAGTAGGTCTTTTCCACCTAGTGCAGAAGACGGTAGGTTTAGGCCAATTGTCACTCGCTGATTAGAGTTATGCATGTCGAACAGTTTGAGTACCTTGATCCCGATGTTGGCTGGGATGTGGTCGATAACCGTTCCGTTTTTGATTGCTTCAACTTTTAATTGAGTCTCTTTAGACATGATATCTCTCCTCTACAGCGTTTCGTTAAGAACAAGGGCTAGCAATGCTTCACGCGCGTAAACACCGTTCTCTGCTTGCTGGAAGTAGTAAGCGTAAGGCGTTTTATCGACATCAATTGTAATTTCGTCAACGCGAGGCAGAGGATGTAGAACCTTTAGGTTATCACGTGCATTTTCCAGCATAGGAGCAGTCAGGATGTACGCTGATTTAATGTGCGCGTATTCCGATTCATCAAAACGTTCTTTCTGAACTCGAGTCATGTACAGAACATCCAACTCAGGAATCACATCTTCCATGTCTGTCAGTAGTTGGTACTTGATACCCGCTTCATCCAGCTCTTCACAAATATAGTCAGGCATCGCCAGCGCTTCTGGAGCAACGAAGTAGAAACAGATGTTGTCGAACTTCGCTAGTGCTTGAGTCAACGAGTGAACTGTACGGCCGTACTTAAGGTCACCAACGAATGCAACGTTAAGGTTATCTAAACGACCTTGAGTTTCGGCAATAGAGAACAGGTCCAATAGCGTTTGTGTTGGATGTTGGTTTGCACCGTCGCCCGCGTTAATCACGGGTACACCGTTAGAGAACTCAGAAGCCAGACGCGCTGCGCCTTCTTGAGGGTGGCGCATTACGTAAGCATCAACGTATGAAGAGATAACCTGTACTGAATCCGCTAGTGTTTCGCCTTTCTTCGCCAGTGACGTGTTACCACCGCTGTCGAAACCAATCACATCACCACCGATGCGTTGAATAGCCGTTTCAAAAGAGAGACGAGTTCGTGTTGAAGGTTCGAAGAAGCAGCTTGCAACAACTTTGTTCTTGATGAGTTCTGGGTTTGGTTCAGCTTTGAGTTGACCTGCCGTTTGAACAATTAATTCTAGCTCTTCACGAGAAAGCTCTGGAATTGAGATGATGTGCTTTTGATAGAGCGAATTCGCCATGATCTTCTTCCCCACAATAATGTATTGGCCATAAAAAAGCCCCCCATAATGGGAGGCTTTAAAAAAGTGCTGAAAAGCAGAATAGACGGCCTGGCAAGCATGCTAGCTTGCGAGCAATATTTGGTGTTTTCACAATTTTATTATGTGTTTTCACAATATCATTATGTTTTATCACAACATTGCTTGGCGTCATTTTCACTACTCTCAGACAAATTGCCGAGAATTATACGCTTTCAATTTGTGAGCGCAAGCGATTACATCAAGCTTTTGTTTACTTTCATTATTCTCTATTGGCCAAGTGTCGCGACCATTACCGCTTTGATGGTGTGCATGCGATTCTCTGCTTCATCAAACACAATCGAGTAGTCAGACTCAAACACTTCGTCTGTTACTTCTAAGCCGTTCATTCCATATTTGTCTGCGACTTGCTGGCCGATTACGGTTTCATTGTTGTGGAAAGCCGGCAGGCAATGCATGAACTTCACTTGAGGGTTACCTGTAAGCTTTATGACATCCATATTCACTTGGTAAGGTGTCATTACAGCCACACGTTCGTCCCAAGCTTCTGGCGCTTCACCCATAGAAACCCAAACATCGGTGTAAAGGAAATCACAGCTTTTCACGCCTTCGGCAACGTCTTCTGTCAGCGTGATTTTTGCACCTGTAGTTTGTGCAATAGCTTGGCACTCTTCCACAAGTTGTTCTTCTGGCCAGAACGCTTTAGGCGCGACAAGACGAATATCCATGCCCATTTTAGCTGCACCCACTAACAGAGAGTTACCCATGTTGTTACGTGCATCGCCTAGGTAAGCAAAACTGATTTGATGCAGATGTTTACCGTGACCATGTTCGATCATAGTAAGGAAATCAGCCAAGATCTGAGTAGGGTGGAACTCATCGGTTAGACCATTCCAAACCGGTACACCCGCATAAGCGCCAAGATCTTCGACAATACTCTGGCCAAAGCCACGGTATTCGATGCCATCGTACATACGACCTAATACACGCGCGGTATCTTTCATTGATTCTTTCTGACCAATCTGAGAACCAGAAGGGCCTAAATAAGAGACTTGAGCTCCTTGATCAAAAGCAGCTACCTCAAAGGCACATCGAGTTCGAGTTGATGCTTTTTCAAAGATCAAAGCGATGTTTTTACCGTTAAGCTTTTTCTGCTCTGTACCTGCATACTTAGCTTTTTTAAGGTCAGCAGACAGGTCGAGTAAAAACTGAATCTCTTTAGGAGTAAAGTCGAGAAGTTTTAGAAAGTTACGATTGCGAAGATTAAATGCCATCTCTCGCTCCTTGGGTATATAGAATCAATGAAGAACCTAGTTAAACATAAAAATGCTATATTTGTGAATATTTATTTTATTAATTTGATAAAAAAGGCCAGTACAATGGTACTGGCCTAGATAAGTTAATGTGTTCGCTTTATTGAACTACTTGAGTTAAATACCGTCTCTTTCGATAGGACAGCTCATGCAACGAGCGCCACCGCGACCGCGACCCAGTTCATTGCCTGGAATTGTCAGAACTTCGATGCCTGCTTTGTCGTATTTCTCATTGGTGTAAACATTACGCTCATAACCGATAACCGTACCCGGTTTCACCGTCAGTACGTTGTTAGCGTCATTCCACTGTTCACGTTCAGCTTCGTAGTTATCACCACCAGTTGTGATGATCTTCAGTTGATCGAGATCCAGTGCGCCTTCAATCGCTGTTAGGTAGTTTTCAGCTTTCTCTACTCGCATTTCGCCATTTTCTTTCGGCGTTAAGCGCCAAGTATCTAGGTCTTTGCGAACGATCTCTGGATAGACTGAGAATGTGTCGATATCCATGTGCGTCATGACCGTATCAAGGTGCATACAAGAGCGGTGTTTCGGTAAATCAATCGCAATCACTTCTTTAGCTTGACCGGATTTGAATAAACTCGCCGCCAGGTTTTCAACACCTTGTGGCTTAGTACGCTCAGAGATACCGATAAGAACAGCGCCTTTACCGATAACCAGTACATCTCCACCTTCAATATTGGCGTTGTCGTAGTGAAGATCTTCATCACCGAAATACTTAATGAAATCTTGGCCGGCGAATACAGGGTGCCAGCGGTATATCGCTCGCAAGTGATTCGTTTCTCGTTGGCGAGCAGGCATCATCATAGGGTTAAGAGAGACGCCTCCATAAACCCAGCAAGAAGTGTCACGGGTAAATAGATGGTTAGGTAGCGGCTCAATAACGAAATCAAGTGGGTGGTGCATCTTCGGTAACATTGAAGAAGATTTAATAGGAAGCTCAGAGTAGGCTAAACCACCAAGTAGGATCGTAGCCAAGTGCTCATTGTCCATTTGAGCAAGGTACTCTCTTAAATCACGTGCGAATGTAGGGCCGTAACGGAAATCAGAGATTTGAGTATTAAGCAGCCACTCACGAGCTTGTGCTACAGCGAGTGTCTCAACCAGTAGGTCATGCAGTAGTAACACTTCAACGTCTTGGTTACGAAGTGTCGTCGCAAAGGCATCGTGTTCTTCACCAGCCGCTTCTACTGCAAGTACATCATCAAAGAGTAGCTCATGACAGTTAGAAGGGGTGAGGTGGGTGAGTGCCCTTTCAGGCCTATTTAGGAGAACTCGTCTTAATTGACCGACTTCGGAGCCAACGTACAGCTTACTCATTTTGCATCCTTACTATTAATCCAGCGTCTATTTATGACAAGCTTGCTCGTAATATGCAAGTTTTGAAACTTGTGTAAAGGTTATGTTATTTTGATATTTTTGGTTTTAAATGCTGAGTTGTTTGTAATTTTTGATATTAAAACCCAATCGAAAGGCTGGGTTCTGGAACAAACTTTTTGCGGTTCTATGCTCAAATTTCAGTGATTCGATAATCCACTTTGCTTGGTGAACATGATTTTTCATTCAAAATTTATGCAGTTATTTACTTTTAAGTGCGGTTTTATGCATCAATCAAGTGATCAACCGTATGCATCTGATATGACTAACCACTCAATTTTGCGGGAGTAAGACTAAAAGTAACAATAAAAATGAAATGCTAAAACACACGATGGTTAATAATATGTTGAAAATTTGTTTCTGTGATTTTGATTTCACTTTTTAATTGATATCCCTTCTGTTATCTAGCGATAAACTTACTCTTCTACGCCTGATCTAGGTGGCTTTTCTAGGCGATCCGTGCCATATTTCGTGGCAATCAAATTTGATCTTTTCATAGTCAACACTCTGGAGCAGACACATGTCTCACGAAGATGAATATCTATCAGTAGCGGAATTAATTGAATTTCAAAAAGGAGAGACTCGCGACATCATTGAAGCACTAATCGAAGATGGTAGCGATCCTGAAGCTCTATACGATATCGAGCATCACCTATTCGCTGAAGATTTCGCAGTACTTGAGAAAGCCGTTGTTGAAGCATTCAAAATGGGCTTTGAAGTGCTTGAAGCTGAAGAGACAGAAGACGAAGATGGCAACAAGCTACTTTGTTGTGATGCAACGATGCAGTGTACTCTGAACGCAGAAGCGATTGATGAGCAAGTTGAAAAGCTTGTAAATCTTGCAGAGAAGTTTGACATTATCTACGACGGTTGGGGCACTTACTACGAAGGTGAAGATGCTATCTACCCTGACGAAGATGATGAAGACGAAGAGTAATCTCTCCCAGTTTTAAAGAATGCCAGCCTTGAGCTGGCATTTTTTTGTCCTCAGAAAAATAAATGTCTTTATATGTATTCATTCATTATAATGCGGTCAAAATTGATCTAGCTCAAGGAATGACATGCGGCTACCTCTCGATGGTCTTTGGCAAATTTCGCCACTGACGGATCTCTCAATCCCACAAGATGACATTACCTTTCCTGCTCCGTTAAGCTCTAAACTCCCTGATAACTTGAGTGAAGAGGAAATCGCAGAGCAAGAGTGGCACCTGATGCATGACATCGAAGTGGATGATGCCATGTTGGCGTGCCCATTTGTTGAGTTAGTTGTGGCCGGCGTTGACTACTTTGCCGAAGTAAGACTCAATGGCGTGGCTGTGTTTGACTGTGATGGCAGCGAAGCCGAATATCGTAAAGACATCCGTCCTTATATGCAGCTTGGTCGAAATCGTTTTGAGATCCTTTTCCTGGAAGAAGAGGAAAGCCTGTTGCTTGAAGAGGATATGGATAACTCTGTATCTTCAGCTGCCGTTGCTAAATCAGATTCACGTATTGGGATTTGGCACGCACCGTATTTGCAGTTTGTTCGTAATGTGAAGCTTGAGCAAGTCGTCACCGAGCAAATCTGGCACCACGGTGGTGGCTGTGAGTTTAAAGTGGATGTTATTTATCAGACACTAAAAGCAGGGCTAGTCTCTGCATCAATTAAGTTCAACGGTATGACGCTCGTGATGCCGATAGATGTGCGAGCTGAGCATACCGGCGTTGTGTTTCAGGTGGAGGCTCCTATGGTATTTAACCTTGAGAAGCCTAACCCTAAGCACTTATACCTGTTAGAAGTGGAACTCGATGGACAGAAAGAAAGCTCTTTTGTCGCCTTGAATCCAGCCTCTTGCGTGAGTAACTTTTTGCGTAACTAGCGTTTATTTAATTAGCCCGTTACGCAATGAATTAATTTGCTCACTCGCTTGTCATCTAATGAACTGCCGACGCTAACCCTATTTCCAAAACACATTATAGCGTTTTGGCCATGACAACTTCACAAGCGTCATGGCCTGTTTCTCCCCAGGCTGAATCAAGGTGTTCAAAGCCCAATTTTTCGTAAAGTTTAACGGCGGCATTAAGACATTCGGTTGTTTCTAAATACATATGTTGATAACCCACCTCCTTAGCTTTCTCCATCGACATATTAACCAGCTTCTTCGCTAAGCCTTTGCCTCTGGTTTCTGGCAAGAAGTACATCTTTTGCAGTTCACAGACTTCTGGCATACCTGCTAATGGTGCAAATCCACCACCACCGACAACCTTTCCATCAAGTTCAATTACCCAGTACTGAGACCTTTCATTGTTATAAACGCTGAACATGTCTTCTAAGGTGGGATCAGCTACACCATAACCTTTATCTTCAGTTAACCCGTTTTCATAAGAGACTTGGCGAATCACATTGGCCACTACGGTGTTGTCCTGCTGTTGTAGGGGACGAACCACCACATCACTTGAAGCGTGGCTTTGTTGCAGTGCTTTAAGGTAATGCTCCATTCCCCCCGAAACTTGTTGAGTTTCCGCTTCCGTTAAACGTTCAAGTACCGAGTCATAAAATTGATCCTGTTGGCGGTGAAGTTCGGCAAGAGTGTTTATCCCTTGCTCTGTTACTGAAGCCACAACACTGCGCTTATCGTTGGGGTGTGGTGAGGTTAGAATTAACGAGTTCTTCGCTAGATTGTTGACTGCTCTACTGGCGTTGGACTTATCAATATTGAGCTTATCCGCTAATTGATTCACGGTTAATGGCTGCTGTTCTAGTTCAATCAGTGTATGAGCTTGAATCGGAGGTAGGGCAATATCACCACAATCTTTGTCGAGCATTCCAAGCTGTCGAACGAGCTGACGTGATAATTCTCTAAGTTGTGCTGAAGTCATGTTGCCTCTTAATATGGTTGCGATGTACAACTACAATTTAAGTGCGCATCGCAACTATGTCAACAGTAAACTCTCTAGGTTAAGCATGTTGGTGTAAACAAAACTGTGGTTGTGCTGCTTGGCTTTCTGCTTTTCGTAACCACACCTTCTCATGGAAGTAGTAAGCCACGGTATTCAAAGCGGGTTCTAACGTTGCCATCACACCACCAACGAAGGCATCGCCAGTCAATAAGTAGACAACGGTAAAGGCAACACTAAAGTGGATAGTCGCGAAGCTTGCTGTTTTTAATTTAGTCATCCACTGACGAGCTTTGAGCGCTGGAACTTGAGCCCATGCCTTTTCATGAAAATAGAAAGCAACAGTATTCACAGAGGGCTCAATCATAGCGATTAAGCTGCCAATTAAGATGTCGCCTGTTAGTACGTAAGCGACACTAAATGCGATAGTAAAATGTAATGCAGCAAAGGTTAGTGTCTTTTTCATGATAATTACTCAGTCGTTGTGTTGTTTCGATAGAGCTATTATTGAGAATTATTATCATTAAGTCTAATGGGAAGGAGAGATTAATTTGATAGATGAAACCTATCAAAGGATTTTAGGGGGAGAATCATCTCTAGTTGAATGTAACTGTATAGTGATAAATGCCTTAATAAGACTTATTCAACTCCTTGTTATTATTTGCAAAAATTATGATAACTCCCTTTGATTTATCCATTCAAATTATTGATTAGCATGGCGTGTTTCTATAGCGTGCATCTCCTTAATGCGCACCAAGATGCGCATGGTTTAATGATGAACGTCAGATGGAGTTAAAATGGAAAACAAAGAATTGGAAACTAAGGTTCACTTTAGTGGGAAAGGGAAAGAGTACTTTGGAATATGGATTGTTAACATTCTACTATCAGTGATCACTCTCGGTATTTATTCGGCTTGGGCGAAAGTTCGAAATAAACGTTACTTTTATGGGAATACATTTATTGGCAGTGATAGCTTTGAATATCATGGTAAGCCTATGCAAATATTGAAAGGGCGAATCATTGCGTTGATTTGTGTAGTCGCTTGGGGAGTCAGTAATCAGTTTGCCCCTCAGGTGGCATTGGTTTTATTACTGGCTTTTTTTGCATTGTTACCATTGTTATCTCGCAGTAATGCTCGTTTTGATTCTGCAATGACAAGCTTTCGAAATGTTCACTTCTCTTTCCATGGTACTGTTTCCGGAGCCTACTGGGCAATTCTTGGGCGCGGTCTTGTTGTGGGTGTCGGCGTATTTACGGCAATCATGGCAATAATATTTACTATGCAAATGAATATGATTGCTGGTGGTATCGCCATTTTAATATCCATACCTTCTTATATTTATTTACAATCCTGGCTACTTGCCGGTATCGCCAATTATTTTTCTAATGGTTATCGCTATGGCGATCGTCAGTTTAAAGCTGATTACCAAGATGGCTTTTATTTCAAAGTATACTTAACCAGTATGATTGCATGGCTGGTTGTCTCTATTGTTGCCGTTTTGGCTTTATTCAGTGCCGTTGGCTTCAACATGATCAGCAACCCTGAGTCGTTATCCGAAATTGCTAGCAACGGAAGTTTGACTTCTATGATGGTTGCTTATTACTTTGCTTTCATTGTTATGAGTATTGCGATTGCTGCTTACATTCAAGTAAAAATTAGAAATTATACTTTCTCTAAATTAGTGCTTGAAGGAAAAGAAAATGAGGCCGATTCAACGTTAAGTTTTGCTTCGACATTAACGATAAAAAGCTACATGTTTTTAGTATTAACTAACTTCTTGCTTCAAGTGATTACCCTCGGGTTAGCTAGACCATGGGTGATGGTAAGAACGATGAATTACTTGTCGGAGAATACGTATGTTCAAGGTAACTTAGATTTACTAGTAGCAAACGACCAACCGTCTGATGTGGAATCGGCTATTTCCGATGAAATAGCTCAAGCGTTTAATGTTGATCTTGGTATTGGCTAAATGATCTCTGGTGTTGCACACCCGCCTCGTAGTTCTGAACGCTGCGAGGCCATTTTAGATATCTCTCACCCTAATAAACTACTCCTGAGTGTGGATGGCTCTATTGTTTCTGCATATTTTGAACGTGTTGAAATTATGCGAGGCGTTGGATCCGCTCCAACAAGGCTCAAATTCCCAGATGGATGGCAATTTATCTCGGAGGAAAGTGATGAGCTGGACGCCTATTTGAGAGACAAAGGTAGACATAATTTCTTAGGTAAATTAGAGAAGAACATCACGGCTATCTTAGCTAGTAGTGTTGTTCTCGTGTTACTTACTATTTCTATGTTCACTCATGGGATCCCATGGTTAACTCATCAAATAGTCACTTATCTACCTGATTCGGTGCCTAGACTGGTTGAAAATCAGGTTTTAGAGTCTTTAGATGAACAGTTCTTTGAGATCTCCACGCTGTCGGAAGAACGACAGCGCCATATTCGACAGCGCTTTGAAAGGCAGTTGCAAAAAATGAGTATTGAAGGCGATGTACAGTTGGTTTTTCGTTCTTCAGAGCTTGGCGCCAATGCTTTTGCGCTGAGTGCTGGGACAATCATCGTATTCGATGATCTCGTTAGATTGACTAAAACTGAAGAGCAACTAGACAGTATCTTGTTACATGAATTAGGACATGTTCAGCACCAGCATGTAATGAAGGTATTGGTTCGGTCAAGTCTGTTGTCAGTAACTGTAGCGGCTTTGACAGGTGAAAGCTCTGGGATCATTGATAACCTTACTGGTCTTGGTGTTTTTGTTGCAAATAATGGTCAATCTCAAGATGCAGAGCGAGAGGCGGATTCATTTGCTTCTTATTCGATGATCGAGCTGCATGGTTCTAATCAAGCTATGATTGAGATGTTTGAATTGTTAGGAAAAGATTCTGATGGACATGCTGAACTACCCACATGGCTCAGTTCTCATCCTGAACTGGGTGAACGGATTGAATCATTGAAGGCCGTACATTAGTTGTTTAGTGAAAAGGGTTAGTGTTAATACCTAAATCATTGTTATCTAATTGTAATTTATATTAATCAAACAATTATCACCGAATTTTAGACAATAAAAAGGGCAGATTATTATCTGCCCTTTTTCTTACTTAAAAACTATCGCATGGATTATAAAGCTGCGATGGTCGCTTTTTGCTCTTCTAGCTTAATAAGAGTTTCTTGGTAGCCTTCAAGCTTTTCACGCTCTTTCGCGATAACCGCTTCTGGTGCTTTAGCAACAAAACCTTCGTTACCTAGCTTACCTTCGATACGCTTAATCTCACCGTGAGTCTTCGCTACTTCTTTATCTAGACGAGCAAGCTCTGCATCTTTGTCGATAAGACCAGCCATTGGGATCATCAGCTCAGATTTGCCAACTAACTTAGTTGCACAAGCCGGAGTTGCTTCGCCGTCTGCTAGAACTTTAATATCGTCTAGCTTAGCTAGAGAAGTAAGAACGATCTTGTTTGCTTCGATACGAGCGGCATCTTTCTCATCAGCGACTTTGATCATTACTTCTAAGCCTTGGCTTGGTGCAATGTCGTATTCCGCACGTAGGTTACGGATAGCAGTGATGAAAGTCTTAACCCATTCGATATCGTCAACGATCTCAGCATTGAAGTTAGCTTCATTAAACTGAGGAAGCGCTTGAGTCATGATTGTCTCGCCTTCAACGCCGTCTACTAGCGGCTTAACGCTCTGCCAGATAGATTCAGTGATGTAAGGAAGAACAGGGTGAGCCAGACGTAGGGTCTTCTCAAGAACCGTAATAAGCGTGTAACGAGTCGCTTGTTGTTGAGCTTCAGTACCCTTCCAAAGAACAGGTTTAGTTAGCTCTAGGTACCAGTCACAGAATTGGTTCCAGATGAATTCGTAAAGCGTGTTTGCCGCCATATCTAGACGGTAGTTGTCTAGGTGAGCGTTAAACTCTTTCGCAGCAACTTCAAACTGAGATTCAATCCACTTATCAGCTAGAGAGAATTCCATGTTTGCACGGTCTTCAACAGACAGTGACATGCCACAATCGTGCTCTTCTGTGTTCATCAGTACGTAACGGCTTGCGTTCCATAGCTTGTTACAGAAGTTACGGTAACCTTCAAGACGCTTCATGTCCCAGTTGATGTCACGGCCAGTTGAAGCCATAGCAGCAAGAGTGAAACGTAACGCATCAGTACCGTATGGTTCGATACCATCTTCGAAAGTTTTACGTGTAGCTTTTTCGATCTTAGCAGCTAGTTTAGGTTGCATCATGTTGCCACAACGCTTCTCTACTAGCTCTTCAAGGCCGATGCCGTCAATCATATCGATTGGGTCAAGCACGTTACCTTTCGACTTAGACATCTTGTCGCCGTTTTCATCACGGATAAGACCCGTCATGTAAACAGTTTTGAAAGGTACTTGAGCCTTGCCATCTTCGTCTTTCACGAAGTGCATAGTCATCATGATCATACGAGCAACCCAGAAGAAGATAATATCAAAACCAGATACTAGTACTTCTGATGGGTGGAATGTTTTCATTGCTTCAGTATCTTCAGGCCAGCCTTGTGTGCCGAACGTCCAAAGTGCAGAAGAGAACCAGGTATCAAGAACGTCGTTGTCTTGCTTAAGAACAATTACCGGTGAAAGGTTGTTCTTTTCACGAACTTCTTCTTCAGTGCGACCTACGTAAACTTTACCATCGTTGTCGTACCATGCTGGGATACGGTGCCCCCACCAAAGTTGACGAGAGATACACCAGTCTTGCACGTCACGCATCCACGCGAAGTACATGTTTTCGTACTGCTTAGGTACGAATTGGATCTCACCATCTTCAACGGCTTTAACAGCAGGCGCAGCAAGAGGCGCTGTACGCACGTACCATTGGTCAGTCAGCATTGGTTCGATAACCACGCCACCACGGTCACCGTAAGGAACGGTTAGATCGTGATCTTTGATCTCTTCAAGTAGGCCTAGCTCTTCAAATTCAGCAACCGTTGCACGACGAGCAGCAAAGCGCTCCATACCTTGGTATTTAGCTGGAAGTTCTGTTGAGTACACATCGCTCTCTTCACCGTTCGTTGTGAAGATTTCTGCCGCATCACGGATATCACCGTTGAACGTTAGGATGTTGATCATTGGTAGGCTATGGCGCTTGCCCACTTCGTAATCGTTAAAGTCATGAGCTGGCGTGATTTTCACACAACCCGTGCCTTTATCCATGTCAGCGTGCTCATCACCTACGATAGGGATAAGACGGTTAACGATAGGAAGCAGGATTTCTTTACCGATAAGATCTTTGTAGCGAGGATCTTCTGGGTTAACCGCAACGCCGGTATCACCAAGCATGGTTTCAGGACGCGTAGTCGCAACGACGATGTAGTCTTTGCCGTCAGCTGTTTTTACACCATTCGCCAGTGGGTAGCGGAAGTGCCACATGAAACCTTTTTTGTCTTTGTTTTCAACTTCAAGATCAGAAATTGCAGTGTGCAGTTTAGGATCCCAGTTTACTAGACGCTTACCACGGTAGATTAGGTCTTCTTCGTATAGACGAACAAATACTTCTTGAGTCGCTGCCGATAGGCCGTCATCCATAGTGAATCGCTCACGATCCCAATCTACAGATGCACCAAGACGACGAAGTTGTTGAGTGATCGTGCCGCCTGATTCGCCTTTCCATTCCCAGATCTTGTCGATGAAAGCTTCACGGCCGTAGTCGTGTTTTGTTTTGCCTTCTTCAGCGGCGATCTTACGCTCAACAACCATTTGAGTTGCGATACCAGCGTGGTCAGTACCCACTTGCCAAAGCGTATTTTTGCCTTTCATACGTTGAGCACGGATAAGCGTATCCATGATCGTATCTTGGAACGCGTGACCCATGTGTAGGCTACCAGTGACGTTCGGTGGCGGGATCATGATGCTGTAAGCTTCTTTTGATGTGTCACCGTGTGGCTTAAAGTAGCCTTTCTCTTCCCAAGTCTTATACAGAGCTTGTTCGATTGATGTTGGGTTGTATGTCTTTTCCATAGTGCTCTTAAACGGATACTG
The DNA here is from genome assembly GCF_030297155.1 of Vibrio sp. FE10. Classification (NCBI taxonomy): domain Bacteria; kingdom Pseudomonadati; phylum Pseudomonadota; class Gammaproteobacteria; order Vibrionales; family Vibrionaceae; genus Vibrio; species Vibrio apostichopi. The sequence goes on along the minus strand of NZ_AP028067.1, from coordinate 3,354,854 downwards.
TGAATGGTTAATCGTGGTCAAACTTCATAAGTGAAGCTTCTTGAATCTAAATCCAAAGATAGCTTTAACTATGAGGTTTGACTATGGATGTTGAATCTCGATAGTTTGTAGCTGATATCCAGCCTGACGGTAAATTTTATACCTTTCTCGAGCGAGTTGCTTAGGTTTTTCTTCGCAAGGAACGAAGTCTATCACCTGAGCAAAGGCGTTCGCAAAGGTTGTATGATTATCGGCCAGATTTATTACCAATTGGCGGTTCCAATTAGGTTTGACACCTTGATGGCCTATTTCAATATTCGTTGAGTATTTTGGGCCTTCGCCAACCAAGTTGTGCGCGATAAATTCAGTAGGCTCTACCTGCCAAAAAACTTCAGCGATACGCTCAGCATGATCTTTATCGTTACAGTTGAGATAAAGTTTAGCGCCTTGTTTTGCAAAATGCTGCGCAAGAAACAACACATAGTGAGCAAAACCTTCTTCGCTGGCTTGCGGGCTGTCTGGAGACACAATGTAAAATGTAGCAGTCTGCATACTTAACACTCGAACTGAAAATCGTGGATATCAATGTTACTTGGCTAACAGGATCTAACAAATAGCGCTTATTAAAAAAGGGCCCGTAGGCCCTTTTCATTATTTTGAAGATTGCTCTTCAGTCTCATGGCCGCTGCGGTTCAATAAGAATTGGACTAGCATTGAGACAGGGCGACCTGTCGAGCCTTTCGCTGCGCCTGACTTCCACGCTGTACCTGCACTGTCGATGTGGGCCCAGTGGTACTTTTTGGTGAATTTAGACAGGAAACAACCTGCGGTGATAGTACCGCCAGGGCGGCCACCGATGTTTGCCATATCAGCAAACGGGCTGTTTAGCTGCTCATGGTACTCGTCTGCCATAGGTAGACGCCATGCACGGTCACTTGCTTGCTCTGAAGCATTAACAAGTTCATGAGAAAGAGGGTTGTGGTTTGATAGAACGCCACTGATGTGGTGGCCTAAAGCAATAACACACGCGCCAGTTAGTGTTGCAACGTCAACAACACAATCAGGTTCAAAACGCTCAACGTAAGTTAGAGCATCACATAGAACCAAGCGACCTTCAGCATCAGTGTTGAGTACTTCAACTGTTTGGCCAGACATGGTTGTTAGAATGTCACCTGGACGGTAAGCATTACTACCCGGCATGTTTTCACAGCCCGCAAGAATACCTACAACGTTGATTGGCAAGTTAAGTTTCGCCAATGCTTTCATTGTACCGAATACAGATGCAGCACCACACATGTCGTACTTCATCTCATCCATGCCTTCACCAGGCTTAAGTGAGATACCGCCTGAATCGAAAGTAAGACCTTTACCCACTAGAACGATAGGTTTTGCATTTGGGTCAGCAGCACCTTTGTATTCCATGATAGACATCATAGATTCGTTCTTAGAGCCACGGCCTACTGCTAAGTATGAAGTCATACCCAGCTTTTCCATCTCTTCTTCACCGATGATCTTAGTCTTTACTGTCTCATAATCGTCAGCTAAACGACGAGCTTGAGAAGCTAGGTAAGCCGGGTTTGCGATATTCGGTGGCATGTTGCCAAGGTCTTTAGATGCTTTCACACCTGAAGCAATAGCAAGACCATGAGAGATCGCTTTTTCGCCAAGGCTTAGCTCGCGACGTGTTGGTACGTTGAATACCAATTTACGCAATGGGCGACGAGTCTCTGGTTTGTTGCTCTTAAATTGGTCGAATGTGTAAAGACCATCTTTAGTTGCTTCTACTGCTTGACGAACTTTCCAGTAAGTGTCGCGACCTTTAACGTGAAGCTCTGTAAGGAAACATACTGCTTCCATAGAACCTGTTTCGTTTAGTGTGCTGATAGTTTTTTGGATAATTTCTTTGTATTGACGCTCGCCTAGCTCACGTTCTTTACCACAGCCTACCAGTAGAACACGTTCTGAAAGTACACCAGGTACTTGATGCAGTAGCAGCATCTGGCCAGGTTTACCCTCTAGATCACCGCGACGAAGCAGTGAACTAATGTAGCCATCGCTAATCTTATCTAATTGCTCGGCTACTGGAGAAAGGCGGCGCGGTTCGAATACACCGACAACGATACATGCGCTGCGCTGTTTCTCTGGGCTGCCACTTTTTACACTGAACTCCATGCGTACTCCTACATCCTGAAGACAAATCGAACTAAATGTTAGATAATGGGTTCTTACTTGTTGGATCCTATAATGGAACTAACCTTAAAGAAGAACGCTAACACTTAGCTAAAAATTTAAAAAAATAAAAGGTTCAACGGGAAATTATAGTGATTCAATCAAAAAAACAAGTTTTGTATAGGTAATTTGAGCGTGATTATTGTTAGATATTTGATCCGCGAGACAATCAAGAGCCAATTTGCGATCTTTTTTGTTCTCTTTCTCGTGTTTCTCAGCCAAAAATTCATCAGTGTTTTAGCGGACGCCTCTGATGGTGATATTCCTGCGAGCCTCATATTGTCGATTGTTGGTCTAAATATGCCAGCGATGGGCTTATTGATGCTTCCACTCAGTATCTATATTGGTATTTTGCTGACTTTTGGCCGTCTTTACGCTGAAAGTGAAATAGTCGTAATGAACGCTACCGGTATTGGTAATAAATTCCTTATCCAATCTGCGCTTTATTTGGCTTTGATTACCGCATCTGTTGCTGCCTTCAACTCATTTTGGTTGTCTCCTTGGTCGCAAGACAAAGTTGAGCAAATGTATGAAGAAGTGGCTGCAGAAAACAGTGTTGATTTGCTGCCAAAAGGTAAGTTTGAAGGTACGCCTGATGGCTCTTCTGTCGTTTTCATTGATGATATCGACGGTAATAAGTTAGAAAATGTGTTCGTTGCTCAAATGCGCCCACGTGATTCGGTATTGCCTAGTGTGATGTTCTCTAAGTCGGGTGATGTAAAAGAGCTCAGCGATGGTCGCCAAGTGATTGTGATGTACGATGGTACTCGTCATGAAGGGATTCCGACACGTCTTGATTATATGGTGACGCATTTTGAAGAGTACGAAGGCTTAATTGGTCAGCGTGAGGTCGAGAAAAAAGGTCGAGATTGGGAAGCGATTCCTACGCTCGAATTGATTGGTAATCCAGAAAACAGTGCGAAAGCGGAATTACAATGGCGTATTTCATTGGTGCTTTGTATTCCATTGTTGACCATGCTTGTTGTGCCACTGTCTGCGGTGAACCCTCGACAAGGTCGCTTCGCTAAAATTGGCCCAGCAATTTTAATTTACCTAACCTATTTCTTAGCAATCAGTGCAACCAAATCTTCGATTGAAGAGGGGAATATCCCAGCGGTAGTCGGCATGTGGCCAATTAATGCGTTGTTGTTATTTGTCGCGATTGGTGCAAACTTTATGGATAGCGTGCCAGTAAGGCGTTTGAAAGAAAAATTCAAGAATAAAAGGTTAGCTTAAGCCGTGTTTAAGATTCTCGATTTATATATAGGCAGAACCATCATCGCAACGACGTCACTGGTATTGGTGACGTTTGTTGGTCTCTCTGGGATTATCAAGTACGTAGAGCAGCTGAGAAAGGTTGGTCGTGGTACCTATGATCTATTGCAAGCGCTGTATTTCGTACTATTGAGTGTTCCTCGTGATATCGAAATGTTCTTTCCAATGGCCGCGTTACTTGGCGCATTGATTGGGCTGGGTATGCTTGCTGCGAGTTCTGAACTGGTGGTGATGCAGGCGGCGGGTTTCTCTAAGTTAGATATTGGCCTATCGGTACTCAAAACCGCTATTCCATTAATGATCGTCGTGACTCTTCTTGGTCAATGGGGTGCACCTCAAGCACAGAAGATGGCTCGTGACCTAAGAACCATATCGATTGCTGGTGGTAATATTATCTCTACCCAAAGTGGGGTATGGGCGCGTGATGCCAACGACTTTATATTCGTTGTCAAAATTGACGATGAAAAGCTATATGGTTTGAATATGTGGCGCTTTGATGAAAATAAGGCACTTAAGACGGCGATATACTCTGAAGAGGTCGATTACGTTGGAGACAACGTTTGGACAATGAACGATGTCGAGATCACGTCGTTCGAAAATGAGATTCAAATTACTAAAGAAAGCCTACCGACATACTCATGGAAGACGTCACTCGCTCCAGATAAGCTTGCGATAGTAACGGTTAAGCCTGAAGAGCTGTCTTTAAGTGGGTTGTACGATTATGTTTCTTATCTTAAGGCGTCGGAGCAAGATGCATCACGCTATGAACTCGCTTTATGGAGAAAGATAACTCAGCCTATCTCGATAGCAGTCATGATGTTGATGGCATTGTCGTTTATCTTTGGTCCATTACGAAGTGTGACTATGGGGGCAAGGATTCTTTCGGGGGTTATTGCAGGTTTCACCTTCTATATATCCAGTGAGTTCTTTGGTCCGGTCAGTTTGGTTTATCAAATACCACCGGCCTTTGGTGCGCTCGCCCCGAGCGTGGTGTTCCTCGGAATTGCCATAATGCTCTTGAGGCGGAAACTGTAAATAGAAAAAGGAAGGCATAACGCCTTCCTTTTTTGATCTTGATTGTAGCGAAGTTAATAGCGCTATCGTGCTTGTGGTAGCACGACTACTTCAGTTTTCGCCCAGATATCGTGAAAGCCACGCTTCTGAGGATCGAATGGAACACATAGATTTGCTAATCCAAATCCTGAGGTTCCTAAGCGAATCAGCGCTTGGGTTACGGTAATTGCTGAGCCATCTTTGTTTTGAACACGCAATTTCCAAGCTCTCATTCCTAGCGTTTGGCCTGCTCTTGTCCAGAAGAAAACAAAGAAGTACACCCAAACTACGACTAAGTAGAAAGTGTATGCAGGGCTCCAGATAGGGTGGTTCGTCAAGAAGTCACTAACATCGGCATAACCGCTATGGTTAAAAACGCCAAGCGCCATGAGTGCGTGCAGCAGAGCGACAATGACGCCAGCCGCCAACATTTCAATAGCGATTACGATGAGGGCGTCATAGAACAAGGCACCAAATCGGCGCATTACTCCTGCTGGTGGCATTGTGTTTGTTGATGTCATGGTGTTATTACTTCTTCAAAAATTTAGGCGTCAGAATATAGTCTAAGGCTTGGCGTGAAAAGAGACATGACGCACAGCTTATGACTTAGTGGCGAAATTATCGGCAAACACACATAAATTCAAGTTTTTATACTTGCCACATCAGTTCGCATACGTATAATGCCAGACATCGAAAGGGCAATGCCCCAAGATAATGCCGGTATGGTGAAATTGGTATACACGACGGATTCAAAATCCGTTGCCTTCGGGCGTGGCGGTTCAAGTCCGCCTACCGGTACCAAACATAGAAAGGTCGCTTTTATAGCGACCTTTCGTCGTTTTGGGCGTTTGTAAATTCCTAACCCAGCGTGTCGGCTTGGATGCAAGCCCAGTCAAGTCGCCTACCGGTACCATATTTAAATGACAAAGCCTCGACTCAAGTCGGGGCTTTGTTGTATCTGGAGAGCAGAAAACGTTGCCTTCGCTGTGGCGGCAGGGATGCTTTTTCAATCAGTCAGATCTTTATGTTTCATCCCGAAATTTCACCGTTTCCTTTCGTAGTTCAACTTCTTAGTAAATTAATCACCTTAAATCAGAATGTTACCTATCATTCTCTCTTCTATTGTCTATGTTTAAAGAAATAGCAGAGGAGAGAGATATGCTGACAGTAACCCCTTATTTGTTTTTTGATGGCCGTTGTAATGAAGCGTTGGATTTTTACCATAAGTGTTTTGGCGGTGTGGTTTTATCGAAACAACTTTTTAGTGATGCGCCACAAGTAATAGAGGGAGCTCAACCTGATTGGATTATGCATGCTGAGTTCGAAGCCTTCGGCATGAAGCTCATGATGTCTGATGGTGTTAAAGCCAAGGAACTCGAAGGGAACAACCTTGCACTCTCGCTTGTTACCGAAGATACCGCGACTCAGGAACACATCTTTGAAAAGCTCAAGCAAGGCGGGCGTATAATGACACCGCTAGCGGATACTTTTTGGGGCGCCCGGTTTGGCAAAGTAGAAGACAAGTTCGGTATACGTTGGATGGTGCACTGTGATTCTTTAAGTTGAACCTGTGAAATTGGATAGTGAAATTGCTGCTTGGTTTTATTAGAATTATAAATAGAGATTAATAATCAATATTATATATAAAAATGGGCAGCATAAAGATTACCGTAGATCGCATTCAGCCCGGTCTACATATACGACTCCCAGTAAAATGGAATGAACACCCATTTCTACTCAACAGTTTTAAAATCAAAGATGATGCTCAAGTAAAGGTCATTCGACATCTTGGGATTAAGCACGTCTATATAAACCCGAACCAAAGTGATACATCTCCCTTACCCGCTAACCATGTGAGTGAACAAGATCTTGATACTGATTTACAGGTAAGTCTTGAAGCGGAAAGAATGTGGAAAGATAAGCATGAGAGTATCGAAACTCTAAGTTCTTACCGTCGTAGGGTGAGTAATTGCGAGAAAGAGTTCGAACGTTCGCTTGCCCGAATGCGTTCAGTGATGACCAAAATCCGTAATCGCCCATTAGATGCGGTAGGGGAGGTTAAAGCTCTTGTTGATGATATTGTTGAAACGCTAGTAAGTGACGATAACGTAACCTTGCATCTCATGAATGCAAAAGCTGACTTTGAAGACATCTACTTTCATACATTAAATGTCTCTGTTGTTGCGCTAATGATAGGTAAAGCCAAAGGCTACAATACGCAACAGTTGAAAGATCTTTCATTTGCCGCATTGTTCCACGATGTAGGCAAAATCAAAATACCAGTTGCGATATTAAGAAAGCAGAGCGCACTGACGCCACCAGAAGAGAATTACCTAAAGCTTCACACCAAATATGGTGCAGATATTGTCTCAGGAATTGATGACTTTCCTGAAAGTGCTAAAAAGGTGATTGCTCAACATCATGAGATGAATGATGGTTCTGGTTATCCTGAAGGCTTAAAAGAGCAAGACATAGATGAGTTTGCCAAGATAGTTGCAGTAGCGAATGCATTTGATAACCTTTGCCATGGTAAAGCGCAATCCCAACAAAAGATTCCTTACTTAGCACTCTCTCATTTATATAAGAACTGTAAACACCTATATAGCCAGGACAACTTGAGCCTGTTAGTTAAGTTTATGGGAGTGTATCCACCGGGTACTGTCGTGCAGCTTTCAAATGAATCGATTGGAATCGTGATTTCGGTTAATGCCAAACACATGCTTTACCCGAATGTACTGATCTATGATCCTAGCGTTCCAAGAACCCAAGCTCCGATCATTGACCTCTTTACTAAAGAGATAAAAATTGTCAATGCGGTTCATCCAAGCAAGTTACCGGAACAAGTTAGAGAATATCTAAACCCAAGGGCTCGTTTATCTTACTTTTTTGATAATGGCGAGTAGTTACCCACAGGGTGTTGTGGGTAATTTGTTCGAAACTTGGGTTAAAAGTGGTATAAATAAGCCCTTGGTTGAATTGTCTTCACTTAACCTCTTTTTTTAATAAAAAACGTATTTAATGCTTGCCAATATGAGCGGCATCTCTATAATGCCGCCTCACTGACACGGCAGACGCCACAAGGCTTCAGCGCAGAATGTTGGTAAGGCAACTAGCTTAAAGCGTTTAATCGCTCCTACTTTTAAAAAAGTAGAAATTAATTACCAATAAGTGTTTGACACTGAGAATTAAAACGCTAGAATGTCCGTCCACTTCGAGAGGCTCCTTACTTAAAAGGAACGCTCAACAAGTGAAGCTCTTTAACAATTTAAACCTATCAATCTGTGTGGGCACTCGTTGATGAATATCAAAACGTTTTATCGTTAGATAAAACAGATTTTTCGGAATCAAAATTGATTTCAATGAACTGAGTGACCAATACGAATAACTTCGGTTATTTGGCACAGTCAATTCATTACCATTCTGTTGGAATGGTAATAGCTTTAGAATTACATGTTCATGTTTACATGAATATTAGTTTTGAAGTCAGTATTCGTTGAGTCACAAAATCTTAAATTGAAGAGTTTGATCATGGCTCAGATTGAACGCTGGCGGCAGGCCTAACACATGCAAGTCGAGCGGAAACGACATTATTGACTCTTCGGAGGATTTAATGGGCGTCGAGCGGCGGACGGGTGAGTAATGCCTAGGAAATTGCCTTGATGTGGGGGATAACCATTGGAAACGATGGCTAATACCGCATAATGCCTACGGGCCAAAGAGGGGGACCTTCGGGCCTCTCGCGTCAAGATATGCCTAGGTGGGATTAGCTAGTTGGTGAGGTAATGGCTCACCAAGGCGACGATCCCTAGCTGGTCTGAGAGGATGATCAGCCACACTGGAACTGAGACACGGTCCAGACTCCTACGGGAGGCAGCAGTGGGGAATATTGCACAATGGGCGAAAGCCTGATGCAGCCATGCCGCGTGTATGAAGAAGGCCTTCGGGTTGTAAAGTACTTTCAGTTGTGAGGAAGGGTGTGTAGTTAATAGCTGCATATCTTGACGTTAGCAACAGAAGAAGCACCGGCTAACTCCGTGCCAGCAGCCGCGGTAATACGGAGGGTGCGAGCGTTAATCGGAATTACTGGGCGTAAAGCGCATGCAGGTGGTTCATTAAGTCAGATGTGAAAGCCCGGGGCTCAACCTCGGAACTGCATTTGAAACTGGTGAACTAGAGTGCTGTAGAGGGGGGTAGAATTTCAGGTGTAGCGGTGAAATGCGTAGAGATCTGAAGGAATACCAGTGGCGAAGGCGGCCCCCTGGACAGACACTGACACTCAGATGCGAAAGCGTGGGGAGCAAACAGGATTAGATACCCTGGTAGTCCACGCCGTAAACGATGTCTACTTGGAGGTTGTGGCCTTGAGCCGTGGCTTTCGGAGCTAACGCGTTAAGTAGACCGCCTGGGGAGTACGGTCGCAAGATTAAAACTCAAATGAATTGACGGGGGCCCGCACAAGCGGTGGAGCATGTGGTTTAATTCGATGCAACGCGAAGAACCTTACCTACTCTTGACATCCAGAGAAGCCAGCGGAGACGCAGGTGTGCCTTCGGGAGCTCTGAGACAGGTGCTGCATGGCTGTCGTCAGCTCGTGTTGTGAAATGTTGGGTTAAGTCCCGCAACGAGCGCAACCCTTATCCTTGTTTGCCAGCGAGTAATGTCGGGAACTCCAGGGAGACTGCCGGTGATAAACCGGAGGAAGGTGGGGACGACGTCAAGTCATCATGGCCCTTACGAGTAGGGCTACACACGTGCTACAATGGCGCATACAGAGGGCAGCAAGCTAGCGATAGTGAGCGAATCCCAAAAAGTGCGTCGTAGTCCGGATTGGAGTCTGCAACTCGACTCCATGAAGTCGGAATCGCTAGTAATCGTGAATCAGAATGTCACGGTGAATACGTTCCCGGGCCTTGTACACACCGCCCGTCACACCATGGGAGTGGGCTGCAAAAGAAGTGGGTAGTTTAACCTTTCGGGGAGGACGCTCACCACTTTGTGGTTCATGACTGGGGTGAAGTCGTAACAAGGTAGCCCTAGGGGAACCTGGGGCTGGATCACCTCCTTATACGAAGATACTTACGATGAGTGTCCACACAGATTGATGGTTTAGATTTAGTTAAAGCCAGAGCTTTAATTAATAACGTAAGTTATTGATTAAAGCTTTTTGCTTTATGCTCTTTAACAATTTGGAAAGCTGACTGATTTGATTACTTACGAGTAATTCAATCAAATTTAAAAGTTCTCAATGTTTATTTTTCATTAGATAAACACAACAAACACATTCAAGTGTCTTGTATTCGAATCAAACTTAGTTTGATTCACAATTGAGTCCGGCAAACAGTCATTGAGAATTAACCCTTCTTGATGACAACCAAAAACCTTGGTTAGTTGCCATACACTAAGACCCTTTCGGGTTGTATGGTTAAGTGACTAAGCGTACACGGTGGATGCCTTGGCAGTCAGAGGCGATGAAAGACGTAATAACTTGCGATAAGCCCAGATTAGGTAGTAATAACCTTTTGAGTCTGGGATTTCTGAATGGGGAAACCCACGTGCATAAGCACGTATCCTGTTGTGAATACATAGCAACAGGAGGCAAACCGGGGGAACTGAAACATCTAAGTACCCCGAGGAAGAGAAATCAACCGAGATTCCGAAAGTAGCGGCGAGCGAAATTGGATTAGCCCTTAAGCTTTTAATGATGCAGGTGAAGCCTCTGGAAAGTGGCGCAACAAAGGGTGATAGCCCCGTAACCGACACATCATAATCAGTGAAATCGAGTAGGGCGGGACACGTGATATCCTGTCTGAATATGGGGGGACCATCCTCCAAGGCTAAATACTACTGACTGACCGATAGTGAACCAGTACCGTGAGGGAAAGGCGAAAAGAACCCCTGTGAGGGGAGTGAAATAGAACCTGAAACCGTGTACGTACAAGCAGTAGGAGCACCTTCGTGGTGTGACTGCGTACCTTTTGTATAATGGGTCAGCGACTTAATTTTAGTAGCAAGGTTAACCGTTTAGGGGAGCCGTAGGGAAACCGAGTCTTAACTGGGCGTACAGTTGCTAGGATTAGACCCGAAACCAGGTGATCTAGCCATGGGCAGGTTGAAGGTTGAGTAACATCAACTGGAGGACCGAACCGACTAATGTTGAAAAATTAGCGGATGACTTGTGGCTAGGGGTGAAAGGCCAATCAAACCTGGAGATAGCTGGTTCTCCCCGAAAGCTATTTAGGTAGCGCCTCGGACGAATACTACTGGGGGTAGAGCACTGTTAAGGCTAGGGGGTCATCCCGACTTACCAACCCTTTGCAAACTCCGAATACCAGTAAGTACTATCCGGGAGACACACGGCGGGTGCTAACGTCCGTCGTGGAGAGGGAAACAACCCAGACCGCCAGCTAAGGTCCCAAAGTATAGCTAAGTGGGAAACGATGTGGGAAGGCTCAGACAGCCAGGATGTTGGCTTAGAAGCAGCCATCATTTAAAGAAAGCGTAATAGCTCACTGGTCGAGTCGGCCTGCGCGGAAGATGTAACGGGGCTAAGCTATACACCGAAGCTGCGGCTACGTACCTTAGGGTATGTGGGGTAGGGGAGCGTTCTGTAAGCCGTTGAAGGTGGTCTGTAAGGGCTGCTGGAGGTATCAGAAGTGCGAATGCTGACATGAGTAACGATAAAGGGAGTGAAAAACTCCCTCGCCGGAAGACCAAGGGTTCCTGTCCAACGTTAATCGGGGCAGGGTAAGTCGACTCCTAAGGCGAGGCCGAAAGGCGTAGTCGATGGGAAACGGGTTAATATTCCCGTACTTCTTACAATTGCGATGGGGGGACGGAGAAGGCTAGGTGGGCCTGGCGACGGTTGTCCAGGTTCAAGTACGTAGGCGGAAAGTTTAGGTAAATCCGGACTTTCTTTAACGCTGAGATACGATGTCGAGCTACTACGGTAGTGAAGTCATTGATGCCATGCTTCCAGGAAAAGCCTCTAAGCTTCAGATTGTAAGGAATCGTACCCCAAACCGACACAGGTGGTCGGGTAGAGAATACCAAGGCGCTTGAGAGAACTCGGGTGAAGGAACTAGGCAAAATGGTACCGTAACTTCGGGAGAAGGTACGCTCTTATCAGTGAAGTCCCTTGCGGATGGAGCAGACGAGAGTCGCAGATACCAGGTGGCTGCAACTGTTTATTAAAAACACAGCACTGTGCAAAATCGTAAGATGACGTATACGGTGTGACGCCTGCCCGGTGCCGGAAGGTTAATTGATGGGGTTAGACTTCGGTCGAAGCTCTTGATCGAAGCCCCGGTAAACGGCGGCCGTAACTATAACGGTCCTAAGGTAGCGAAATTCCTTGTCGGGTAAGTTCCGACCTGCACGAATGGCGTAATGATGGCCACGCTGTCTCCACCCGAGACTCAGTGAAATTGAAATCGCTGTGAAGATGCAGTGTACCCGCGGCTAGACGGAAAGACCCCGTGAACCTTTACTACAGCTTGGCACTGAACATTGAACCTACATGTGTAGGATAGGTGGGAGACTATGAAACCGCGTCGCTAGATGTGGTGGAGTCGTCCTTGAAATACCACCCTTGTAGTTTTGATGTTCTAACGTTGGTCCCTGAATCGGGATTACGGACAGTGCCTGGTGGGTAGTTTGACTGGGGCGGTCTCCTCCCAAAGAGTAACGGAGGAGCACGAAGGTGGGCTAAACACGGTTGGACATCGTGTGGTTAGTGCAATGGCATAAGCCCGCTTGACTGCGAGAATGACAATTCGAGCAGGTGCGAAAGCAGGTCATAGTGATCCGGTGGTTCTGAATGGAAGGGCCATCGCTCAACGGATAAAAGGTACTCCGGGGATAACAGGCTGATACCGCCCAAGAGTTCATATCGACGGCGGTGTTTGGCACCTCGATGTCGGCTCATCACATCCTGGGGCTGAAGTCGGTCCCAAGGGTATGGCTGTTCGCCATTTAAAGTGGTACGCGAGCTGGGTTTAGAACGTCGTGAGACAGTTCGGTCCCTATCTGCCGTGGGCGTTGGAAAATTGAAAGGGGCTGCTCCTAGTACGAGAGGACCGGAGTGGACGAACCTCTGGTGTTCGGGTTGTCATGCCAATGGCATTGCCCGGTAGCTAAGTTCGGAATCGATAACCGCTGAAAGCATCTAAGCGGGAAGCGAGCCTTGAGATGAGTTTTCCCTGGCACTATAAGTGTCCTAAAGGGTTGTCGTAGACTACGACGTTGATAGGCAGGGTGTGTAAGTGCTGCGAGGCATTGAGCTAACCTGTACTAATTGCCCGTGAGGCTTAACCATACAACACCCAAGGGGTTTTGTGGACTCAGATGTACCAGACCTTGAATGCGTTTGAAGAGAAACAACTTTTAGATAAGCTTTCCGAATTTTAAAATTTGCTTGGCGACCATAGCATTGTGGACCCACCTGATTCCATGCCGAACTCAGAAGTGAAACACAATAGCGCCGATGGTAGTGTGGGGTTTCCCCATGTGAGAGTAGGACATCGCCAGGCTTTAATTTCGACTTTGTCTAGTTTCTAGACAAGTCACCATAGGGTTCTAAGTTTCTTAGAGTTTTATGTTGACTTTCAAAGTGGAAAGCGTATTATACGCGTCCTGCTTACGTGCTAAGGCACTGAAAGCAAAGCTCTTTAACAATTTAAACCTATCAATCTGTGTGGGCACTCGTTGATGAATATCAAAACGTTTTATCGTTAGATAAAACAGATTCTTCGGAATCAAAATTGATTTCAATGAACTGAGTGACCAATACGTTTAACGACTTTCTCTTGTAGAAAGAAATTATTCGGCACAGTCAATTCATTACCATTCTGTTGGAATGGTAATAGCTTTAGAATTACATGTTCATTTTCGAATGAATATTAGTTTTGAAGTCAGTATTCGTTGAGTCACAAAATCTTAAATTGAAGAGTTTGATCATGGCTCAGATTGAACGCTGGCGGCAGGCCTAACACATGCAAGTCGAGCGGAAACGACAACATTGAATCTTCGGAGGATTTGTTGGGCGTCGAGCGGCGGACGGGTGAGTAATGCCTAGGAAATTGCCTTGATGTGGGGGATAACCATTGGAAACGATGGCTAATACCGCATAATGCCTACGGGCCAAAGAGGGGGACCTTCGGGCCTCTCGCGTCAAGATATGCCTAGGTGGGATTAGCTAGTTGGTGAGGTAATGGCTCACCAAGGCGACGATCCCTAGCTGGTCTGAGAGGATGATCAGCCACACTGGAACTGAGACACGGTCCAGACTCCTACGGGAGGCAGCAGTGGGGAATATTGCACAATGGGCGAAAGCCTGATGCAGCCATGCCGCGTGTATGAAGAAGGCCTTCGGGTTGTAAAGTACTTTCAGTTGTGAGGAAGGGTGTGTAGTTAATAGCTGCGCATCTTGACGTTAGCAACAGAAGAAGCACCGGCTAACTCCGTGCCAGCAGCCGCGGTAATACGGAGGGTGCGAGCGTTAATCGGAATTACTGGGCGTAAAGCGCATGCAGGTGGTTCATTAAGTCAGATGTGAAAGCCCGGGGCTCAACCTCGGAACTGCATTTGAAACTGGTGAACTAGAGTGCTGTAGAGGGGGGTAGAATTTCAGGTGTAGCGGTGAAATGCGTAGAGATCTGAAGGAATACCAGTGGCGAAGGCGGCCCCCTGGACAGACACTGACACTCAGATGCGAAAGCGTGGGGAGCAAACAGGATTAGATACCCTGGTAGTCCACGCCGTAAACGATGTCTACTTGGAGGTTGTGGCCTTGAGCCGTGGCTTTCGGAGCTAACGCGTTAAGTAGACCGCCTGGGGAGTACGGTCGCAAGATTAAAACTCAAATGAATTGACGGGGGCCCGCACAAGCGGTGGAGCATGTGGTTTAATTCGATGCAACGCGAAGAACCTTACCTACTCTTGACATCCAGAGAAGCCAGCGGAGACGCAGGTGTGCCTTCGGGAGCTCTGAGACAGGTGCTGCATGGCTGTCGTCAGCTCGTGTTGTGAAATGTTGGGTTAAGTCCCGCAACGAGCGCAACCCTTATCCTTGTTTGCCAGCGAGTAATGTCGGGAACTCCAGGGAGACTGCCGGTGATAAACCGGAGGAAGGTGGGGACGACGTCAAGTCATCATGGCCCTTACGAGTAGGGCTACACACGTGCTACAATGGCGCATACAGAGGGCAGCAAGCTAGCGATAGTGAGCGAATCCCAAAAAGTGCGTCGTAGTCCGGATTGGAGTCTGCAACTCGACTCCATGAAGTCGGAATCGCTAGTAATCGTGAATCAGAATGTCACGGTGAATACGTTCCCGGGCCTTGTACACACCGCCCGTCACACCATGGGAGTGGGCTGCAAAAGAAGTGGGTAGTTTAACCTTTCGGGGAGGACGCTCACCACTTTGTGGTTCATGACTGGGGTGAAGTCGTAACAAGGTAGCCCTAGGGGAACCTGGGGCTGGATCACCTCCTTATACGAAGATACCACGATGAGTGTCCACACAGATTGATTAGGTTTAGAAAAGTAAAAGAGACGATATTGGGTCTGTAGCTCAGCTGGTTAGAGCGCTCGCCTGATAAGCGGGAGGTCGGTGGTTCGAGTCCACTCAGACCCACCAATATCGACTAGAAACAAAGATGGGGCTATAGCTCAGCTGGGAGAGCGCCTGCCTTGCACGCAGGAGGTCTGCGGTTCGATCCCGCATAGCTCCACCATCTTTAAGTGTTTTTATCTGAAAATATTTAAAAATGGTTTCGAAAGAAATCTAGCTCTTTAACAATTTGGAAAGCTGACTGATTTGATTACTTACGAGTAATTCAAATCAAATTTAAAAGTTCTCAATGTTTATCTTTCATTAGATAAACACAACAAACACATTCAAGTGTCTTGTATTCGAATCAAACTTAGTTTGATTCACAATTGAGTCCGGCAAACAGTCATTGAGAATTAACCCTTCTTAATGACAACCAAAAACCTTGGTTAGTTGCCATACACTAAGACCCTTTCGGGTTGTATGGTTAAGTGACTAAGCGTACACGGTGGATGCCTTGGCAGTCAGAGGCGATGAAAGACGTAATAACTTGCGATAAGCCCAGATTAGGTAGTAATAACCTTTTGAGTCTGGGATTTCTGAATGGGGAAACCCACGTGCATAAGCACGTATCCTGTTGTGAATACATAGCAACAGGAGGCAAACCGGGGGAACTGAAACATCTAAGTACCCCGAGGAAGAGAAATCAACCGAGATTCCGAAAGTAGCGGCGAGCGAAATTGGATTAGCCCTTAAGCTTTTAATGATGCAGGTGAAGCCTCTGGAAAGTGGCGCAACAAAGGGTGATAGCCCCGTAACCGACACATCATAATCAGTGAAATCGAGTAGGGCGGGACACGTGATATCCTGTCTGAATATGGGGGGACCATCCTCCAAGGCTAAATACTACTGACTGACCGATAGTGAACCAGTACCGTGAGGGAAAGGCGAAAAGAACCCCTGTGAGGGGAGTGAAATAGAACCTGAAACCGTGTACGTACAAGCAGTAGGAGCACCTTCGTGGTGTGACTGCGTACCTTTTGTATAATGGGTCAGCGACTTAATTTTAGTAGCAAGGTTAACCGTTTAGGGGAGCCGTAGGGAAACCGAGTCTTAACTGGGCGTACAGTTGCTAGGATTAGACCCGAAACCAGGTGATCTAGCCATGGGCAGGTTGAAGGTTGAGTAACATCAACTGGAGGACCGAACCGACTAATGTTGAAAAATTAGCGGATGACTTGTGGCTAGGGGTGAAAGGCCAATCAAACCTGGAGATAGCTGGTTCTCCCCGAAAGCTATTTAGGTAGCGCCTCGGACGAATACTACTGGGGGTAGAGCACTGTTAAGGCTAGGGGGTCATCCCGACTTACCAACCCTTTGCAAACTCCGAATACCAGTAAGTACTATCCGGGAGACACACGGCGGGTGCTAACGTCCGTCGTGGAGAGGGAAACAACCCAGACCGCCAGCTAAGGTCCCAAAGTATAGCTAAGTGGGAAACGATGTGGGAAGGCTCAGACAGCCAGGATGTTGGCTTAGAAGCAGCCATCATTTAAAGAAAGCGTAATAGCTCACTGGTCGAGTCGGCCTGCGCGGAAGATGTAACGGGGCTAAGCTATACACCGAAGCTGCGGCTACGTACCTTAGGGTATGTGGGGTAGGGGAGCGTTCTGTAAGCCGTTGAAGGTGGTCTGTAAGGGCTGCTGGAGGTATCAGAAGTGCGAATGCTGACATGAGTAACGATAAAGGGAGTGAAAAACTCCCTCGCCGGAAGACCAAGGGTTCCTGTCCAACGTTAATCGGGGCAGGGTAAGTCGACTCCTAAGGCGAGGCCGAAAGGCGTAGTCGATGGGAAACGGGTTAATATTCCCGTACTTCTTACAATTGCGATGGGGGGACGGAGAAGGCTAGGTGGGCCTGGCGACGGTTGTCCAGGTTCAAGTACGTAGGCGGAAAGTTTAGGTAAATCCGGACTTTCTTTAACGCTGAGATACGATGTCGAGCTACTACGGTAGTGAAGTCATTGATGCCATGCTTCCAGGAAAAGCCTCTAAGCTTCAGATTGTAAGGAATCGTACCCCAAACCGACACAGGTGGTCGGGTAGAGAATACCAAGGCGCTTGAGAGAACTCGGGTGAAGGAACTAGGCAAAATGGTACCGTAACTTCGGGAGAAGGTACGCTCTTATCAGTGAAGTCCCTTGCGGATGGAGCAGACGAGAGTCGCAGATACCAGGTGGCTGCAACTGTTTATTAAAAACACAGCACTGTGCAAAATCGTAAGATGACGTATACGGTGTGACGCCTGCCCGGTGCCGGAAGGTTAATTGATGGGGTTAGACTTCGGTCGAAGCTCTTGATCGAAGCCCCGGTAAACGGCGGCCGTAACTATAACGGTCCTAAGGTAGCGAAATTCCTTGTCGGGTAAGTTCCGACCTGCACGAATGGCGTAATGATGGCCACGCTGTCTCCACCCGAGACTCAGTGAAATTGAAATCGCTGTGAAGATGCAGTGTACCCGCGGCTAGACGGAAAGACCCCGTGAACCTTTACTACAGCTTGGCACTGAACATTGAACCTACATGTGTAGGATAGGTGGGAGACTATGAAACCGCGTCGCTAGATGTGGTGGAGTCGTCCTTGAAATACCACCCTTGTAGTTTTGATGTTCTAACGTTGGTCCCTGAATCGGGATTACGGACAGTGCCTGGTGGGTAGTTTGACTGGGGCGGTCTCCTCCCAAAGAGTAACGGAGGAGCACGAAGGTGGGCTAAACACGGTTGGACATCGTGTGGTTAGTGCAATGGCATAAGCCCGCTTGACTGCGAGAATGACAATTCGAGCAGGTGCGAAAGCAGGTCATAGTGATCCGGTGGTTCTGAATGGAAGGGCCATCGCTCAACGGATAAAAGGTACTCCGGGGATAACAGGCTGATACCGCCCAAGAGTTCATATCGACGGCGGTGTTTGGCACCTCGATGTCGGCTCATCACATCCTGGGGCTGAAGTCGGTCCCAAGGGTATGGCTGTTCGCCATTTAAAGTGGTACGCGAGCTGGGTTTAGAACGTCGTGAGACAGTTCGGTCCCTATCTGCCGTGGGCGTTGGAAAATTGAAAGGGGCTGCTCCTAGTACGAGAGGACCGGAGTGGACGAACCTCTGGTGTTCGGGTTGTCATGCCAATGGCATTGCCCGGTAGCTAAGTTCGGAATCGATAACCGCTGAAAGCATCTAAGCGGGAAGCGAGCCTTGAGATGAGTTTTCCCTGGCACTATAAGTGTCCTAAAGGGTTGTCGTAGACTACGACGTTGATAGGCAGGGTGTGTAAGTGCTGCGAGGCATTGAGCTAACCTGTACTAATTGCCCGTGAGGCTTAACCATACAACACCCAAGGGGTTTTGTGGACTCAGATGTACCAGACCTTGAATGCGTTTGAAGAGAAACAACTTTTAGATAAGCTTTCCGAATTTTAAAATTTGCTTGGCGACCATAGCATTGTGGACCCACCTGATTCCATGCCGAACTCAGAAGTGAAACACAATAGCGCCGATGGTAGTGTGGGGTTTCCCCATGTGAGAGTAGGACATCGCCAGGCTTTAAATTTTAAGAACCGTTTTAAAACGGTTCTTGAATTGCTGATATAGCTCAGCCCGGTAGAGCGCACCCTTGGTAAGGGTGAGGTCCCCAGTTCGAGTCTGGGTATCAGCACCACTATTTAGTTAACTTGATTAATCAAGTTAATAACAGAATTTGTTTGACGACCATAGCATTGTGGACCCACCTGATTCCATGCCGAACTCAGA
Source organism: Vibrio sp. FE10 (assembly GCF_030297155.1). Taxonomy (NCBI): domain Bacteria; kingdom Pseudomonadati; phylum Pseudomonadota; class Gammaproteobacteria; order Vibrionales; family Vibrionaceae; genus Vibrio; species Vibrio apostichopi. The sequence continues at coordinate 3,335,969 of NZ_AP028067.1, read as the reverse complement.
AGTGAAACACAATAGCGCCGATGGTAGTGTGGGGTTTCCCCATGTGAGAGTAGGACATCGTCAGGCTTAAATTGCATTATGCTGAATAGACACTGCGGAGTGGTAGTTCAGTTGGTTAGAATACCGGCCTGTCACGCCGGGGGTCGCGGGTTCGAGTCCCGTCCACTCCGCCACTTATTTAGAAGCCTCGCTAGAAATAGCGGGGCTTTTTTACATCTAAATCATTGTATTTTTACCCTTCGTTCGACGAGTCCTGCAAAGGGTTTGCCCGCATTTCATAACGACGAGCGTTTCACCAGTTATCAGAAAGCCTAGTCTTACGACTAGGCTTTCGTCGTTTCCAATATCATGTTTGGGGTTAGATCGGCTAACTCTGAAAAAGGTTTCCCAGCAATTCAATCACTGGTTAAAACACCTAGTTAGAAATAGTGAGGCTTTCTACATATTGAAAATGGGCCTAGCTAATTGAGCGACTGTGTCAATCTGGGTCATTTCAGCCCCATCATAAAACAGCATTTAAAGACTAGGTTTGCCTGTTTCTTCGATGATTTTTCTCGGGGTTACCTACAATCCCAATTGCTTGCGATGTACCATATTTGGATACTCTTTAGAGAAGCTCGGTTATCGACTGCGTATTTCGGCTGATGTGACCCCTAGTTTCGTTTTTAATCGACCACCTTTTTAAGCCTCTCTTTTCTCTTCCTTAGTTTTACTCCAAGTGGTCGATTTAAGCCAGTTTTCTCATTGATTCCCCTCGTAACTCGATTCTATGACTTTGATGAACCAACCTATCTAAGATCGCATCAGCGATCGTCGAGTTGTCGATCATCTCGTGCCATTCTTTTACAGGTAGTTGGCTGATAATGATTGTACTGCACTCTTGGTATCTATCTTCTAGCACTTCGAGAAGATTACTTGCATGCTCTTGGCTGAGTTTTTCCATTCCCCAGTCATCGATAACCAACAGTTTTTTCTTAGACAAGCTCAGTAGCAGCTTTTGATAGCTGCCATCAAGGCGGCTACTACTCAGGTCATCAAGTAAACGATTTAGGCGATAATAACGACTTGGGCAGTGTTGCTCACACGCCTGCTCGGCGAGCGCACAAGCAACATAGGTTTTACCTGCACCTGTTGCACCTGTAATCAGGACATTCTGTCGCTTTTGTAAATAAGTGCCTGATAATAACTCTCCCATCATTGCTCTTTTTAAGCCTCGTTCTGGGCGGTAGTCCAGTTGATTACCGCTAGCGCTTAGGCGCAGCTTGGCTTGCCGTTTAAGTCGTTGGATTTTGGTTTGATCTCGGTTCACTATCTCATGATCAAGGATGAGTCCTAACCTTTCTTCAAAGCCAAGTTCAGCATAGGTCGCGGGGTGTATCCTTTGCTGTTCCAGTGCATCAGAAGCATGACTTAGGCGTAGTGATTTTAACTGTTGGATTATTGCGTCCATATTGTTTCTCCTAGTGGTAGTAGTTGGAACCACGAACATTAGTGTGTTTAAGGTTTGGGGTATCAGTGGAAGGCTGAGAGAGAGTGCCTTCTCGATGGTTCTTCAATAAGTTTTTGACGAAGCCAAGGTATGGCTTCTCTGTCACTAAGGCATCTCGGCAAGCTTGTTCTAACCGTGCGTCTGAGTGCTTTTTGGCAAGACTTAGTAACCCAAAGCAACTTCTAAAGGCCAATGCTTCATGCTCTGGGCGTTTGAGCAACATCTGAGTCAGTTCACCTGTGGCTGGCCCAATAGATTTTCCCCAACGGATAAAACGCTCGGGTGTCCATGATTGGTATTGATGGTTGCTTGGCATATGCTCGTAAACGGTAGAGAGACCATATTCTTTTTGGCTTGTGCAGTGGTGAGCAACAATGCTCCCTTTGTGGTAGATACGTATTATTTGATGCGTTGCTTCAAGCTCAACTTGTTGCCCAACAAGTTGGTGCGGCACAGAGTAGAAGTGCTTTTTATATTGAATGTGATAATCAGGGGAGACGGTTGCTCGTTTAGTTTCGATATACACATATGGTTGCGATGGCAGTGGTTTTAACGCTGGACGGTCAACTTTGTTGAACAAGTCATGTCGATTGACACCAAGCTGTTTCATCTCTCGTTGGTTTAAGTCATGCATCAGCTTTCGGATAGCCAGGTTCAGCTCAGCCATTGTATAGAACACTTGGTGGCGAAGGCGCATCATTATCCAGCGCTCTACGATGAGAACTGCGTTCTCAGCTTTGGCTTTATCTTTAGGCTTGTAGGGCCTGGCTGGCATCACAGCAACGCCGTAATGTTGTGCCAGTTTTCGGTAGCTCTCATTGAGGATAGGGCTATGACAGTCTGCTTTCGTTACAGCAGATTTCAGATTATCAGGTACAAGTAGATTCGGAGCACCACCAAAGTGATTAAAGGTATTCACATGAGCCATGAGGAAGTGTTCAAGCCCTTGGCTCTCACTCGCCTCGACATAGGTGTAATTTGACGCTCCTAAAGTGGCGACAAATACCTGAGCATGTCGGCATTCTCCTGTATCTGGATTCACAACAGGGATCGTTGGGCCACAGTAGTCAATGAAGAGCTTGTCACCAGCATGGTGAAGTTGGCGCATACTGCGTTTTTGTGTCTTTAGCCAACGTCTATACAGTTCGCAGAACTGTGTATAGCCATAGGCTTTGTCTTGATGCTGATGACAATACTCTTCCCAAAGCAAAGCTTTAGTCATCCCTTTACGCTTCAATTCTAAGTAGCAGAGAGTGAAATCAGGCATCACTTTATGCTGAGAAGATGAGCGACCATCAAACAAAGCTTGGGTGACTTGATTTTCATGATGAGTCTCTTCCAGTGGCCACGTGAGGCCACTGGATTTAAATCGGGATAGATGCTGGGATACAGTGGAATGAGCAATATTGAGGCAAGCGGCGATCTGTCGATTAGAAAGATTGCACTCGTATCGGAGGCGTAAGATTTCCTTAATTTTATTCATTGGCATTCTCTTTTTCGGCATGATTTATCCTTAGTGCTCTCAACATGAAAGACTCAGGTTAAACCTATTGATTTAAAAGAGAAAAGAGGTTTATTTCGGTAAATCGACCATCGATTTCGGAAACACACCGAAAAGTGGATGATTAAAACCGAAATGAGTGGTTGGTTAAAAACGGATTTGGTGGTCGATTAAAACCGAAATAGGCGGTCGGCTAGCTCCGAAATATGCAATCGACACGACAACTAGGCTTTTTACGATTCTAATCGCGAATGACCTAGATATATTTCAACTGCCTACATAATTAGCTACTGAACTTATCAAGGTATCGTAGCCAAATGTGTCGAGTTACTATAACTTTCTCCCTTGATAGATTTAGTCAAGCAGGCAGTTTCCCTAACTGTCTATCGCTATAGAAATGTACTAATAGATGGGAGAGTACCGCTCGGTTTGTACCAGTGTGATTTCGCTTAATAGGATATGAGTATCGTTTTCAGTATTGCTTATATGCTTGTCTACGAACTCGACTACTCTTTAGACCGGAATTCTTTGATGGAGATAAGAGCTTACTGTGCGTCAGAAACCTCTTTAGAGCGTGGTAAACTTGTCTGTATTAATTAACGACTCCCTAGCATGCATTAACCCTAAAGCTATTTTGAGTCCTATTTGAACGCCTTGCTTAATAGGCTGAATAAAGGCTAACAATTCCATATATAGTATTTAAGTGACTAGCAAGGTGTTGGTCTGCAGCTAATGATTAGAATAGCTCAGGTTTGAAATGACAATATTCGATCAATCACCTAGATAGAACATCTCCCGTATCCTGATTTAGAGGAAGAATCGGCTCGATCTTCGTGACGTTTTCAAGCTTTCTTTTACTGAGGTGTGTTTGTTTACTCGATATTAGTTATTGATTTGTCATCATGGGGTAGAGCGAAAAACACCTTCGCCTGTGAGTGATTTGATTTATTGCTTACGAGTTTAAGTTGCGTCTTAGTAAATACGACTAGTATAAGGTTACGTAAAGTTACCTTTGTTAGTTGGTAACCCAAATCCCCCAAGATCATGAACCGATAGTTTTGGGAGCACTTTGATAAATTTATTTGGTCCAAAAGCCTTAAAGGTAGCTCTATGAAATTAAGCTTTAACTTTGAAGATGCCAGCCAGATCTTTGTCGGATCTTTTGCTTTGGCCGTACCGATTTCTTTTTCTGAAGAGGCGTGGAAGTTAGGGGAGACTTTACCTACAGCTAACTTGCTGTTGTTGTTTCTATTGTCTGCTGTATTCCTTGGCTTTTATACGTATGAAAGTGTATTCCAGAAAGATATTGTTGCTCGGTTACCGGTGTTTATTTTCAGAATTGTTATTGCTTATGTGATGACTGCATTGGTTGTTGCTTTGGTGCTGACTTGTTTGGATAAGCTGCCTTTATTAAGCGATCCAATTGTATCTATTAAAAGAGTGATCGTTATTTCCATGCCAGCGTCTATGGGAGCAATCGTGGTGGATAGTTTCGATAAAGAGTGAGTAGTTGTGTCACTTCAATCTCAGCAACCAACAGAGCCTTTCTAGAGCTCATTTGAATTCATTCTTTAGTTTTTCAATTCCTGCCCCATTACGACTAGAATTTTTCAGCAGAGTACTTTATAGATACAAGAAGTAGCACGTTCGTGATGACTGACTTTTTATAAGAGTGATTAGCTTGTTGTTGTGATAGCTTGAACTGAATTAAAGAGAAAGTCTGATGGTTTTAGAGGAGTCTTAAAAGAGTTGGTTTTCGAATTAAACGGGTAGTAGAAAGGCGAGGGGACTTGTATGAATAAGTTTCGGTTTTTAGATGCAAAAAAGCCGCATCAATGATGCGGCTTCTTTTAATTGGCTCCCCTTGCAAGACTTGAACTTGCGACATACGGATTAACAGTCCGCCGTTCTACCAACTGAACTAAAGGGGAATTGATTGTTTAGTCTCTAATCACGAGAATGGTGCCGACTACCGGAATCGAACTGGTGACCTACTGATTACAAGTCAGTTGCTCTACCTACTGAGCTAAGTCGGCATCATGAACCAAAAAGCTTATGCTTGATGATTAACTTGGCTCCCCTTGCAAGACTTGAACTTGCGACATACGGATTAACAGTCCGCCGTTCTACCAACTGAACTAAAGGGGAATTATTCTTAAAGCTTTAAAGAAATGGTGCCGACTACCGGAGTCGAACTGGTGACCTACTGATTACAAGTCAGTTGCTCTACCTACTGAGCTAAGTCGGCACATAATATTTCTTTGTGCTTTACTGTTGTTGTCTAAGACACCAACAAATAAATTGTGGTGCCCGGAGGCGGAATCGAACCACCGACACGAGGATTTTCAATCCTCTGCTCTACCGACTGAGCTATCCGGGCGACGAGGTGTATTAAACGTGTTTTCGCGTTCTGGGTCAACATTAAATTGCAAAAAAAGTATTGTTTGATGTTTTTCTATACTTAGTGGGTTGTTTTTGTTCATTTGGGGCGAAAAACCTAGGTCTAGCATGCTCTAAAAGATAGTAAAACTACGGTTAACTACACTGAATGGGCGTCGAAATAAAAAAAGCACGTATGAAAACGTGCTTTTATATTTAAGAATTTTGCTGAGAGTTTAGTGTTTTACTTCAAACCTATTAACCCAAGCTTCTAATTCGTTAGAAAGAGAGGCGAGTGTTTGAGTGCTGTTATGACTTTCTGTCACTACATTACTCAGTTGGTTGCCACTTTCTTCGATCATATTGATACGCTTCGAAATATCATCACTCACCTGAGTCTGTTCAGCGGCGGCTGTCGCGATTTGATGACTCATCGATGAAATAGACTCTAACGCCACAACTATCTGTTGTAATGCTTCAGAGGCATTCTGGGACTCTGTTACGGTGCTTTCACTGGTAGTCGCACACACTTCCATAGTTTTTATCGCGTTACGAGAGCCTTCTTGAAGATTATTGATCATTCGTTGGATTTTTTTGGTGCTTGACTGTGTTCGACCCGCAAGGTTGCGAACTTCATCTGCTACAACGGCAAATCCGCGACCTTGTTCGCCAGCACGCGCCGCTTCAATTGCCGCATTCAGTGCTAGAAGGTTCGTTTGTTCTGCAATATCACCGATGACGTCTAAGACCTTAACGATGTTATGTACATCGCTATCTAAGTTAGCGACGGCTTCACTTGCTGTGCCGAGTTGGCCTGCTAGACCTTGAATGTTATCTACTGTGCTGTGGATGAGGCGCTGAGTATGTTGGCTCTGTTTATCTGCTTCGTCAGTATTACGCGCAGTATCGCCAGCTGAATCAGCAACGTTGTTGGCTGAAGAGGCCATTTCCGTCATAGCTGTCGCGATCATCTCAGTTGACTGTTGCTGAGTCTCGGTCAGCTGAGCTATTGAACCTGCACGATCTTCTACACGCTGCAACTCACCTCTCAGTGCCAACATTGATGCATTAAGGTTTGAGACTAGCTCGGCTAACGACTTACTCATTTGTTGTACGGCGTGATAAATACTGCCGTTTATTGCCTGAGTTTCAAAAGAGGTTTGAATACGGCCTTCTGCGACGGCTTGTACCGCTTCTCTTACATCTTTAGGCTCGCCGCCAAGAAGCGCTAGCATTCGCTTAATAGATACGATTAGGCTTGATAAAATAAGGCCAGCAATCACGACACATAGAAACAATTGCCATTGAGCCGTTGACCAGAAACGTGCATTGACTTCATTGAAGCCGATACCTGTGCCGACAACCCAACCCCAATGCGGAGTCTTCTCTGCAATAGACAGTTTTTCTTCAATCGTTCCGTCTGGAAGCTTTTGTGTCCAGGTGTACTCAATGATCTGGCTAGTACGATTACCAAGTACTCGTTGAATGAGTTGGCCAACACTGTTTCCATCACCGTCTTTAAAATCATTAAAGCTGGTCCCGTGTAGTTGTGGATCCAGAGGTGTCGCAACAAACGTCATGTTTTCATCCGCAACATAAACGTATTCATTGTCTTTATAGATGTTGTTACGTAGTAGGCGAGTAGCAAGCTGTTTGGCCTGTTGTTCTTCTAGGGTGCCATCAATAGCCATTTTTTCGACTTCAGTAAGAATGCTGTATGCGCTCTTAAATAGCTCTGTCACACGAGCTTTGTTGTCCATGTTACTCGCGACTCTCAAGGTCCATAAACCAGTAGCAGTTAGCGCCAGCAGAGCGATCAAGATGATGCCCGATAATAAGTAAGCTTGCGTTTTTAATTTCATATTTTCCTGCGTAGCGATTCAATAATTAGTATTAGATATAATTCATCGAATCTTAATCTAAGTCGTGTAGGGCAGGTATCAGAAAGATATCAAAATATGATGAAGATTAAATTTACGAAGCAAAAAAAGTAACGAGCCGTCATGTTGTTTATTTTTATGTGACGATACGCGGCTAAAGATGCTTAATTTCAGAGGTGGTTTAGTTTGTATCGAGAGGGTTTGAACGAATTCAAGGATGGGTACTGTCGAGATAGGAAAGGGGATGCTTTAACTTTATGGGGATGATCAGGGCTTGATGTTGAGTTGGCGGCAATGCTGAATAGAGTTAGCTTTTGCTCAAACGAAAAAAAGCCAAGTCTTTCGACTTGGCTTTCTTGAATGTGGCTCCCCTTGCAAGACTTGAACTTGCGACATACGGATTAACAGTCCGCCGTTCTACCAACTGAACTAAAGGGGAATTACTTGTCTTAACATCAGGTCTATAAAGACCATTATTTGTTAAGTACCAAATAATGGTGCCTCGAGGCGGAATCGAACCACCGACACGCGGATTTTCAATCCGCTGCTCTACCGACTGAGCTATCGAGGCAAAAGAATGGTGCCGACTACCGGAGTCGAACTGGTGACCTACTGATTACAAGTCAGTTGCTCTACCTACTGAGCTAAGTCGGCACACTAAATTCTTTGCTTTAGAGAGTAAACTCTCTAATTAAAACCCCATATAAAATGAAGTTCTTTAAAATGGCTCCCCTTGCAAGACTTGAACTTGCGACATACGGATTAACAGTCCGCCGTTCTACCAACTGAACTAAAGGGGAATTACTTGTCTCAACATCAGGTCTATAAAGACCATTATTTGTTAAGTACCAAATAATGGTGCCTCGAGGCGGAATCGAACCACCGACACGCGGATTTTCAATCCGCTGCTCTACCGACTGAGCTATCGAGGCAAAAGAATGGTGCCGACTACCGGAGTCGAACTGGTGACCTACTGATTACAAGTCAGTTGCTCTACCTACTGAGCTAAGTCGGCACACTAAATTCTTTATGCTTTTGTTCGTGTTGCTACTCCCTGTTAAAGAGTAATGACACCAACAAATCAAATGTGGTGCCCGGAGGCGGAATCGAACCACCGACACGAGGATTTTCAATCCTCTGCTCTACCGACTGAGCTATCCGGGCAACGGAGCGCTATTAAACGGATTTTCTGCATAACCGTCAACACCTTTTTTGAAAATAATTAAAAAAAACGTTCGTTAGTTGTTTTTTTATTCAAAAGTGAGGCTTACGTTTTACCTTGGTTAAAATCTTTCTTGAATTTTGTTACTTTTTCTAAGTATCGACGCGACTCTTTGTTTGGGTGTTTCTTTGTCAGTGCCCAGTAAGCTTGACTAGGTTGCAATGAATTTAAGTCACGCATTGCCCGCTTTCTGTCCTTACTGAAGGTATTGAGTACCCCACCAGTACCGCCGTTGTATGCTGAGATCATGCTGTACTCAAGCGTTGTTGGGTGCTGCACGTCCTTCAAATAACGATTTTTAAGGATGTAAAAGTACGCAGTGCCGGCATCAATGTTGTTTTCTGGATTGAATAAGTACTCAGGACTTGGTTCTCCAGGTTTCTTTTTGACGAGCTTAAAGACATCTCGGCCTGCCGTTTTTGGGACCACCTGCATAAGACCATAAGCGTTTGCCCAACTCACAGCGTATGGGTTAAAACTACTCTCTGTTTTGATGATCGCGTAAATCAAGTCTTCAGGAATGTCATAACGTTGAGATGCGCGACGAACGATATCTGCATACTTATAGCTTCGCTTGCTGGCGTGATCGGCCACCATTGGAATTTCAACGTAATACGCTTTTTTAAAGTCGACTTCCTTGGTTTTCAGGTTATTAGCGATCAGATAATCAGCAAACTTATTAGCGCGCCATGTCCATTGAATAGGCTTCTTATCCTGATCAACGACTTGGTTATAGAGGAAAGGTTGACCTTCTAACTTGATGCTTTTGGAAGAGAATAGATCGACATTCGCAGGATCATCTGGCGTCAAAAGTGTCGTCATTATTGCATTTTTGAGGTGCTTTTTAGGATCTGTTGAGGATACGGTTTCAACTGTGATCAGGCCTTGGTTAAAGTTTACTTCTGAACGGCTCAAGTAATTATCTATGTATTTCACATAGTTACTCTTGCCCGCCATCTTTACTTCACTGCTGCCCCAGCGTTTTTGGATATTGCCAGAAAAGCTATTAATTAAAGAATCTAACGCCCCTGTGTCTTTTTCAAATTGACCGGGTAGCTCCGCTAAATTACTGACAAATCGGTTGGTTGGTTCGTAATTAACATCATAAATGCTTTCGACAAATTCACGACTGCACCCAGTTAACAACATAGCTGTTAGGAAGTAACTTAGCTTTTTCATAGTTCCTCATACAAAAATGACATCGCAGCGTTAACCATGATGTCATTAAAATTTGCTTAAATAAATGTCTTATTCGCTTGGTGGAGTGTAGCCATCAATAACGACATCTTTACCTTCGAAAAGGAAGTTAACCATCTCAGTTTCAAGAAGTTTACGATGTTCAGGATCCATCATGTTTAGCTTCTTCTCATTGATAAGCATGGTTTGCTTGCTTTGCCATTGTCCCCAAGCTTCTTTAGAGATGTTGTCAAAGATACGCTTACCTAAGTCACCTGGGTAAAGTTGAAAATCTAGGCCTTCAGCATCTTTTTGAAGGCGAGCACAAAATACAGTGCGGCTCATAGTGGTTCCTCTTATCGCGTTCGTTGATTCAAACGTCGTCATTCAGTTCAAAGGGTAGGCTCTCAATAAGCTGCTTTACAGGAGCGGCTAGGCCAATTTCTTCCGGTTTTGATAAGTTATACCAGAGACCTTTAGTCCCTTCCATTATCAAATCTGGTTGTTTATCTAATTTTACTAATACAGGCGTGATATCTAAGTGGTAGTGGCTGAAAGTATGTCTAAACGCAATCATGGTCTTGATCGAATCGGTTTCATTGTCTTTGATCGAACGAAGATCTAACTGATGTTCGATCTCTGCGTTTTCATTTTGAGGGAAACAGAAGAGTCCTCCCCAGATACCAGATTGAGGGCGTTGTTCGAGCCATACTTGATTGTTGTGGTACAGAATAACAAACCATGTTTCTTTTATTGGCTTCTCTTTCTTAGGCTTCTTGCCTGGGAAATCGAGCTGTCTATCGAGCTTCTTAGCTTCACACATGCTTTCAATCGGGCATAAGGTACATTTGGGCTTGCTACGGGTACAAACCATCGCACCCATGTCCATCATTGCTTGATTGTACTTATCAACATCTTGATTGGGAGTATGTGCTTCTGCGTATTCCCACAGCTGATTTTCAACTTTCTTTTGCCCTGGCCAACATTCTACTGCGAAGCTTCTCGCCAAGGTGCGCTTGACGTTGCCATCAAGGATCGCATGAGGGAGCTTGTGAACGGAAGACAGCACTGCAGCGGCAGTAGAACGTCCAATACCCGGTAGCGCGTTCATTTCTTCGATAGAAAGCGGAAACTCACCACCGTATTGCTCGGCAACAATTTTGGCAGCCTTATGTAAGTTACGAGCTCGCGCGTAATAGCCAAGCCCTGTCCATAAGTGAAGTACCTCGTCTTGCTCGGCGTTCGCTAGGTCAATAACCGTTGGAAAGCGCTCTAAGAAGCGTTGGTAGTATGGAATGACCGTGGCGACTTGAGTCTGCTGAAGCATAATTTCAGATAGCCAAACGGTGTAGGCAGTTTTGTTTTGTTGCCAAGGTAATTCTTTACGCCCAAAGGCGTCATACCACTTTAATATGGCGGTTGCGAAAGGAGTCACGACATGCTCTATGCTTTGCTATTATTAGGAGTGAAATTGCACCACACTTACGGTTGGATGTAAAACAGACAAATTGTGTGGGAATTTATCCACGGAAAGACTTGCACCGGAGGCAATTCTTTGGATAATCCCCGCTTTGATTAATCAATGTGCAGGCAAAAATCAATGAGTGAAGTGACCACTAACGAATATACTGAAGACGGCAAACTGGTTCGTAAGATCCGTAGTTTTGTTCGCCGCGAAGGCCGCTTAACAAAAGGCCAAGAAAACGCGATGAACGAATGTTGGCCAACAATGGGTATCGACTACAACCCAGAACTTCTTAATTGGAAAGAAGTGTTTGGCAACGACAACCCTGTTGTACTAGAAATTGGCTTCGGTATGGGTGCATCACTGGTTGAAATGGCAAAGAATGCGCCTGAGAAAAACTTCTTAGGTATTGAAGTTCATAGCCCAGGTGTTGGTGCGTGTTTAGGTACAGCTCGCGATGCTGGCGTAACTAATCTGCGTGTAATGTGTCACGATGCAGTAGAAGTATTTGAACACATGATCCCAGACAGCAGCCTGCATACACTGCAACTGTTCTTCCCTGACCCATGGCATAAAGCTCGTCACCACAAACGTCGTATTGTTAAGGCTGAGTTTGCAGAGATGGTTCGCGGTAAGCTGCAACTTGATACTGGTATTTTCCACATGGCAACAGACTGGGAAAACTACGCAGAACACATGATTGAAGTGATGAACGTTGCTCCAGGCTTCAAGAATATCGCTGAAGATGGGGATTACATTCCTCGTCCAGACGAGCGTCCACTGACTAAGTTTGAAGCTCGTGGCCACCGTTTAGGTCATGGCGTTTGGGACATTAAGTTCAAGCGTACTAAGTAATTCTAAATCAAATTAAGTGAAGGTGAATCCGACTTAGGATTTAAACCCTACACTTTGTGGGATTGATTAAAGCCAACATTATTGTAATGTTGGCTTTTTTGTCCTTAGGCTTTTATTGCGATAAAGGTTTAAGGACAGAAAGTAATGTCACACCCCCTACAAAAATAACAATAAAGAAGTAAGCACACATGAAACCAACTCAAGCTATTTTGGCCGAGATTTTAGATGAAGTTCGCCCTTTAATTGGTCAGGGAAAGGTCGCAGATTATATTCCTGCATTGGCTCGTGTATCGAACCAGAAACTGGCGATTGCGGTATACACCAATGAAGGTGAAGTTATTCAAGCTGGCGATGCCGATGAAGCCTTTTCTGTGCAATCAATCTCTAAAGCTTTAAGCCTGACGTTGGCGATGGTGTTGTATAAGCCTGAAGAAATCTGGCAGCGAGTAGGGAAGGAGCCTTCAGGGCAAGCCTTTAACTCGATGATCCAGCTTGAGATGGAGCACGGCATTCCTCGTAACCCGTTTATTAATGCTGGCGCGATTGTCGTGGCCGACTTATTACAAAGCCGTCTATCAGCACCAAGACACCGTTTATTAGAATTTGTGCGTCAGTTATCAGGTGATACTCATATTGTGTATGACAAGGTTGTAGCTGCTTCTGAGATGATGCACAGCGATCGCAATGCTGCTATCGCTTATTTGATGCGTTCATTTGGTAACTTTGAGAACGATGTTATTCCCGTACTCAATAATTACTTCCATGCTTGTGCGCTTAAAATGACGTGTGTTGATTTGGCGAAAACCTTTAGCTATTTGGCAAACAAAGGCGTGTCGGTTCAGACTAAGAAAGAGATCATCACGCCAGTTCAAACCAAACAATTGAATGCCTTGCTTGCGACATGTGGTTTGTACGATGGAGCGGGAGAGTTTGCTTATCGTGTTGGTATGCCAGGAAAGTCTGGTGTCGGTGGCGGGATTATTGCGATTGTTCCTGGCGAAATGACGATCGCGGTGTGGTCTCCGGAACTAGACGCGTCGGGTAATTCACTGGCGGGAACTCAGGCTTTAGAATTGCTCTCTGAGCGTATTGGTCGTTCTATTTTCTAAGTTCTAAGCTCGCAAAAAAGCCTCTCGTGATGAGAGGCTTTATGCATTCTAGCGTTCGAACTATTCGTCTTCTTCAGCCATAAAGGCTTCAAGCAGATCATTTAGGAACAATTTTCCTTTTTCAGTGATCTGCCAATGGCTGTCGGTTTCATTAAGATAACCGAGCTCTTTGGCCCACTCTATCGTTGGCTGAATCGAATCAAACTCTAACCCTGTCGTATCAATGAAGTCTTGTTTTGGACATGCTTCCATTAGCCTGAAGCGGTTCATGAAGAACTCGAAAGGGCGGTCCTCATTAGGTACTTCCAGTTCATCCGACAGATAGGGCTTCACCAGATTCTGATACGCTGCTAGGTAGCCTCTAGGGTGTTTAACCTTAGTAGTGCGAACAATACGTCCATCTGCAAAGCTCAGCTTGCCATGAGAGCCACAGCCAATACCTAGGTAGTCACCAAAGCGCCAGTAGTTGAGATTATGCTGACACTGATATCCCGGCTTGCTGTAGCCTGAAATTTCGTACTGTACATAACCTGCGTCTGCGAGCTTCTTATGGCCTAAGTCGAAGATATCCCAAAGGTCATCATCGTCAGGTAGCTTTGGTGTTTTGTAATAGAACATGGTGTTAGGTTCTATTGTTAGCTGATACCAAGACAAATGTGGAGGATCGAGCTCGATCGCTTTGTCCAAATCAGCCAAGGCCTGATCAATGCTTTGATCCGGTAAGCCGTGCATTAGATCTAGGTTGAAGCTATTCAATCCAATCTTATGCGCTAAATGAGCCGCATTCACTGCTTCATCTTGACCATGAATACGGCCAAGCCTTTCCAGTTTCTCTTGCTCAAAACTTTGTACGCCTACCGAAATTCGAGTAATGCCTGCCTTTTGGTAACCTGCGAAACGTTCAGCCTCTATGGTGCCCGGGTTGGCTTCCATGGTGATTTCTATTTCAGGTTTGAACGGGATGCATTGTTCAATACCTTGCAGTAATCGACCTATTCCTTCTGGAGAAAATAGACTCGGCGTGCCGCCACCAATAAAGATCGAATGCAATGGGCGAGGTGCGCCATTGAGTTGGTATTTTTCGATATCGGTATCGAGATCCTCAAGCAGTGCATCGATGTACTCTTTTTCAGGAATCTCGGCTTTTAGAGCATGAGAGTTAAAATCACAATACGGACACTTTTGTACACACCATGGGATGTGGACATAGAGGCTTAGTGCGGGTGGTATTAGCGCTGCATTGTGCATTACAGAGCTTGCTCCTTGAGAGTCTTGAATAATGACGCGAGGGCTTTACCACGGTGTGACAGTTGCTTCTTACGTGACGATTCAAGCTCTGCTGAGGCGCAGTTATCTTCTGGTACAAAGAAGACAGGATCGTAGCCAAAGCCATTCTCACCGTGTTCTTCAATCAGAATGCGACCTTCCCATTTACCGTGACATACTAATGGAGTCGGATCGTTTTCGTGACGCATTAGTACCAATACACAGTGAAAACGAGCTGTGCGTTTTTCAACGTCGACACCTTGCATAGCATCTAACAGCTTTTCGATGTTCTGCTTATCAGTCGCCCCTTCACCTGAGTAACGCGCTGAGTAGATACCGGGTGCACCATTAAGGTAATCCACTTCTAAGCCAGAATCGTCAGCAATGGCTGGCAGCCCTGTTTCTTTCGCTGCATGGCGAGCTTTGATGATGGCATTTTCAATGAAAGTTGTTCCCGTTTCAGCGACTTCTGAAACGTTAAATTCACTTTGCGCGACAACGTCGAAACCAAACTCAGACAGAATATCTGCCATCTCGCGAACTTTGCCTTGGTTGCCTGTTGCTAAAACAATCTTACTCATGGGGATGTGGCTCTAATAAGTTAATGACTAGAAATGTGAGCTTTGAAGCTACTCTTCTATATAGAATTTTTGTGTGAAACGCAGTGGACCTGTGCCTTTCAAACCGGCGTTAACATCGATATTAAAAGTGATGTTCTCTTCGTGAGTGATAGGGAACTCAGCAAGGTAATAAATTGCATCACCTTCCTTTATTTCACGGAAGTTAAGCGTGCGAGTGTTACCTACTAGGTTTCGAGCTGTTCCCGTAACTTTAGCCGTTGTTGCAGGCTTGCCTAGAGAAGCGTTGTCTAGCACGCTGATGTTTAGAATCGCTGAGTATCCGTTTCGTTTCAGCTTATATTGCTTAGCGACCTGCGCAGTTAAAAATGTGGAATTGAAAGCCGAATAATGAACCTCGACATCCTTGATACTTTTAAACTGTCCTGCCGAACTTGGTAAGGCAACAAGAGCGGTGAGTAGTGCTGTTATCCATAAACGCATAATGACTCCAATAAATAGCAAAAAGCCATCATAGGATGGCTTTGACTTCAGTTGGGATTTGGCTTGGCGAGCATATTCGAACTTGCTTGTGCCTACCTAGCTCTCCCTTTTCTATCGTAATTTGCCCTTTAGCGACCTTAAATTGTTTCGCAAGGTATTTCGCTAAGTGAGCATTGGCTTTGCCATCAACCGGTGGTGCAGTAATGGCAATTTTCAGTTCCTCGCCGTGTAAGCCGACAATTTTATCTCGGCTTGCTTTGGGTTGGATATAGAGCCTAAGAAGAATATCGTCTTCCTCGGCCCAAACCGCTTTTGGCATCGTCAAAGTACCTGATGTTCGTACTTGAATTATAGCTGATACCAAATCGGGCCAATTAGGTCACCCATTAAGAAGTTCGCGAATTGCAGAACAATGAACAGAACAAGCACACTTAGGTCGAAGCCACCCATATCAGGAAGGATACGGCGAATTGGCGTTAGCATTGGTTCTGTTAACTGGTGGAATACGTACTCGATTGGGCTGCGACCTTGGCTAACCCAACTTAGGATTGCACGGATTAGCAGAACCCAGAAAATTAACCCACCAGCCGCTTTGAGCAGAGATAGTGCGCCAAAGATCAGGAAGCTGATATCAAATACAGCCGCACCGCCAGAGATAATCAAGTTTAGAGCGACAAACTTAAGTACACACAGCACATAAGCGAAAACAACAGTCGCAAGGTCAAGGCTGCCTATTGATGGAATCACTCGGCGTAGTGGGGCAACAACCGGTTGTGTCGCTTTTACGATAAATTGTGAGAATGGGTTGTAGAAATCTGCACGTGATGCTTGTAGCCAGATACGCAAGATCACAACCATGATGTAAAGATCAAAAACGGTCGAGATCAGAAAGCTCATCGAATTCATATTGTTTCCTTTTTCGGATTTACTTGCCGCTAGGTATAACCTGAACGGCACAATGCTTTTGTACTGTAACGAGTATTAAAACAGTTTTTCCATCTCTTCAGCTCGAGCAACCGCCGCTTGCATGGCTTTGGCTACGATGTCTGATAGTTGATGGTCGTTAAACGTGCGCAATGCTTCTGCGGTCGTTCCGCCTTTTGAAGTCACTTGCTCACGCAGTGTTGATAATTCAGTTTTTGGATTTGCTACCACCATCTCTGCCGCGCCTAATGCAGACTGCTGCACTAACTTACGAGCGGTTTCTTGGTCAAAACCTTGGTTAATTGCTTCAGCTTGCATCGCTTCCATAAACAAGAAGAAGTAAGCCGGAGCACTGCCCGCCGCTGCAATGATATTGTTGATGCCAGACTCTTGTTCAACCCAGCTTACCTCACCTACGGCTTGCATTAGCTGAGAAGCGAACTCTTTATCGCCCTGACTAACCGTTGAGTCAGCATAAAGGCCGCTCATCCCCTTACCAAGCAGTGAGGGCGTGTTTGGCATAACTCGTACAAGGTTCAGTTGGCAGTTTAACATCTCATTGAGTCGATTCGCATTAATACCCGCAGCAATTGAGATAACCAGTTTGTTGCTAAAGTCGATGCTTTGTAAGGGTTTACATACATCAGCCATCATTTGTGGCTTCACTGATAATACAACAACGTCTGCTTGCTCAGCTGCGGCAATATTATCGCTGGTGGTATTGATGCCGTATTCTTGCTCTAACGGCAGCCTTCTGGTGTCTGAAGGCGCTGTTGCAGTAACCTTTTGCGCTGGGTAACCACTCGCCACTAAGCCCGCTACAATTGAGCGAACCATATTTCCCGCCCCAATAAAGGCGATGTTCTTATGTTCCATATATAAAATCCTGAGCGTGTCGCTGCGCAGTTAAAGCGAAGCGGTATCAATACTTATCGTCGACTTTTGGTCGCTGACTATTTGCTATTTCGCGTAATCACGAGCACCGAAAATAGCCGTTCCAATACGAACCATGGTGCTACCAGCCTCAACTGCTGCATCCATATCACCACTCATACCCATCGAAAGGGTATCGATGTTTGGATACTTCGCGGCTAGCTTGTCTTTAAGCTCTGCCAGTTGCGAAAATGCATTAAGCTGTGATTGATAGTCAGATACGTTTGCAGGAATCGACATCAATCCTCTTAAGGTGAGGTTCGGAAGCGACGAAATCAACTCCGCGAGTGCAAAAACTGTCTCTTCTGACGTTCCTGATTTCGAATCTTCACCACTGGTGTTCACTTGAATGAGTACTTGTAGAGGTGGAAGCTCGTTTGGTCGCTGATCATTAAGCCTTTGCGCGATTTTATCGCGATCGACAGAATGCACCCACTGGAAGCTTTCTGCGATAGGGCGGGTTTTATTGGATTGAATTGGGCCAATAAAATGCCATTCTAAATTTAGGTTAGAATGTTGTTCTGAAAAGTGTTTTACTTTATCGACACCTTCTTGAACATAGTTTTCACCAAAGGCAACTTGGCCTCCGAGTGCGGCTTCTAGAATCGCATCAATAGGTTTAGTTTTACTGACGGCTAAAAGTTGCACGGACTCTGGAGCTCGTCCGCACTTTTGCTCAGCACTACGAATCTGTGAGGTGATTTGTTCGATATTTTGTTGAATACTACTCATAGCTGACTTTACTTAAGGGAAAATAAATGGATATCACTGAGTTACTAGATTTTAGTGTAAAGCATAACGCGTCAGATCTACATCTTTCTGCGGGTGTATCTCCAATGGTACGTATAGATGGTGAAGTAAGGAAGCTTGGAATACCAGCTTTGAGTCATGCTGATGTGCATCGTTTGGTTTTTGAGATCATGAGTGATTCACAACGCGGTGAGTTCGAGGAAAAACTGGAAGTCGACTTCTCTTTTGAATTACCCAACGTTGGTCGTTTCCGTGTTAATGCTTTTAACCAATCTCGTGGCTGCTCTGCTGTATTTCGTACCATTCCAGTCGAGATTCCTACCCTTGAACA
This sequence comes from Vibrio sp. FE10, assembly GCF_030297155.1. Lineage (NCBI taxonomy): Bacteria > Pseudomonadati > Pseudomonadota > Gammaproteobacteria > Vibrionales > Vibrionaceae > Vibrio > Vibrio apostichopi. Next base: position 3,317,628 of record NZ_AP028067.1, on the reverse strand, counting down.
GCTAGGGGCTCCTGAGATCTTTGAAAGAATATCTAATTACGAAAAAGGTTTAGTCTTGGTCACAGGGCCGACTGGGTCAGGTAAGTCGACAACTTTGGCAGCGATGGTGGATTACGTTAACCGTAACCATAATAAGCATATATTGACGATTGAAGATCCGATCGAATTTGTTCATACCAACAACAAATGCCTAATCAACCAACGAGAAGTACACCGCGATACTCACAGCTTCAAAGCGGCGTTGCGTAGTGCGTTACGTGAAGATCCAGACGTAATCCTTGTTGGTGAGCTTCGTGACCAAGAGACGATCAGCTTAGCGTTAACCGCAGCAGAAACAGGCCACTTAGTGTTTGGTACCTTGCACACGAGCTCTGCGGCAAAAACCATAGACCGTATTATCGATGTATTCCCGGGTAGCGACAAAGACATGGTGCGTTCAATGTTGTCTGAATCGTTACGTTCGGTGATTGCCCAGAAGCTGTTAAAGCGTGTTGGTGGCGGTCGTGTGGCTTGTCATGAAATCATGATGGCGACACCTGCGATTAGAAACTTGATCCGTGAAGACAAGGTCGCGCAGATGTATTCGATAATTCAAACGGGCGCGGCACATGGTATGCAGACCATGGAGCAAAATGCGAAGCAGCTGATGGCTCAAGGCTTGGTTGATTCAGAAGAGGTCGAGAAAAAGATCGAAATTGAAACCTCAATGTTTTAATCAAGGTGAACAAAATGGAATTGAATCAAATTCTTGAGGGGATGCTATCTCAAAAAGCGTCGGATCTTTATATCACTGTCGATGCGCCTATTTTATTTCGTGTCGATGGTGAACTGCGACCTCAAGGCGAGAAATTGAATGCGGCTCAAGTCGGACAGTTGCTTGACGCGATGATGGATCAAGACCGACGTGATGAATATCAGCAAACGCGTGAGGCTAATTTTGCCATAGTGCGTGATTTTGGTCGTTTTCGAGTGAGTGCGTTTTTTCAGCGAGAGCTACCAGGAGCGGTCATTCGTCGTATCGAAACTAACATCCCAACCTTTGAGCAATTAAAGCTTCCTGATGTACTGCAAGACCTTTCAATCGCAAAGCGTGGACTTGTGCTGGTGGTTGGGGCGACGGGTTCTGGTAAATCGACTTCAATGGCTGCAATGACGGGTTATCGAAATACTAACCGCTCGGGGCATATCTTGACGGTTGAAGACCCAATTGAATTTGTTCACGAACATAAAAAGTGCATCGTGACTCAACGTGAGGTTGGGCTCGACACCGAGAGTTATGAAGTTGCGCTTAAGAACTCTTTGCGCCAAGCTCCTGATATGATCTTGATTGGCGAAATCCGTAGCCGTGAAACCATGGAATATGCGATGACCTTTGCTGAAACGGGTCATTTGTGTATGGCAACCTTGCACGCCAATAACGCTAACCAAGCGTTAGAACGTATTCTCCACTTGGTGCCTAAAGAGCAGAAAGAACAGTTCTTGTTTGATTTGTCGATGAACCTGCGTGGTGTGGTCGCTCAGCAATTAATCCGAGATAAGAATGGTAGCGGTCGTCATGGTGTGTTTGAGATTCTACTCAACAGCCCACGAGTGTCTGACTTGATTCGCCGTGGTGAGTTACATGAGCTAAAAGCAACCATGGCGAAATCGAAAGAGATTGGGATGCAGACCTTTGACCAAGCTTTGTATGATTTGGTCGTTGCTGGCAAGATTAGCGAAGAAGATGCGTTCCACAGTGCAGATTCAGCCAATGACTTGCGCTTAATGCTAAAAACCAGACGTGGTGATGATGACTACGGGACTGGCGCTTTGGCTGGTGTGAAGATAGATATGGAGTAGATTCAGTGCTTAGTGCTTAGTGCTTAATCTTAAAACCAATAAAAAACCCGCTCTAGAAGCGGGTTTTTTGTGAAGCGAGTAAATTAGTGATTTGCAAAGCTGTTGTTATCGTTCGAGTAACCGCGTTCTTTTTCTAATTTAATTTTAGTCGGATATTGTTCGCCAGTGTAACCCGCTGAACCACCACCCATTGAACTACATGCTGATATTGCTAGAGCGGCGAAGATTGCTAGAAAAATTTTCATGTGAACTCCCACGTTCTTATTTTGAATTGCATCGACATTACGATGTGAAATTCGAGTGGGATCACAAGTTAGCTTACATTTTGCTCACTTATTTTTCGTTATGAATATTGTGCTTCAAACCAGCTCTCTAAAATGACGACTGCAGACTGGTTATCGACATTACCTTTGCTTAGCGCTTTATAGCCACCCATTTCAAAAAGGTCGGCCCTTGCTTCTGTAGTAGAAAGTCTTTCATCATGCAGTTCAACATCCACACCAAAGCGTCCTTTAAGACGGTTAGCGAACTTCTTCGCTCTGGGTGTAATGGCTGCTAGATCTTTACCATGAAGGTCGGTAGGAAGGCCAACCACAATAAGATTTGGCTGCCATTCCTTAATTTGCTTCTCGATATCGTCCCAGTTTGGGATGCCATCTTTCGCTTTAAAGGCTTTTAAAGGGCTTGCTGTACCTGTGATTTCTTGTCCTATCGCACTGCCGATACTTTTTGTACCGTAGTCAAATGCCATAATTGTTCGTGACATGGGGCTTCCAAATTAATCTGTGTTTGAGAGTGTCTGTTTATTCTATTGAGCTGAGTCGGGCTAGGCTAGGCGTGGCCAGCGTCCGCTGAAAGCTGAGCCGCATTGATGCCTAACATTTGAACGGCGACTTTCCAGCGATCCGAAATTGGCGTGTCGAAGATAACCTTTGGATCGGCCTCAACGGTTAGCCATGAGTTTTCAGTCAGCTCGGTTTCCAGTTGTCCTGGTTCCCATCCGGCATAACCAAGCGCGACCAGATAATGCATAGGTTCATCTTCTGTCCCTAACACCATTAGAATATCTTTCGAGGTTGTTACCGAGATTTGATCCGTCATGTTGATGCTGGATTGATAACTGCCTTTGGGTTTGTGCAAAATAAACCCACGGTCTTCTGCGACTGGCCCACCATTAAGTACTGGCTTATCAAGGCTTGCTTGGTTGGGTTTCGGCTGTTCAGAATCAACCTCAACTTGCTTAAGCATGCTGCCGACAGTGACATCGATAGGAGCGTTGATCATTAAACCCATCGCACCTGCGTCATTGTGCTCACAAAGATAGATCACCGAATTTTGAAAGTATGGATCTTTCATTCCGGGCATAGCGACCAGAAAGTGGTTCGTTAAATTCATAGAGCCTCCTGCCAGTGTGTTCCCAGTAAAGGAAAAAGAGCGGCGTAAAGCCGCTCATTGTTCTTTGCCTAGATATTTTTGTGCTTTCGAATAGCTAAGGCTTTCTTTAGTTTAGGCTATTTAGCGTTAACGCGACGCTCGATTGCATCCATTAATTTGCCCGTTACCGAAATATCAAAAGCAGCTTCAATTTCACGGATACAAGTAGGGCTTGTCACGTTGATTTCAGTCAGCTTGTCGCCGATAACATCAAGTCCGACAAAGATTAAGCCTTTCTCTTTTAGTGCAGGTGCAACCGCTCTTGCGATAGCCCAATCGGTTTCACTTAGCGGACGAGCTTCACCTGTACCACCAGCAGCAAGGTTACCTCGAGTTTCCCCTTTAGCAGGAATACGCGCTAGGCAGTAAGGCATTGGTTCACCATCAACCACAAGAATACGCTTATCACCATTGCTGATGTCTGGTACAAAGGTTTGTGCCATTGCGTAGTTTTGACCGTGGTTGGTCAAGGTTTCAATAATAACTGATACGTTTGGATCGCCTTCTTTCACTCGGAAGATAGACGCGCCGCCCATGCCATCAAGTGGCTTTAGAATCACGTCACCGTGTTCTTCTCGGAACGCTTTAATCTTTTCAGCTTTACGAGTCACGATGGTGGTCGGCGTCAGTTCTGGGAACCAAGCCGTGAATAGCTTCTCGTTACAGTCACGTAAGCTTTGTGGCTTGTTTACGATCAGTGCGCCGTTCTCTTCAGCACGCTCAAGAATATAAGTCGCGTAGATGTACTCAGTATCAAACGGAGGATCTTTACGCATCAATACAGCATCTAAATCGGATAGCGCGATAGTCTGTTCTGATTTGAACTCGTACCAACCGTTTGGATCTTCTTTTAGTTCAACAACCTTAGTGTCAGCAATGGCTACGCCTTGATCTAAATGTAGATCATCCATTTCCATGTAATGGATTTCGTAACCACGACGCTGAGCTTCAAGCATCATGGCAAAGCTAGAGTCTTTTTTGATGTTAATGGATGAAATTGGATCCATTACGATGCCAAGTTTGATCATTTTTTTCTCCTAGCCTAGATCGCCAAAACGGACTTGTAAGGCAGTAATTGCGGTTAGAGCTGCTGTCTCGGTACGAAGTACACGTGGGCCGAGTAGCGTCTCTTCAAATTTGTATTGTTCTGTCATGCCGATTTCTTCAGCTGACAGTCCGCCTTCAGGACCGATCAATAGGCGCACCTTACTGATGGGTTCTGGAAGGGTGTTAATTGAGTATTTTGCACGAGGATGCAGGTTTAGCTTTAACGCTTCACTCGGTTCGCTGCACCACTCTTCAAGTTGCATGATTGGGCGAATAACTGGAACCGTATTACGGCCAGACTGTTCACATGCTGCGATAGCAATCTTTTGCCACTGCGCGAGCTTTTTCTCGAAGCGTTTAGTATCAAGCTTAACGCCACAGCGCTCTGAAATCAGTGGGGTAATGGTATTCACACCAAGCTCAACCGATTTCTGAATCGTGAATTCCATTTTGTCGCCACGTGAAATTACTTGGCCTAAATGTAAGTCTAACGGAGATTCGCTGCTATGCTCGATACGTTCAGTAACATTAACTGTGACGTTCTTTTTTGATACTTCAGCAATTGTCGCAGGGAATTCAGCGCCACTGCCATCAAATAGAAGAACATCTTGACCTTCTTTCATACGAAGGACTCGACCAACATGACCCGCGGCATCTTCGCCTAAAGCGAGTGAACCTAACTGATGAATGCGTTCTGGGTGATGGATACGAGGGATTCTCATGCTGGTAAACCTATAAATAGTGTCATTTGGGTATTTTGTCTCTGCCTAACATGGATGCTTTTAGTTGAAAAAACAAGGGTAGAGCAAGAGTTTCAGGGGCAATTCTGAAACTCTTGTTTGAGATGGAGGCAATTGGAGATGTTGGTTGCCTGCGTCGTGTTATTTACAAGCAGGGAAAACAAATGGGTTGTGATTACCTTGGATCGCATAGATTCGCTCATCACGAGTACATTCCCACTTATCGACAGGGAATTGCTTGTTCCACGCCATCATTAGGTTAGTCTGCTGCTTAGATAGCTTGAAACCATATTCTTGGCTCATGTAAAGATAAGTACGCGCGATAGAACCTTTTGCTCTGTCTGGCGGCATCACTTTACGCTGTTTGAAGTTGACCTGCATTTCACACTGACCGTAGCTCACGCCATCCATTCCATTCCACTGACTGAAATTGTAATTGGAGCGATCACCGTTAACCTCGCCAATAGCCGGAGTCAGGTTGTGAAGATCGGCTTCCATCGATTTGAATATTTTGTCATTGCGAGTGCAGTTCTTACGTCCGCCATCTTGCCAACACTGACGCTGGTGGCCAAATTGCCAAGCTGGAACCACGTGTTCCCACTCAATACGGGAAGCGCGTTTTTGCTGTTTTCTCACTTGATAACCACAGCCATCGAGGTCGGGGATACCTTTCTTTTTGTCTTTCCAAGTAATGTCACAACCACAATAAAATGAAGTCGGGTGATCGAGATAAATCTTCACGGCTTCTTTTTTTGCTTTGGAGAAGGAGCTTGGTGGAGCGGCGAAAACGCTTTGGGTTACCAGTAGGCCAAATACTATTGATAGGTAAAAGGACACCGACAGGCCAAATACTTTTGGAGTGGTTTTTTGCATAGAGAAAGACTGATGAAAGTATGATAAACAACAGTCTAGCACTCAAATGTTAGTTCTCTCTATTACATTTATTCGCGTTACCTTGTGAGCTTAAGACTTAGCTCAATTGAAGGCCGGTAAAAGCTAAGGTTTGCTGGCATTGTTGGCAACGATAAGTTGATTGGTTGCGGATGACTTTGTTGTGTCTTCTAATCGACAGGGGATAAGTAGTGCAATCACAGCGGTACTCAAAGGTTTTTCCTTGCACTGAGGTGATCTCCAAGCTGTGGGTGGTTCTGGCCGGTACATTGAATACCTTTTCCATGACGTATTTCCACTCATTCCCGTGAGGTCTCACTCGTCCGAATACCTGATGTGTGATCAGATGTGCGAGTTCATGAGGCACGACTTCGTTAATAAAGGCGTCTTCATTTTCGCTGAATAGCACTTGATTGAGTTTTATCTCGTTTAACTGGAGGTAGGCTTTTCCTGCTGCCTTTCCTCTTAACTTGTAAGTGACGGTTGGGCATGGAAATTCACGAGAAAAATGTTGATTAGCAATAGCTAGGCATTCGCCCAGTTTTTTATTTACTCGATGTTGTTGCGGGGTGTAAGACAAGCGTTGTTAACTCCAAAAAAAGCCTCAGCGTTTAAGCTAAGGCCTCATCATAACATTGCTCATCGATCGTGAAACGATTTAAACGTGATGTTTCTTTTTGATGACTTCGTGGTAAGCATGCCATGTTCCGTAACCAAGTAATGGCATCGTTACAATCATACCCACACCGTAGGTCGCGAAGCCGACTAAGATACCTGTACCAATGATACCAGCCCAAACGACCATCGCAGGGATGTTCGATTTAACGGCGTTGAAGCTAGTAAAGATGGCGCTCATCACATCAACACGTCTTTCCATCATCAATGGAATCGAAAATGCTGAGATGCTGAATATGAGACTCGCGATAACTAATCCAATCACCGAACCAGTAATAAGGAATGGCGCAAACTCGCTTAATGGTGCGCCTTGTACGGAAGGGTAGAGTGCATGCAATAACGCAGCAATCCTCATCCAAAATATCATTGCCACCATCAACACAATCGCAAAAGCCCATTGGTGCGTGGAGTTGCGAGTAATCGCCTTCATTGAGTGGAACAAACTTGGTGAATGTCCTTTCTCTCTTTCCCAGCTCGCATCGTATAAACCCAAAGCAAGGAATGGTCCTATCAACATATAGACTATCAAGCTTGGCATGACGACTAGGTGTGTTCCTTGCCATTGCACTAGTTGCACGATGGCGATGGCCGCGGCCATGAAGCACAATCCGTAAAATGCGCTGATTATTGGCATTCTCACTAAGTCATGTAGTGCAAGCGATAACCAATGGAAAGGGGCGGATATGCTTACTTGGTTACAAGGAATGGTGCGAGCGTAATCCTGATCGCTGACCTTGTGTTTCTTATCGTTCAGTTCGGATGGGTGTACAGTACGAGGCATATATCCCCCTAGTTAAATAACGTCCTAGTTATAGTTCCATAAGGCTCATCGGTGTGGCTTTTGTGAGAGTTATGGTGTTGAGCTAAATTGCTCTTTTTCGTCCCAGTTATTGTTCTAGCGTGCATTTAACGAGAGCTATCAGACTGAATTACTTTGAGTTAAATGTGAGCTTGATCGCCTAGGAGTTACCTTAACTATTGTCAGTAGTGTTCGAAAACACAAATTATCGGCGGGTTTTTATACTAAGTGGTTAACGGTAAAGGCGTCTTTTGAAAGGTGGATAGATTAGCGTGGGAGAGGTAAGTACATAAAAATAAAGCCCTTACTAACAAGTAAGGGCTTTAAAGAAGTGATTTGCTTTGGCTAAATTATTTTAGGCCAGCAAAGTCTGCAAGCATTGCTGCTTTGTCAGTCGCTTCCCAAGGGAACTCTTCACGACCGAAGTGACCGTATGCTGCAGTCTGCTTGTAGATAGGTTGAAGAAGGTTCAGCATCTCTTGAAGACCGTATGGACGTAGGTCGAAGTTTTGACGAACGGCTTCAATGATGATTTCGTGAGCTACTTTCTCAGTACCAAACGTTTCAACCATGATAGATGTTGGATCTGCAACACCGATAGCGTAAGACAGTTGAATCTCACAACGGTCAGCCATGCCAGCAGCAACGATGTTTTTCGCAACGTAACGAGCTGCGTAAGCTGCAGAACGGTCAACTTTTGATGGATCTTTACCAGAGAATGCACCGCCACCGTGACGAGCTGCGCCGCCGTAGGTATCAACGATGATCTTACGACCAGTTAGACCACAGTCACCCATTGGGCCACCGATTACAAAACGGCCTGTTGGGTTGATGAAGAAGTTAGTGTCTTTGTTGATCCACTCTGAAGGAAGTACTGGCTTGATGATCTCTTCCATTACCGCTTCACGTAGGTCAGGTGTTGTTACTGAATCACAGTGTTGAGTCGAAAGAACAACAGCATCGATACCAACGATCTTACCTTGGTCGTATTGGAACGTAACTTGAGATTTCGCATCTGGGCGAAGGAAGTCAAGTTTGCCGCTCTTACGTACTTCAGCTTGCTTCTTAACAAGAAGGTGAGAGTAAGTAATTGGAGCTGGCATTAGGATTGGTGTTTCGTTAGTCGCGTAACCAAACATGATACCTTGGTCGCCTGCGCCTTGATCTTTAGGATCAGCTTTATCAACACCTTGGTTGATGTCTGGAGACTGCTTACCAATTGTGTTTAGTACAGCACAAGAGTCAGCGTCAAAGCCCATATCAGAATGAACGTAACCAATTTCACGAACTGTTTCACGAGTGATTTCTTCGATATCAACCCATGCAGACGTTGTTACTTCACCGCCAACCATAACCATGCCGGTTTTTACGTAAGTCTCACAAGCAACACGTGCTTTTGGATCTTGTTCCAAGATGGCATCAAGAACAGCATCAGAGATTTGGTCTGCAATTTTATCTGGATGGCCTTCTGAAACAGATTCAGAAGTGAATAGGTGCTTAGCCATGAGAGCTCCACTTTTAGTTTAGTTTTTAGTTGCAAATAGTTAAATGCAAATAATTTCAGGCGTCGCAAGCTAGGAAGCGCCGCCATTAAATACAGTATATTTTGTAGGTGTTTCTACATCTAGACGGCTATTCTAAATTCCAGCGGTCGAATTACAAGCTCTTTTTTATGATATGTCATAACTAAACGTTTGCGTATCGGTCGAGATAAGGCATTCCTAAGTGATGTAAATGTTCGAAAATTGCGAAAAATGACCGTTAAAATGCCAGTAAAACGTTTGCAGTCGCTAAAGTCGTTTGAGAGAATACCCGCGCTAATAAAAATGAAAATTTTAGCATCAATCTCTTTTTTAAATCGCTTATGTACTCAGGAGCAGACATGCCTTCTCGTAAAGATCTAGCCAATGCAATTCGCGCACTTAGCATGGATGGCGTTCAACAAGCAAATTCAGGCCACCCTGGCGCACCTATGGGTATGGCTGACATCGCTGAAGTTCTTTGGCGTGGTCACTTGAACCACAACCCAGCAAACCCAGAGTGGGCTGACCGCGACCGTTTTATTCTGTCTAACGGCCATGGTTCAATGTTGATTTACTCTCTGCTTCATCTTGCAGGTTACGAGCTTTCAATTGAAGACCTTAAGAACTTCCGTCAACTGCACTCTAAGACTCCTGGTCACCCAGAGTACGGTTACGCTCCTGGTATCGAAACGACTACTGGTCCTCTAGGTCAAGGCATCACTAACGCTGTTGGTATGGCGATGGCTGAGAAAGCATTGGCTGCACAGTTCAACAAAGAAGGCCACGACATCGTCGATCACTTCACTTATGCATTCATGGGTGATGGTTGTCTGATGGAAGGTATCTCTCACGAAGCATGTTCTCTAGCGGGTACGCTAGGTCTTGGTAAGTTGGTTGCTTTCTGGGATGACAACGGCATCTCTATCGATGGCGAAGTTGAAGGTTGGTTCTCTGACGATACACCTAAGCGTTTTGAAGCTTACGGCTGGCATGTAATTCCAGCGGTTGATGGTCATGACGCTGACGCTATCAATGCTGCTATTGAAGCGGCTAAAGCGGATCCTCGTCCAACACTTATCTGTACTAAAACTATCATCGGTTTTGGTTCTCCAAACAAAGCGGGTACGCACGACTGTCATGGTGCTCCACTAGGCGCTGATGAAATCACAGCAACTAAAGCGGCACTTGGTTGGGAACACGGTCCTTTCGAAATCCCAGCTGATATTGCAGCTGAGTGGAATGCGAAAGAAGCGGGCGCAGCGAAAGAAGCGGCTTGGAATGCTAAGTTTGACGCATACGCAGCCGCTCACCCAGAGCTAGCAGCAGAGTTTAAACGTCGTACTAACGGCGAACTTCCAGCTGAGTGGGAAGAGAAAGCAAACGCAATCATTGCTGATCTTCAAGCTAACCCTGCAAACATCGCATCACGTAAAGCATCTCAAAATGCTCTAGAAGCGTTCGGTGCTATGCTACCTGAATTCATGGGCGGTTCTGCTGACCTTGCGCCTTCTAACCTGACTATGTGGTCTGGTTCTAAGTCTCTTGAAGCAAATGACTTCTCTGGTAACTACATCCACTACGGTGTACGTGAATTCGGTATGACGGCTATCATGAACGGTATCGCTCTGCACGGTGGTTTCGTACCATACGGCGCAACGTTCCTAATGTTCATGGAATACGCGCGTAACGCAATGCGTATGGCTGCTCTGATGAAAATTCAGAACATCCAAGTTTACACGCACGATTCTATCGGCCTAGGCGAAGATGGTCCGACTCACCAACCGGTTGAGCAGATCGCTTCTCTACGTCTGACCCCAAACATGAGCACATGGCGTCCATGTGACCAAGTTGAGTCTGCTGTTGCTTGGAAACTGGCAATCGAACGCAAAGATGGTCCTTCTGCACTTATCTTCTCTCGTCAAAACCTTGCACAACAAGATCGTGATGCAGAGCAAGTGGCAAACATCGCTAAGGGTGGTTACACCCTGAAAGATTGCGAAGGCAAACCAGAGCTTATCCTTATCGCGACGGGTTCTGAAGTTGAACTAGCGGTTAGCGCTGCTGCTGAACTAACAGCTGAAGGCAAGAAAGTACGCGTAGTATCGATGCCTGCAACTGACGCGTTTGATAAGCAAGACGCTGAATACCGTGAGTCTGTACTTCCAGCTGACGTAACAGTACGTATTGCTGTAGAAGCTGGCATCGCTGACTTCTGGTACAAGTACGTTGGTTTCGGTGGCAAGATCATCGGTATGACAACGTTCGGCGAATCTGCACCAGCAGGCGAGCTATTCAAGATGTTCGGTTTCACTACTGAAAACGTAGTAAACACAGCGAAAGAACTTCTTGCTTAATCATTAACTGATGGCCTTGTGCTAACAGTGAAGTGAAAGAAAAACCGAGCGCTGAGCTCGGTTTTTTTGTATCTAGGATTTGTTTTCTCCTAGACTCATCTTTATACGCAGCAGATCAATCTGTCCTAAGTAGGCTGAGTTATTCAAGTAATGCCTTTTAGGTAGGATTCAGTTATCATCTGTTGCACGAAATTTTGGTTAGATGTACGGAACTATGCTAAAAGTCGCGATAAACGGATTTGGACGAATAGGGCGTAATGTATTGCGCGCTGTCTATGAAAGTGGCAAAAGCCAACAAATCAAAGTAGTAGCTGTCAATGAGCTTGCTCAGCCTGACGCTATGGCTCACCTATTGCAATACGACACCAGTCACGGCCGCTTCGGCAAGAAAATCTCTAACGATCAAGAGCACATCTATGTTCATCATGGTATTGGTGCTGAAGATAAAGGAGAGTTCGATACTATTCGTATCTTACATCTTGCTGATATTGAGTTGTTGCCTTGGCGTGACCTAGAAGTGGATATCGTCCTTGATTGTACTGGCGTTTACGGTTGCCGTGATGACGGCCTAGCGCACATTGCTGCTGGGGCGAAAAAGGTGCTGTTTTCACATCCTGGTGCTAACGATCTGGATAACACCATTATTTACGGTGTGAATCACGACACTATCACAGCTGACCATCGAATCGTTTCCAACGGTTCATGCACGACTAACTGTATTGTCCCTATCATCAAGGTGCTTGATGATGCCTTTGGTATTGAGTCCGGTACGATTACGACCATTCACTCTTCTATGAATGACCAGCAAGTGATCGATGCGTACCACAGCGACCTACGTCGAACTCGAGCAGCAAGCCAATCAATCATTCCTGTTGATACCAAGTTGCATAAAGGTATTGAAAGAATCTTCCCGAAATTTTCTAACAAATTTGAAGCGATATCTGTGCGTGTGCCAACGGTAAACGTCACTGCGATGGATTTAAGTGTCACAATTAATGCAAATGTGAAAGTTAATGACGTAAATCAAACCATTGTTAATGCATCCCAGTGTACATTACACAATATAGTTGACTATACTGAAGCGCCGCTCGTTTCCATCGATTTTAATCACGATCCCCATAGCGCAATTGTTGATGGTTCACAAACTCGAGTGAGCAACGGCCACTTAGTCAAAATGCTGGTGTGGTGCGACAATGAATGGGGCTTTGCAAACCGAATGCTGGATACGGTTCTTGCAATGGAAGCTTCTGAAGGCAAGAAGTAAGACCTAGAAGCAAATGTGTGGATTATTTATTTTTTAGCTTGAATTAAATGCTAAGTGTCCACATATTACTAGTAGTTAAAGAATTACCAGTTGAATAATTTATAGGCTTAGCAGGGTTGCTGAGTTTCCAAAACTTTATTTTTATTTAAATTTGAGAGGACAAATCATGTCTGTGATCAAGATGACTGACCTGGAACTTGCAGGTAAACGCGTATTTATCCGTGCTGACCTAAACGTACCAGTAAAAGACGGTAAAGTAACTTCAGATGCACGTATCCTAGCATCTCTACCAACTATCAAACTTTGCCTAGAAGCTGGCGCAAAAGTTATGGTTACTTCTCACCTTGGTCGTCCTACTGAAGGCGAATACAACGAAGAGTTCTCTCTAGCTCCTGTAGTTAACTACCTAAACGACGCACTAGACTGCGAAGTTAAGCTAGCGAAAGATTACGTAAATGGCCTAGAGCTAAACGCTGGCGAACTAACTGTTCTTGAAAACGTTCGCTTTAACAAAGGCGAGAAGAAGAACGAAGAAGCACTTTCTAAGCAATACGCTGCACTATGTGACATCTTCGTGATGGACGCATTCGGTACAGCTCACCGTGCTCAAGCTTCTACACACGGCGTTGGTACTTACGCTCCTGTAGCATGTGCTGGTCCTCTTCTAGCTGCTGAGCTTGAAGCTCTTGGTAAAGCAATGGACAACCCAGCTCGCCCACTAGTGGCTATCGTTGGTGGTTCTAAAGTTTCTACTAAACTAACTGTTCTAGAATCTCTTTCTAAAATCGCTGACCAACTTGTTGTTGGTGGTGGTATTGCGAACACGTTCATCGCTGCTGAAGGCCACAACGTAGGTAAGTCTCTATACGAAGCTGACCTAGTTGAAACTGCTAAGAAGCTAATGAAAGAGTGTGCTATCCCAGTAGCGACTGACGTTGCATGTGCTAAAGCATTCGACGAAAACGCAGAAGCTGAAATCAAGCACGTTTCTGAAGTTCAAGACGACGACATGATCTTCGACCTTGGCCCAGATTCAACTGCAGCTCTAGCTGAAATCATCGGCAACGCAAAAACAATTCTTTGGAACGGCCCTGTAGGCGTATTCGAATTCAAAAACTTCGAAGCGGGTACTGCTGGCATTTCTAAGGCAATCGCTGACTCTGAAGGTTTCTCAGTAGCAGGCGGTGGTGACACGCTAGCAGCTATCGACAAGTTCGGTATCAAAGCAGATGTTTCTTACATCTCTACTGGCGGCGGCGCTTTCCTTGAGTTTGTTGAAGGTAAAGTACTTCCTGCAGTAGCAATGCTTGAAGAGCGTGCTAAAGCATAATTGATTTAGAAAGGCGAGATGTGAATCTCGCCTTTTAACGTTTGCTGCATATCACACTTTTTTGCTAGAATGGCATAAGTTGTGAGCAAACGATTGCAAATTTTTAAACTTAAGTTTTTTAATCTTAAAACGATAGAATAAATAGGACTATTTCCATGTCTAAGATCTTCGATTTTGTAAAACCTGGTGTGATTTCTGGCGATGACGTACAGAAAGTATTTGAAGTAGCAAAAGCAAACAAATTTGCTCTTCCTGCAGTAAACGTAATCAACACTGATACTATCAACGCTGTTCTTGAAGCTGCTGCTAAAGCAAAAGCTCCAGTTGTTGTTCAGTTCTCTAACGGCGGTGCTGGTTTCTTCGCTGGTAAAGGCGTTAAACTTGAAGGTCAAGGCGCACAAATTCTTGGCGCTGTAGCTGGTGCAAAATACGTTCACGCAGTAGCTGAATCTTACGGTGTTCCAGTTATTCTTCATACTGACCACGCTGCTAAGAAACTTCTTCCATGGATCGACGGTCTACTAGACGCTGGTGAAGAGTTCTTCGCACAAACTGGTAAGCCACTATTCTCTTCTCACATGCTAGACCTTTCTGAAGAGTCTCTAGAAGAGAACATCGAAACATGTGCAGCTTACCTAGCTCGCATGGCTAAACTAAACATGACAATCGAGATCGAACTTGGTTGTACTGGTGGTGAAGAAGACGGCGTTGATAACTCTGATATGGACGCATCTGAGCTTTACACTTCTCCTGAAGATGTTGCTTACGCATACGAGAAACTAAACGCAGTTAGCCCACGTTTCACTATCGCAGCTTCTTTCGGTAACGTACACGGTGTTTACCAAGCTGGTAACGTTGTACTTACTCCAACTATCCTGCGTGACTCTCAAGCATACTGTGCTGAGAAGTTTGGCATTGCAGCTGACGCTCTTAACTTCGTATTCCACGGTGGTTCAGGTTCTTCAGAAGCTGAAATCCAAGAGTCTATCGGTTACGGCGTTATCAAAATGAACATCGATACTGATACTCAGTGGGCTTCATGGGATGGCGTTCGTACTTACGAAGCTGAGAACCGTGATTTCCTACAAGGTCAAATCGGTAACCCAACTGGTGAAGCTGCTCCAAACAAGAAGTTCTACGATCCACGCGTATGGCTACGTGCTGGTCAGTCTTCAATGGTTACTCGTCTTGAGAAAGCATTCGCTGACCTTAACGCTGTAGACGTACTGTAATTCTTTGAATTAAGTATTCTTTAAGTTTTAAAAACCCGCTCATTGAGCGGGTTTTTTTATGTCTGATAAAAACTTGTATTAAATATGTGAAAAACCTAGCGTGCGGTGAATAAATTTCGTAGTCTTTTAGTTATCGGTATTTGTGTTTATTGGTAAGTTTTATTAATTCAAAAGCTTACATAAATATGACTTTGCAATCTGTCAAAGATAGGATATCGTGCCGAAAAACTGAACTTGGTTCAGTTTATAAAAAAGGACTTGGCTTTAATTTACTTTTAACACAACGACTTAACGTAAATTAAACGGTTTGTTTTGTTGTTGGGTAAGTTTGGCTTAAGGCAGTTTAGCTCATAGCATATTATATAGAGGATGCACATTATGGCTGATAGTTCGACAGCGATTGAGACTCCACTTGTGGATGGTTTGTCTCACGCAGAGCAGTGGTTAACAAATAACTCAGATCTGTTTATTCAATACGGTGTAAACATTATCTCAGCACTGATAATTCTATTTATTGGTAACCTTATTGTTAAAGCAGTAGCGAATAGCGTGTCTAAGGTTCTTCAGAAGAAGAAAATGGATCGAGCAGTTGTGGAATTCGTCCATGGTTTAGTTCGTTACTTATTGTTTGTTATTGTTTTAATTGCTGCACTTGGTCGTTTAGGCGTTCAAACTGCATCTGTGGTTGCTGTTATTGGTGCGGCTGGTTTAGCGGTAGGTCTAGCGCTACAAGGCTCACTATCTAACTTTGCAGCTGGTGTACTTATCGTTGCATTCCGTCCATTCAAGTCTGGTGACTACGTGGAAATTGGTGGTGTAGCAGGTTCGGTTGATTCAATTCAAATCTTCCAAACAGTTCTAACAACGCCAGACAACAAGATGGTAGTAGTGCCGAACGGTAGCGTTATTGGTAGCCCAATCACGAACTACTCTCGTCATGATACGCGTCGTATTGATCTAATGATTGGTGTTTCTTACAACGCCGATCTTCAGAAGACAAAAGCGCTGCTGACTAAGATCTGTGAATCTGATGAGCGTGTACTGAAAGAGCCTGGTGTTCAAGTTGGTGTTCACACACTAGCGGATTCTTCAGTTAATTTTGTCGTTCGTCCATGGGTTAGCACTGCAGAGTACTGGAATGTTTACTTCGACCTGATGCAAGCAATCAAAGAAGGCTTGGATAATGAAGGTATCGAAATCCCATTCCCGCAAGTGG
The DNA here is from genome assembly GCF_030297155.1 of Vibrio sp. FE10. NCBI lineage: Bacteria > Pseudomonadati > Pseudomonadota > Gammaproteobacteria > Vibrionales > Vibrionaceae > Vibrio > Vibrio apostichopi. The sequence continues at coordinate 3,301,284 of NZ_AP028067.1, read as the reverse complement.
ATGTACACATGAATAAAGTAGAAGCTTAATTTCTAGTTAGCTTTTATAGCTATAAGCTTTTATAAGGAAAGGCGGATAACTTAGGTTATCCGCCTTTTTTGTTGTCTTCAATATCACTACTCCTGTTCGTTCGTTGTTATCACTGTTTAGCTTCTTTTCTTTGTATATCTTTATTTAGCGTTTTACTCGACGTCGGCCATAACGATGTTTTCAGCATTGCATATAAAGGTTTTCTTACTTCTTTGCCTCCTAAAATTGCCAGTAGACATAATCCACCGGGGATAAGAATAATCATCAATAGTGGTCGAAGTAGATAAGAGAAACAAAAGATAGTGGGTAAAAAAATCAGTACTTGTCCCAGTCGGTTTAATATATTCATCATGTCCGTATCTCCAAAATAAAATGAGCGCGCTCATTTTTATAATTGAGCGCGCTCAATTTGTCAAATTAGAGCACTAAGAGTATGATCAAGCTTGATTTGAGAAGGGTGTATTTTCGTGAGTAAGAGAGAGATAACGAAACAGAAGATCTTAGCGTCTGCTTGGGAGTTGTTTGGGGAGAATGGTTATGACAACACCACAACTCGCCAGATCGCTCGCCACGCGGGTGTGGCAGATGGCACGGTGTTTAGTCATTTTGAAACCAAGCTGATGATTCTTCGAGAAGGGATGCTATCGCAGTTGGAAAAGATTGGTCAGGAGGTGTTAGCTGCTGAGCAAGATAAACGTGCTGTGGATGCCGGTATCTCGCTGATTGAACACTACTATCGCTATTATTTTGATAATGTTGAGTTAAGTCGAGCGTTACTCAAAGAGGTCATTTGGGATTTAGACTATTATCGCACCTTTGATCAGGCACTCTTTCAAACGGTTAATGTTGATGCATCTATTTCTGAAAAAATGCCATTGATTATGGATAGCTATTTCATGACCTTAGTAAGTCACTTGAGCCAACCGGAACCAAGCCTTGAAGCTGCGCTGAGTGAACTGAACAATAAAATTCGAGTTATTTTAACGTAACTCATTATATTAATGAGTTACTTACGGTGTGCCTGGCTTAGTCGGTAGTCTCTGTTCTTTAAGTGATTACCAGTATTGCTCGATCAGTCCATTGGTAAGCACTGCAGCAATGGCAAACATCATGGTCGCGACTGCGATATCAATGCCTTTCTTAACATTTGGTTTAGATAGTGTTGGGCCTAGCTTTGCTGCGCCCAATGACAGAGAGTAAAACCAAACAAACGAAGCCAAGATCGTGCCCATAGCAAAAGCAATTCTGTCGTTACCTTCAAACTGCCCGCCAATAGATCCTAGAATCACCACGGTATCCAAATAGAGGTGTGGGTTTAATACTGTTACCGCCAATGCACCTAAAATAACGGTGCGCTTACCGCGAGCTAATATCTCACCCTTTGATTCATCATTGGTACGTGTTCTGAACGCACTGCGCAGGGATAGCAAGCCATAAATTGTAAGAAAGGCGATACCACCCAATGTCACTGAGGTGAGCAGTAATTCATTTTTCGATAGGATCGCTCCGCCACCAAAAATACCCAGTGAGATGAATAAGGTATCGAGCAGACTACAAATCGTTGCTGTGGTTAGGTGGTGATTGCGTTTTATCCCTTGATTTAAGACGTACGCATTCTGAGCGCCAATAGGGATAATCATGCTTGCCCCTAGACCAAAACCTTGTAATAAAACCCAAAAATTCATTTTAACCTCCACTTAATTAACGATATTTACGTGCTATATGGCGAAGATACTCTGACCTTTTAAATAAGTATAATTAATGATTTTAATCTATTATTAGACTTGCTAATGTGATTGATAGTTAGGTTAAAAAGGAAGCAAGTTGATGCGTGGATTGGATTACAAATGGATCGAAGCACTGGATGCCGTGGTGAAACAACGCAGCTTTGAAAGGGCAGCTGAGCAACTCTATATCTCCCAATCGGCGGTGTCTCAACGCATCAAACAACTGGAAAAGTGGTTAGCCCAACCCGCGCTTGTGAGAGAGAGCCCGCCAAGGCCAACACCGGCAGGAAAAAAATTGTTGGGTTTGTATCGTCGTGTTCGTTTGTTAGAGCACGAGCTTGTCCCTGAATTGATGAATGAAGAGGGTACTCAACCTCTTTCCCTATCCATAGCGACCAATGCGGATAGTTTGGCGACATGGCTGTTGCCTGCGTTATCTGATGTGATGAATTCACGTCAAGTTGAGTTGAACCTTGCGATTCATGGTGAGTCGAGAACGATAGAAAAAATTAAGAGTGGAGAAGTAGCAGGGGCGATCAGTCTTGAATCACAGCCTATCCCTGGGTGTAGCGCTGACTATCTCGGCCGTATGGACTACGTGTGTGTGGCGAGTCCTAGCTTCCATCAACGTTACTTCTCTGATGGAGTGAACTATTCGACATTAACAAAAGCGCCTGCGGTTTCGTACGACCAATACGATGATCTGCATAAGAAGTTTTTGCATGATCATTTTAATGTTCCTAGAGACAGTGTTATCAATCATACGGTAGGCAGTTCAGAAGCTTTTGTTCGACTCGCCTTATCTGGGGTCGCCTATTGTTTGATCCCTCGGCTGCAGATTATTGAAGAGTTGGAATCTGGGACATTGATTGATGTTACGCCGGGTTTCTTGTTGTCTTATCGTATCTACTGGCACCACTGGCAGCTTGAAAGCGGGGTGTTGAAAGAGATCTCTCAAGCCATATTAAGTTATGCTCACAACCACTTACCTCAGTAAGTTGTTGGTTTTTTCATCGTCAAAGTTCTGTTAGAAGTTAGGTCTCAGGATTGGCTATGCGGCAAATTACTCTATGATAAAAGAACATTTGTTCAGCATGGGTTTTCCTAATGAAGTTTGTACCAAAAATCTTAACAACGTCTCTTACTCTTACTGCAGCGTTGAGTGCTGTGAGCTTTCCGTCATTGGCAAACTCTCCCTCTTTCCCGCACATTTCAACGACGGGCTATGGTGAAGTAGTTGCGACACCTGATATGGCAACATTTTCTGTTAGAGTCGTAGAATCTACGATGACCGCTGAACAGGCTAAAAATACCGTTGATAAAGTCGTGACAGGCTTTCTCAATAAACTGCATCAAGCCGGTGTTGATGAGGCTAGCGTACACAGCTCTAACCTGTATTTATCTCCTCAATACCATTACCCGAAAGATGGTAAGCCTGAACTGGTTGGCTACCGTGCTTCACGTAATGTGACGGTTCAAGTTAATGATTTAGCTAACCTAAATGACTACATGGATATTGCTATTGGTCAGGGCATTAACCAGATCGATAACATTCAACTGCAAGTTCGTGATCAAGCTAAGTATCAAGAGCAGGCTCGTTTAGAAGCAATCAAGGATGCGAGATCGAAAGCCAAGTCATTGGCGAGTGGTTTTGAGCGTGATCTAGGTGATGTGTGGCGCGTGGACTACAACGCACAGTCTTCACAGCCCGTGCTAATGCGTTCAATGGCGATGGATGCAAGAACAGAATCGAACTCTTATGAAGATTCAACGATCACCATTCGTGATCGTGTCAACGTGATCTACCAACTAGAAGAGTAGTGAACGCACCTTAAGAAGATTTTGGATCATCATGATCTTATTGCCTACTATAGGCCAAATACTAAAAAGGCTCTCATTGCGAGAGCCTTTTCTGTTTTTACTTATGGTCTAATTCGATGATTAGTGAAGAAGACGAGCACGGATTGTGCCTTCGATCTCTTTCAATTTAAGCAGAGCTTCTTGTGAACGATCGGCTTCCACATCAATAACCACATAACCCATATCAGCAGCAGTTTGTAGATACTGACCTGCAATGTTGATGCCTTCTTCAGCGAAGATGGTGTTGATCTGAGTAAGAATACCTGGACGGTTTTCGTGGATGTGTAGCAAACGAGAAGTGCCAGTGTGTAGCGGTAGAGATACCTCTGGGAAGTTAACACTTGATAGCGTAGAACCGTTATCAGAGTATTTCGCTAGCTTGCCTGCTACTTCAACACCGATGTTCTCTTGTGCTTCCTGAGTTGAACCACCAACGTGAGGGGTAAGAATCACGTTATCGAACTGCATCAATGGTGACTCAAATGGGTCAGCATTGGTTTTTGGCTCTGTTGGGAAAACATCGATCGCTGCACCCGCAATATGACCAGAATCTAGAGCACCACACAGAGCTGGGATATCAACAACAGTGCCACGTGCGGCATTGATGAAGATAGAACCAGGCTTCATGCGGTCAAATTCTTCTTTGCCCATCATGTTCTTGGTTTCATTGGTTTCTGGAACATGCAGAGAAATGACATCACACTTGTTCAGAAGATCAGTCATGGTATGGACTTGAGTTGCGTTACCCAAAGACAGCTTGTTTTCGATATCGTAGAAGTAAACACGCATACCAAGGTTTTCAGCAATAATACCCAGTTGAGTACCAATGTGACCGTAGCCAATAATACCTAAACGCTTGCCACGAGCTTCGTAAGAGTTGTCTGCACTCTTTTTCCAGATGCCACGGTGAGCAAGAGCATTCTTTTCTGGAATACCACGCAGTAGCAATAGAACCTGACCAAGAACCAGCTCAGCAACACTTCGAGTGTTTGAGAACGGTGCGTTGAACACAGGGATACCACGTTTTGCTGCCGCTTGAAGGTTTACTTGGTTAGTACCAATACAGAAACAACCAACTGCAACTAGCTTTTCAGCCGCATCAATAACTTCTTGGGAGATGTTTGTGCGAGAACGGATACCAATGAAGTGAGCATCTTTAACTGCTTCAAGAAGTTCATCTTCAGGTAGCGAGCCTTTGTGGTACTCAATGTTTGTGTAACCAGCGGCTTGCAGTACTTCTACAGAAGAAGGGTGAAGACCTTCTAGAAGTAGAATTTTTATTTTTTCTTTTTCCAGTGAAACTTTGGCCATTGTTCTCGTCCTTAAAATGGAAAGGTTGGGCAAATGCGGCGCACGTGCTACAAAATGGCTGAAAGGGGAACAAATTCACCACTTTGTCAGGAGACAAACGTTTTCCCTGTGCGTCTTCTGAACAATAAAGTAACAAAAAAAAAATGTTTTGGGTAAGAAAATTACGGAATAAGACATAATTTTACAGGTATAAAGCAAAAAAAACGGCGCCCTTGGGCACCGTATGTAATGAAGTAACAGAAAAACTCAATCTTCTATTATTTATTCTTCGATTTTTGCACCTTCAGGCGTGCCTGTGATAACCACATCTGCGCCGCGATGAGCGAATAGACCAACCGTCACCACACCAGCGATACCATTGATAATATCTTCTAGTTGTTTTGGATTTTCGATCGCCATGCCGTACACGTCTAAGATCACGTTGCCGTTATCCGTTGTGCAACCATCGCGGTAAACTGGGTCACCACCAAGTTTCACTAGCTCGCGAGCTACGTATGAGCGCGCCATTGGAATAACTTCAACAGGAAGAGGGAATTTACCTAAAACATCAACCGCTTTCGTGCCATCTACGATACAAATAAATTTGTCTGAGATTGCCGCTACGATTTTTTCACGAGTAAGAGCAGCGCCGCCGCCTTTGATCATGTCACGTGAACCGTTAATTTCGTCAGCACCATCAACATAAACGTCTAGTTTGAAAACGTCGTTGCACTCAAAAACTTTGATTTCTAGTGCTTCTAGTTTTTCAGTAGAAGCGACAGAGCTTGAAACCGCACCTTTGATTTTGTCTTTCATTGTGCCAAGTGCGTCGATGAAGTGATTTACTGTTGAGCCAGTACCGACACCTACAATGCTGCCTTCTTCAACATATTGAAGTGCTGCCCAGCCAGCTGCTTTTTTCATTTCATCTTGAGTCATGCCATTCTCCTGAATAAGGTCTTGCGCTGTGAATTAATCGTTCGCGTATTAAAGTTAACGTTTGTATATCGAGGTTAACGTTTGCGGCGCGATTATAGCGCTTTAATGGTTGTTTTCCCATTGCCAAGTTTTACTCGGAGTCACGATTTTAGGTAACGGAATGTCCCAACCTTCAATAGGTAAGCGATCGACATGTTGGCAATCGTGCGCGAGACCAATCGGGGTTGCGCCATTGCCAGTCTCAAACCATCGAGCCAAAGTGCGATCGTAATACCCACCGCCCATGCCTAAGCGATGGCCCTGAGAGTCAAAGCCCACCAAGGGTGTGAGAATAAGATCGAGTTGCTGGCACGGTTTAACGAGCAATTGATTCAGCTGAGGTTCAACGATTCCGTACTTATTGAGGACGGTCGGTGTGTCTGGAGAATAGTGAAGAAATAACAGGTGTCCGGCAGAGAAGGGGTGTAATACTGGTAAATAAGTTTGTTTACCTTGCGCCCATAACCATTCAATTAAAGGCTGGGTATCGAGTTCGCCATCAATAGAAATATAGAGTGCAATATGCTGAGCAGATTGAATTTCCGCAAGCTGAGCGCACTGCTGGACTAAATCTAAACCGGATTGAGTTTGCTGGTCGCCCGTTAAGGCATTGCGTTTGATGCGGATCTGTTTGCGAAATTCGCTGCGTGTGAGCGTCTTCATAAGAAGGGATACCCCAAAGTGCCGTTGAGAATAGATGGCCCTTGAACCAGCGAGTTCAAGGCGGATCAGCAATGATTACCGTAGGCTTCTCGGCGGACCGAGCATGCTCAATAGCACTCAAGTACTAACCCTTAGGGATTGCTTATCGGCTCGGGGACGTGAATCCTCTGACAAACACTCCAGGGTAAATTTTGTGTACGCTATTGCTGTCCGTGCTTAACTTTACTGAGGACATCGGAAAGTGATGTCGTGAGCTGTTCCATTCGCTCGGTCAGTGCGTCTTGTTCGTCGCTTGCTTCAAACTTCTTAGTCTGTAGCTCATAACAAATATTCAGAGCTGCGATCGTTAGCAGCTTCACTTCATTGGTTACCTTAGTACGTTCAGCCATCTCTTTCAATCGATTATCAAGATCGGCCGCCGCTGCAATTAATGACTCTTCTTGCCCAGGAGGACAATTAACTCGAGTCAGTTTTCCTAATATTTCAACGTCTACCGCTTGATTACTCATGATGGATGAACTCTTTAACGCGCTATTTTTAAGGCTGTTGCACTTTCTCATTTTTGAAAAAGAAAAAGAGCAAACACCGCTGAGGAAGCAATCTCCTCTGAGGGAGAAACTATAGGTAAACCGCTATTAAGATTCAAGCTTTTCAGAGTGACTGTTTGTAAATGAGAGCTTGAGCACACAGTAATTCAGCAAATTGAACATTTGGTAGTCAGTCATCCTTCAATTGCTGGGGATCGATGCTTACCAGAATTGGGGTGAAGTGGTACGATTATACTATCGATATAAAGAATAACTGAGCGAGCTACTGATGAGCGAAACTACTTTACCTGACTACCTAACGGTTGCGACTGAACTTCAATCGGCAAGCCTAGCCGTAACACCTGCTGAAATGCATGGTCTGTTAACGGGTATGTTAAGTGGAGGTTTAAACCTTACAGATAAAAGCTGGCAGCCACTGATCTTTGATTACACCAATGAAGGCATGGGTTGGCCTGATCGTGTCTTAACGTTAGCTGAAGCAACATTAAAGGTGACGACCAGCGAAATTACCGGTTCTGGCATGGAATTATCTATGTTGCTGCCTGATGAAGACGCAAGTGCAAGCTTGTTTGATCTTGCTGACGGTGTTTCTGATTGGATTAACCACTTTATTTCTGGTTTGGGTCTAGTGGGCGCTCCGTTAAACAAAGCGTCTGATGGCACTAAAGAAGCCTTGGCTGATCTGGAAGAGATGGCGAAGCTGGGTATTGATGAAGAAGACGACTTAGAAGAACAAGCACAGCTTCTAGAACACGTTATCGAGCATGTTAAAGCGTGTGCATTAACGATTCATGCTGAGTTTGGTGCTCGTCCATCTGAAGATGCCGCTCCAACCATTCACTAATTCGTTTGCTCGCTTGAGGTTATGATGGCTCAGTATGATGTTGTAATTGCTGGTGGTGCAATGGCGGGGGCAACCTTAGCCCTTGCTCTGAACCACTTAAGTCAAGGCTCTCTGTCTATTGCAGTAGTGGAGCCTTATCAGGTTGATCATCAAGCTCATCCTGGATTCGATTCTCGTTCTATCGCTTTGTCCTATGGCACAGTGCAGATCCTTGACTCTTTGCAGTTGTGGCAATCTATCGCTCCCGTTGCAACCCCGATCAAAGATATTCATGTATCAGATCGAGGCCATGCTGGAATGACAGACATCTACAGTGAAGACCTTGCAGTTGATGCGCTTGGCTATGTAGTCGAGTTGGCGGATGTTGGTCGGATCTACCAACAGAAATTAGAATCAGAAGCTGCAATTACGATGCTTTGCCCTGATTCTGTTAGAACCGTTGAACGTGATGAATCGTTAACGACGATTGAGCTGACAAGTGGGCAAACAGTAACTACTAAGTTATTGGTTGCCGCTGACGGTGCTATCTCAACCTGCTGTCAGCAACTGAATATCTCATTGAGTGAACATGACTTTGAACAAGTTGCGGTGATTGCCAATATTGTTGCTAGTGAACCCCATCAAGGTCGAGCCTTTGAACGTTTTACCCATCATGGGCCAGTTGCTCTGTTACCGATGAGCGACAACCGTTTATCTCTGGTTTGGTGTTTATCACCAGAGCAAGCACAGCAAGTCACCGCTTTAAGCGATGATGAATTTCTTGAGCAACTGCAGAAAGATTTTGGCTGGCGATTGGGCCGATTAGAAAAAGTGGGCAAGCGTGCGAGTTACCCATTAATCCTTCGTCATCGCCAGCAGAATATTTCTCATCGCTTTGCGATCGTAGGCAATGCCGCTCAAACGCTTCATCCCATTGCGGGCCAAGGTTTTAACCTCGGCATTCGTGACGTCGCCTCTTTGGCGGAAGAGTTATGTAACCAACTGGATGATGTTGGGCGTTACACTGGTCTTGTTAACTTTAGAAAGCGTAGAGAACAAGACAGAGACACAACGATTACGTTGACTTCAAGCCTCGTTCATCTGTTCTCAAACGATTTTTTGACCGCTCGTATTGGGCGAAATCTTGGGTTAGCCGTAATCGATAACCTCCCATCTCTTAAAGGTCCACTTTTGCGTCATACGCTTGGCCTAGTAGATAGATAAGGTAAAAAATAATGATGCAAAGTGTTGATATCGCCATTGTGGGTGGTGGCATGGTTGGCCTAGCGCTTGCGGCCGCATTGAAAGACAGTGACTTAAGAGTTGCGGTGATTGAAGGCAAAGCACCCAGTGAAGGGCTTAGTGAATTACCTGATGTTCGAGTGTCGGCCCTGAGCCGTTCGAGTGAGGTTATTCTGCGTAATCTAGGCGCATGGCAAGGCATCGAACAAAGACGTGCAGCGCCCTATCAAGCGATGGAAGTGTGGGAACAAGACAGCTTTGCTCGCATTGAGTTTGACTCGACGCGTTTGGCACAGCCTAACCTAGGACATATTGTAGAGAACCGCGTAATTCAATTAGCGCTGCTTGATCAGGTTAAGAAGCAAGATAATGTCAGCCTATACATGCCAGCTACGTGCAAAACGATGGCGATTGGTGAAAGTGAAGCATGGTTAACGTTAGACAATGGCCAAGCGCTGACCGCTAAGTTAGTTGTTGGCGCTGACGGTGCAAACTCTTGGGTTCGCAAACAACAAGATATCCCGCTGACACATTGGGATTATGGCCACAGTGCGATTGTCGCGAACATTAAAACAACAGAGCCTCACCACAGTGTTGCTCGTCAAATATTCACACCGCAAGGGCCGTTGGCGTTCTTGCCAATGCAGCCAACGAATATGAGCTCTATCGTTTGGTCTACGGAACCAAATCGTGCCGAGAAGCTTGTATCCATGTCGGACGCTGATTTCAATAAACAGCTGACAGCTGAATTTGATACCAAGCTTGGATTGTGCGAAGTGGTTGGTGAGCGTTTTGCCTTCCCGCTGCGCATGCGATACGCGCGCGATTTCGCGGTAGAGCGTGTAGCTTTAGTTGGTGATGCTGCTCATACGATTCACCCGTTAGCGGGGCAGGGTGTCAACCTAGGGCTATTAGATGCTGCAAGCTTAGCGCAAGAGCTGCTAACGCTGTGGGCTGCTGGCGAGGATATTGGTACTAAGCGTAACCTTCGTGGCTATGAGCGCTGGAGAAAAGCTGAGGCAGCTAAGATGATTGCGTCTATGCAGGGCTTTAAAGATCTGTTTGAAGGCGATAATCCAGCTAAGAAGCTGATTCGTGGCATCGGTATGAAGCTTGCGGGTCAACTGCCTGGCGCGAAAGATGAAATCATGAAAAGAGCACTTGGCCTATCAGGAAACCTTCCTGACTTAGCAAAACGCCCTGTGACTCACCGATAGGGATTTAATGGTTAAGTTGTTGAGCATTCATTATGAATTACTCGCGGCAGAACAGTTTTCAGAATCATAAGTACTAAAAAAGGGTTGGCATTAATATGCCAACCCTTTTTATTTAGAATTCTTTAGATAATCAGATCAGGCGTATGCACAACGCAGCTTCATGATTTCACTGTTGATCTCTTTCACGGTTTGAAAATGACGTTTCTCTGCTCGCTCCGGTAATACGAGCTTGCCATTATCAAACTCAAATTTGCCGACGCCGTAAATGTAGATTCGTCCTTTGAAAAGTCGACTTACATGTTTAGCAATCATACCCGGTGTATAGCGCTTAAACAGTCTCATTCTTAATTATCCTTATATTTACCTAGCCTGCATATTATAGAAAAAATCCGTGATAATAATTGTGATAAGCGTGGATTAATATGCAGCAGAGTTGACGTTTATTAGATATTTGTGCTGTTCTAAGCACTTCCTGTAGTAAATATCTATTTTTACGTGAGCTTCTCCTCAAAATAATAGTGAGTAGGGAAACTGCCGTGAACTTTCCTGTTCGGTATTAAGCAGTAGAGATGTTACAAGTATAAGAATAGGCGGGATTTTTTTATTTGTGTAATCAAATTGTAAATTTTAGACATAAAAAAAGCCCGTCTAAAACGGGCGAATAGTCACAGATGCATTACACAAAAGTGGATACTGATGTTACTCAGTGGATTCACTTGTACTGATTTACCTAAAGGCTAGTCAGTAAATTAACAATAACGCAGATTTAACCTTGTGACTACTTATGCTTTTAATTTGATTAAATATTTACTATTAATGTGTTTTTCTTATGACGAACTTCACACAAAATATGTATTTAATGAAAACTTTAACTGAGGTTTGCGATCAATTACGCCTTAGAGTCGATCATCGACTGATCTCTGCGACGATAGGGGCACACAAAGCCATAAGATCATCGAGATCCAGTGCGACGCCAGCCATTCGATCGCCAGAGCTGATCGTCACGAAGGCGTTGTTCTGCAGAGAAGGATCAAAAATGATCGGCATGTGTCTCTTCAGAGCAAGCGGCCCAACACACCCAGCTTTAAAGCCAGTGATGGATTCAACATCTTTTAATGATACGCAGGTCATTCGGCGGCAATTCAGTACCGAGCGTACTTTCTTAGGGTCGACAGAGCGATCACCTGCAATACAAGCTAACGCATACTGGTTTCCCATATCCTTGAGCAGGATACACTTGACCATTTGAGAGGCATCGATGCCTCGTTCTTGCGCTGTCTCTTCGATGCTGGTGGTTGGTTTACTTTGCATCAGCAGGCGATAGTCCACCTGCTGTTGATCCAACCATTGTGTAATCAGTGTTTCCACGTGGTTACTTTTCGTCAAGGCTGTAAGGCAGTGGCAGAATGTTCCACACTTGATCAGGCTGCGCAGTCAATCGAAGCTGAACGTCGTCATCAAGGTTGTTTGGCAATACCATCAAACCAATCGCTTGGTTATCAGCATATTGATAGACGTTTAATAATCGGCCTGCACCACGCCAGTTCTCACCCACGCTGCGTTCTAGTTCAATCGCATTCTCAAGAGACAGTACATCTGAAGTCGTTCCCGAAACAATGCGCATTTCACGCTTGTTCATGCCACGGTACTTAGCTCGAGCAACCGTTTCTTGACCTGTATAGCAGCCTTTTGAAAAGCTGATACCGCCAATTGCTTGCAGGTTAAGTGCTTGAGGAATGTGTTCGTTTTGCTCTGCTTTCGATAGGTTCGGCTGAGCATCAAGAATTTCATGATACTGCCAAAGCGCTTCCGATACTTTTTCTGCAGTGCTGCTTGATACCAAGGCTTCGGCTGCTTCTTGCGTAACAAGCAGAGCCCAACGGTTGTCAGAGACTTGAACCGCTGTGCCACCAGAGATAACACGTACGTTACCTTGGCTTTCTGAAATAGAATCAATGTATTGATCCGCAGACGCGCCCATGACACCGATAACAACGTCAGATGTTTGCTCTATATCAACCTTAGAGAACACCGCGTACTTCTTGATTTCAACTAACTCGACTTCAATTGCCGATTTAGGCTGCATGAGTGCGTAGCCGCCATTGTGGTGGAATAGGCGGAAGATACTCCATACCTTTCCTTTCGCATCACAATGCGCACCTAATGTAGATTCATCATTAGGAAGAGTGACGACATCGCACGTAACTTGACCTTGTAGGTACGACTTTTTGTCATCGCCTATCATGGTAATTGCGCTCCAATCAGACACGTGTGTCATCATCAGTTCTGGAAGCGATTCATTTTGCGTATGAGCGAGCGGCTGAAATGTGTTTTTCCAATCCATTTTATCTTTCCTAAGAATTTTATTTGGCTCTATGTTAATCCGGTTCTGTTTCTTTGTCAGCCTAGGTTTTTTTGTGAGCTTAGATAGGGACTGTGACTCACATAGTAGTTGCAGAGCGTATGACTTGTTACACTCCGAGAAAGAAAAATTATAGGTGAGGATAGCCAATGTACACTGCAGAGCAGAAAGCACGAATTAAATGGGGTTGCCGTCGCGGCATGTTAGAACTTGATGTAGTCATCATGCCATTTTTTGAAGAGTGTTTTGATTCATTGCAAGAGCAGGAACAGCGCGAGTTTGTTTCTCTATTAGAGTGTGATGACCCAGATCTGTTTACTTGGGTGATGGGACACGGGCGCAGTGAAAACCTAGGTCATGCATCAATGGTTGATAAAATTGTCGCACATAACCTCAGCAAGGTTCGTTAGGCTTCAGCTTAACCCTTCATATTCCGCATTATTTGCAAAAGGCACTATTTTTGGGTGCCTTTTGTTTTTCATCGTATTCTCTTCCATCTCCCTTGTTGCCAGTCTCTACTGTTTGCATCTCATGATCTCTTTATTCAAAACCGATACGGTTGTGGTTAATGCGGCTCAAGGTCGTTTCGATTACAAGCTTGATGGGGAAGTTAGATTGAATGACCAAAGTTATGTTCTCAAGACCGTCGATAAGGTTTGGGCGCAATTTTTCGTTAAGCTGAGTTTTGAATGTGGACATTCAGTCCTGTTATGGCGAGATAGTTGTGATGAACGTGAGTATCGACATTTTCTCGCCAACCTACAACGAGCCCGCGAGATAAACTAGAGCATCAAATAAAAGAAAGCGTAGATAAAAGAAAAGAGAGCACTTGGCTCCCTTTCATTTGATTGTTTTTGGTTAACGCATTAAGTCGCTAACAACTTTTAACCAATGGTTATGATTGGTTTCTCTCTGGTGTGAGAATAGTTGGGCCGCTGTCTTCTGCAAGCTCTGGGTAATCCAACGTATAGTGCAGACCTCGGCTCTCTTTACGTTGCATCGCACAACGCACCATCAGTTCAGCCACTTGCAATAAGTTACGCAGTTCAAGCAGGTTGTTCGAAACCTTAAAGTAGCTGTAGTACTCATGAGTTTCTTGCTGCAGCATCTGAATACGGCGCATTGCACGTTCTAGACGTTTATCCGTTCGAACAATCCCCATGTAATCCCACATGAACAGTCTTAGCTCGTGCCAGTTGTGCTGAATGATCACCTCTTCATCACTGTTGGTGACTTGGCTTTCATCCCATGCAGGCAGTTCAGCACACAGTTGAGATTGGTCGATGTTCTCAACAATATCTTTCGCTGCTGCCCATGCGTATACCACACACTCAAGCAATGAGTTTGAAGCCATACGGTTTGCACCGTGTAAGCCGGTGTAGCTCACTTCGCCAATCGCATATAAGTTAGTTAAGTCGGTTTGACCTTGCTTATTCACCATTACACCACCACAAGTGTAGTGGGCAGCCGGTACGATAGGGATCGGCTCTTTGGTCATGTCGATACCCAAATCCATCAAACGCGTGTGGATCATTGGGAAATGCGCGGTGATGAATTCTTCAGGCTTGTGGCTGATGTCTACATACATACAGTCTGCGCCTAAACGCTTCATTTCGAAGTCAATCGCACGAGCAACCACATCACGAGGAGCCAGTTCACCACGCTCGTCAAAGTCCTTCATGAATCTTGAACCATCAGGGCGACGTAAATATGCGCCTTCGCCACGTAATGCTTCCGTCAAAAGGAAGTTACGCGCTTCTGGGTGGAATAGGCATGTTGGGTGGAATTGGTTGAATTCGAGATTTGCGACACGACAACCTGCACGCCAAGCAATAGCAATACCATCACCTGAAGAGACATCAGGGTTCGAAGTGTATTGGTAAACCTTGGAAGCGCCGCCAGTTGCTAGTACCACAAACTTAGCACGCACGGTTTCTACGTGTTCTTGGTTACGGTTCCAGATGTAGGCACCGATAACCTTGTCTTTCGAACCACCGACTTTATCTTCTGTGATCAAATCAAGCGCATTGTGGCGTTCGAAGATCTCGATGTTGGGGTGATTATTGACGTTGTCTTGTAGTGAGGTTTGCATCGCCATGCCAGTTGCATCGGCAGCGTGCAAAATTCGGCGGTGGCTGTGTCCACCTTCACGAGTGAGGTGATATTTAGGTTGACCTTCGGTGCTGTTCTCATCTTTATCAAATGGAACACCGCCATCAATTAGCCACTGCACACACTCTTTTGCATTTTCAGCAATGAATTGAACTGTATCTTCTTCACATAGCCCAGCACCAGCAATTTGAGTATCTTCTACGTGAGACTCAATACTGTCTGATTCATCGAATACCGCGGCAATACCACCTTGTGCGTAATACGTCGATCCTTCGCTACGTGGTCCTTTGCTTAATACAATTACTTTTGCATGTTCTGCTACACGTAAGGCTAATGACAAGCCTGCCGCACCACTTCCTACCACTAATACATCACACTGATGTTCACGGTTTGCGTTCATAAAACTTATTAAATCCCGGGCTATAGTAGAGTTGTCCACTCTCAATTGACTCTGTCTTGTTTTAGGAGTTGGGGTAAGACTGTTATAATCCCCGCAGTGCCATCCTAAAACGCTATGCAAAATCAAGATATAGACAGCTATCTAGAAATATTTAATTGCTCAATACCATTGCTTTTGCTCAAATTTCCCCAAATTAATAGGGATAGCTATTTTTATTACATCACATTGTGAAACAATAATGGCAAATAATTTTAAGAAAGTTGGAACTTTCAGTATTTGGCTTAGTCACAATAGTGCTCTTGTAGACGGTGGTGTCAATACTACATTTCGCATAATTAGTACCCATATCTGCGAAGGTAAGGGTTATAACAATAGGAGTACCCGCTCGAATGAACGAGCAGCTAACCGATCAAGTGTTGATTGAGCGAGTGCAGAGTGGAGATAAGCAGGCATTTAACTTACTAGTGGTTAAGTACCAAAATAAAGTTTGTAACCTTATCTCTCGATACGTGAATAATTCTGGTGATGTACCTGATGTAGCACAAGAAGCTTTTATTAAAGCTTACCGCGCGATACCTAATTTTCGTGGCGAAAGTGCCTTCTATACATGGTTGTACCGAATTGCCGTGAACACCGCTAAAAATCATATTGTTGCTCAGAGCCGAAGGCCGCCAGCAACAGATGTTGATGCAGAAGATGCAGAATATTACGAAACAGGCAGCGCGTTAAAAGAAATATCGAACCCTGAGAACTTAACGCTGTCCAAAGAATTGAAACAGGTCGTTTTTGGTGCGATTGAAGCGTTACCAGAAGACTTAAAAACTGCAATGACGCTGCGTGAGCTCGAAGGTTTGAGCTACGAAGAGATTGCAGAAGTAATGGATTGCCCTGTAGGAACCGTACGTTCGCGTATTTTCCGAGCTCGTGAAGCAGTGGAAAAGAAAATTAAACCTCTTTTACAACGCTAGAACTTGTAATAATTATGGTGAAAATAATGGCTGATAAAGAAAAGCTTTCGACACTCATGGATGGAGAAATGATCGACAAAGCTCTGATTGCAGAGTTGGAGTCTGATCAAGAAAGCATGGATACCTGGCAGAATTACCATTTAATTGGTGATGTAATGCGTGGGGATGCGCCAGAAAGTCAAGGTTGGAACATTGCTAACAGTGTTGCCGCTGCGCTTGAAAGCGAGCCAGCACACGGTTCAATGTCGAACTTGCACCAAGTGAATGTAGAACCTGTTGTTGCTCCAATTGAAGAACAACCGAAACCTCAACAAGCGAAGCGCCAGCTTCCTGCTTGGTTACAACAGTTTGGACAAGTTGCCGTTGCAGCCTGTGTTTCTCTAGCTGTTGTGTTAGGTGTTCAACAATATGGTGGCAGTGACCCAGCAGCACCAGAACAGCTGCCTGTACTCCAGACGATTCCGTTTGCGGGTTCTGCTGAACCAGTAAGCTTAACGCGTGACTCTGTTGAGAAACCAGCATCTGAAGCTAACTTGCAAGAGCAGCGCAAACGCGTTCATGCACTGTTAGAAGATTATGAGTTACAGCTAAGATTAAACAGTGATGCATCGCCAATGCAAGATGCACATCTAGAATCGGACATTGAATGAAGAAAATCCTGGTCAGTGCACTGACACTGTTCAGCTTGATGTCTCCAACGGCCTTTGCAGAGGAAATTACTGCAAAGGCGTTATTGCATCAAATGAACGAGGCCAGTCAGCATCTAAATTACGAACTCTCCTATATTTTGATAAAGAAGAGCAGTATTGAACCTCTGCTTTATCGTCATGCAGTTAACGACGACCAACAACTAGCACACCTTGTTTACTTAAGCGGCCCTGTTCGCGAAGTCATTCGACGTGGCGACGAAGTTAGCTATATAGAACCGGGTACAGAACCATTCACTATCCAGTCTGGCAGTATGGTTGCACCTGTCATTCCTATGATTAACCGAGATATTGACGCGCTCAACGACTACTACGATTTCGTTAAAGTTGGTCGAGCTCGTGAAGCTGGAAGTACCACACAAGTGTTGCGAGTGGTTCCGAAAGATGGGCTTCGCTATTCTTATGTCGTATGGGTTGACGAAAAAACCAATCTTCCTTTACGTGCCGATCTTCTTGATCGTGACGGTGAAGTCTTAGAACAGTACCGCACTATTTCTTACGTGGTGAATGACAAAATTGCAGAGGCGATGGGAGGCTTAAATAGCGCTCAACTGCCGAAAGTACTGTCATTGCCTGAAGGCTTAGTGAGTGAAACAAACTGGGAAGTGTCTTGGATTCCGGAAGGCTTTAAGTCAAAAGAACTCAGTCGTTATCCTATGGCGGCAACCAATAAAATGGTTGAGAGCCAACTGTTCAGTGATGGATTATTCAGTTTCTCGGTGTACGTTGCCGATAAAGATGAACATTCATTGAAAGGTCAGTTGGTGCGTCAAGGACGCAGAACGTTACACAGTTTAGTGAATGGAGACCGCGAGATCTCTGTGGTGGGTGATATTCCGCCAGCAACCGCTAAGCGTATTGCTCAATCGATCAAGTTTGCTAATTCGGTTGCAGCGCAATGATGACCGCGCTTGCTACCGTCAGCTCAGTCGAACAAAAAGGTAAGCAATTTTTTGTTCATCTGAGCTGCGAACAACAAACCAGTTGCAGTAGCTGTTCTTCTCAAAAAAGCTGTGGAACCGGTATTGTCACTAAAGCTGTCGGTAATAAATCTTTGTTTTGGCAGCTGAAAACCAAAAGTTTAGTTAAAGCAGGACAAATCGTAGAAATTGGCTTTCCCGAAAAAAGCCTACTTCAGTCGGCGGCGATTGTTTACCTCATCCCACTTTTCATGTTGATGATTGGTGCTGGTTTTGGACAACTCTTGTTACAACCCTTACTCCAAGGGGGCGAGGGCATTGTTATCTTAAGTGCTGCGCTGTTTACTGCTGGTGGCATTGCCTTAGCGAAGCGGTTAGCCAAACCGATGGAAGACAAATCCAAGCAAGAAGTCGTCTTGATTCGAATCCTAGGCGAGCCTCTCGTCTAATTTATGATGCTTCTTGCCCTTAAATTGGGTAGAATCTGCCAACTTGATTGAAATGCCGCCACCAATGCTGACTGTAGATTGGACGCGTCGCGGCTTTCTTATTATCCCTATTCAAAGAGTTTAGTCACACCAAGCCTATGAAGCACATTCGTAATTTTTCGATTATCGCCCACATCGACCACGGTAAGTCGACCCTTTCTGACCGCTTAATCCAAGTTTGTGGAGGGTTAAGTGAACGTGAGATGGCAGCTCAAGTCCTCGATTCTATGGATATAGAACGCGAGCGTGGTATTACAATTAAAGCGCAGAGTGTGACTTTAGATTACAAAGCGAAAGATGGTGAAACTTACCAACTTAACTTTATCGACACTCCAGGACACGTAGATTTCTCTTACGAAGTATCTCGTTCTCTAGCCGCTTGTGAAGGCGCGCTATTGGTTGTGGATGCTGGTCAAGGTGTTGAAGCACAAACTCTAGCAAACTGTTACACCGCGATCGAAATGGAACTGGAAGTAGTGCCAATCTTGAACAAGATTGACTTACCTGCTGCTGAACCTGAGCGTGTTGCTGAAGAAATCGAAGAGATCGTTGGTATCGATGCGATGGAAGCGACTCGTTGTTCTGCAAAAACTGGTATCGGTGTTGATGACGTTCTTGAAAACATCGTAACGGCTATCCCACCACCAGAAGGTGATCCAGAAGCGCCACTACAAGCGCTGATCATCGACTCTTGGTTCGATAACTACTTAGGCGTTGTTTCTTTGGTTCGTATCAAGAACGGTAAGCTGAAGAAGAACGACAAGATTAGAGTAATGTCGACAGACCAAGTTTGGGGTGTTGACCGTCTAGGTATCTTCACACCTAAGCAAATCGACACAACTGAGCTAAATACTGGCGAAGTTGGTTGGGTTGTTTGTGGTATTAAAGACATCCTTGGCGCACCTGTTGGTGATACGTTGACGCTTGCAAAAGGCGGCAGCACAGAACGTCTACCTGGTTTCCAAAAAGTGAAGCCTCAGGTATACGCAGGTCTATTCCCAGTATCGTCTGATGACTACGAAAACTTCCGTGACGCACTAGGCAAACTAAGCCTGAACGATGCATCACTGTTCTACGAACCAGAAAGTTCAGCAGCACTTGGCTTTGGTTTCCGTTGTGGCTTCTTAGGAATGCTTCACATGGAGATCATTCAAGAGCGTTTAGAGCGTGAATACGACCTAGACCTAATCACAACGGCACCAACCGTAGTGTACGAAGTTGTAAAAACGGATGGCAGCATTCTTTATGTTGATAGCCCAGCTAAACTGCCTGCGACTAATGATGTAGAAGAAATTCGTGAGCCTATCGCTCGTTGTAATATCCTTGTACCGTCTGACTACCTAGGTAACGTAATTACCTTATGTGTAGAAAAACGTGGTGTTCAAGTTGATATGGTTTATCACGGTAAGCAAGTAGCTGTGACTTACGACCTGCCAATGGCAGAAGTGGTTCTAGACTTCTTCGACCGTTTGAAATCAACATCTCGTGGCTATGCGTCACTGGATTACAACTTCCAACGTTTTGAAATGTCGAACATGGTTCGTGTAGACGTATTGCTTAATGGCGAAACGGTTGACGCACTAGCTATCATTACGCACAAAGACATTGCACAGTCTCGTGGTCGTCTATTGGTTGAGAAGATGAAAGAATTCATCCCTCGTCAAATGTTTGATATCGCGATTCAAGCAGCGATTGGTAACCACATCATTGCTCGTTCTACAGTGAAACAACTGCGTAAGAACGTAATCGCAAAATGTTACGGTGGTGATATCAGTCGTAAGAAGAAACTTCTTAAGAAACAAAAAGAAGGTAAGAAACGTATGAAGCAGATCGGTAACGTTGAACTGCCTCAAGAAGCATTCTTAGCGATTCTTCATGTTGGTAAAGACTAACTTTATCCAGCATTAAACGAATAATTGAAAGTGGAAGAGTAGCTCGCTATTCTTTCACTTTCGTTATTTTTAAAGAAATGAAATTTAAGGGATATCAATGGCTAATACATTTTCGCTTATTTTAGTGATCGTAACTCTAGTGACCGGCATTGTATGGGCGTTGGAAAAGTTTGTGTGGGCGAAGAAACGCCAACAAAAATTGGCTGACGTTGAAGCACAATCGAATGGCCTAGACGCTGCAACCAGCGCAAAAGTTACGGCTCAGCCTTGGTGGGTTGAGAACAGTGTGTCCATTTTCCCTGTAATTGCATTTGTTTTGGTTTTGCGTTCATTTATTTATGAACCGTTTCAAATCCCATCTGGTTCGATGATGCCAACCCTTTTGGTTGGTGATTTCATCTTAGTAGAGAAGTACGCGTACGGTCTAAAAGACCCGGTATGGCGCACTCAATTGGTCGAAACGGGCAAGCCAGAGCGTGGTGATTCAATCGTATTTAAGTACCCACCTCAGCCGAATATCGACTACATCAAACGTGTTGTTGGTATGCCTGGCGACACAATTCGCTACAGCAGCCGCAAAGAGGTCTGCATTCAAGCGAAGGGCACAAGTAGCTGTGAACCAGTGAAACTAAGTCACGTTGAAGAAAGTCAATTTATTCAAGATGGTGTACCTCTGATTCAGCTGAATGAACAGCTGGGTGATGTGGAGCACCAAATTTTAGTTAACCCATTACGCCGTGATCGTGTGCAAGCATATCAACCTCGCAATGGTGTTAACGAGTGGATCGTTCCAGAAGGCCAATACTTTGTGATGGGTGATAACCGTGACAACAGTGCTGACAGCCGTTACTGGGGCTTTGTCCCTGAAGCAAACCTTGTTGGTAAGGCCGTTGCTATTTGGATCAGCTTCGAATTCGAACGCGGTTCAGACAGTGTACTTCCAACATGGATTCCTACTGGTGTGCGTTTTAATCGCATCGGTGGGATTCACTAATCGATCACATAACACATCGAGAGAGCATGAATTCTCCAATTGATAAACTAGAGAGAAAGATTGGCTATCAGTTTAATGATGCCGATCTTATCCATCTGGCGCTGACTCACCGCAGCGCCGCAGGTAAACACAACGAACGTCTTGAGTTTCTGGGCGATTCAATTTTAAGTTTTGTTATCGCTGATGATCTTTACCACCGTTTTCCTAAGGTAAACGAAGGTGATATGAGCCGCATGCGCGCAACATTAGTACGTGGTCATACATTGGCAGAACTAGGTCGTGAATTCGAACTAGGAGATTACTTAAAATTAGGTCCAGGTGAGTTGAAGAGTGGCGGTTTCCGTCGTGATTCTATTCTAGCGGATGCAGTAGAAGCGATCATCGGTGCTGTCTATTTAGATAGTGATACCGAGGTTGTTCGCCGCATTATTTTAAGCTGGTACCAATCTCGCCTAGAGTCTATTCAGCCTGGTGTATCTCAAAAAGATCCAAAAACTCGCTTACAAGAGTTTTTACAAGGTCGAAGAAATCCCCTACCTGTCTACACAGTGACTAATATTAAAGGTGAAGCACACAACCAAGAGTTTACGGTTGAGTGTGAAGTGGCAGGTGTGGATAAACCTGTTATCGGTAAAGGCACTAGCCGCCGCAAGGCAGAACAAGCGGCTGCTGAAACAGCATTAGAGCAACTAAGCAATGTCTGATAACAATCAAGATTTCGATATCGATGCATTCTTTTCATCTGATAGCAAAAAAACGGGCCTACCGGAAAACCAACACTGTGGCTTCATCGCTATTGTGGGTCGACCAAACGTAGGTAAATCGACGCTTCTGAACCATATTTTGGGTCAGAAAATCTCGATCACATCACGTAAACCTCAGACGACACGTCACCGTATTATGGGCGTAGAAACTGAAGGTGATTACCAAGCGATCTACGTTGATACTCCTGGACTTCATATTGAAGAAAAGCGTGCAATCAACCGTTTGATGAACCGTGCGGCGAACAGCTCACTGAGCGATGTGAACCTAGTATTTTTCCTTGTGGACGGTACTCACTGGACTGACGACGATGAAATGGTACTGAACAAGCTGAGAAAAACAGATTTCCCAGTTGTCCTTTGTATTAACAAGGTAGACAACGTTCAAGATCGTACCGACGTAATGCAACACATGATGGAAGTGTCTAAGAAGATGGACTTCCTTGATGTTGTGCCAATCTCGGCGAAGCAAGGTAAGAATATCGATGTACTGCGTAAGCACGTTCGTAACTCTTTACCAAAAGCGACGCACCACTTCCCTGAAGAGTACGTAACGGATCGTTCACAGCGCTTTATGGCCTCTGAAATCATCCGTGAAAAACTGATGCGATTCACAGGCGAAGAGCTACCTTACTCAGTAACGGTTGAAATCGAGCGTTTTGATTACAACCCAGATAACGATGGTTTCCACATCAATGCTTTGATTCTTGTTGAACGTACTGGTCAGAAGAAGATGGTAATTGGTAAAGCGGGCGAGAAGATCAAAACGATTGGTCGTGAAGCTCGTATCGATATGGAAGAACTATTCGGTCGTAAGGTTTACCTAGAGACTTGGGTTAAAGTTAAGTCTGGTTGGGCTGACGATGAGCGTGCACTTCGCTCGTTAGGCTACATCGACGATCTATAATATATTGAACGTCACTTTCTGATATCAAGAAAGTTGAATTGAATATAAATACAAGAGAGAGTGCGAACTCTCTCTTTTTGTATCTGTAAGAAGGGTAAGTTATTGAGCGAAGGGTTACAGCGATGCTTTGTGTTGCACCGTCGACCATACAGTGAGTCGAGCCTGATTCTGGACGTCTTCAGTGAAGAGTACGGTCGGGTGACGTTGATGTCTAAAGGTGCGCGGAGTAAGCGTTCTAATTTGAAAGGTGCATTGCAACCTTTTACGCCTCTGCTGCTTAAGTGGTCCGGCAATGGTTCAATGAAAACGTTGCGCCAAGCTGAACCAATCAGCTTGGGGCTTCCTCTTGCCGGTATCAATCTGTACTCAGCAATGTACGTCAATGAGTTAGTTGGGCGAGTGTTGATGGCCGAAGTGGCTATGCCCGCATTTTTTCACGACTATCTTCATGCCTTAACAGAACTCGCTCATAATGAGAATCCTGAGCCAGCGCTACGTCGTTTTGAATTGGCTCTACTTTCCGCTATGGGGTATGGCGTCGACTTTTTACACTGTGCGGGTACCGGTGAGCCGATTGATCCGAGCATGACTTATCGTTATCGAGAGCAGAAAGGTTTTATCGCATCAGTGCGTCGAGATAACCTAACTTTTATGGGCGATGAACTTATCGCAATCAGTGAACGTAGGTTTATCACTAAAGAGCAGTTAAAAGCGGCAAAACGCTTTACACGCATAGCCTTAAAGCCGTATCTTGGCGGCAAACCATTAAAAAGTAGAGAGCTATTTATGCCAACAATAGCCCTCTCTAGAGCACGGAGTATTGGAAAATGAGCTCAATCCTTTTAGGCGTTAATATCGACCATATTGCAACACTACGTAATGCACGTGGTACTAAATATCCAGACCCAGTACACGCAGCTGAAATTGCTGAACGTGCTGGTGCTGACGGCATCACAATTCACCTACGCGAAGATCGCCGTCATATCGTTGACCGTGATGTACGCATTCTTGCTGAGACAATTCAAACTCGCATGAATCTTGAGATGGCCGTGACGGACGAGATGGTTCAAATCGCACTTGATACCAATCCTGAGTTCGTTTGCTTGGTTCCAGAAAAACGTGAAGAGCTAACGACTGAAGGTGGCTTGGATGTTGTCGGTCAACTAGAGAAGATCAAAGCGGCGACGGAAAAACTGTCGGCTGCAGGTATTAAGGTCTCTCTATTTATCGATGCAGATCGTGAGCAAATCGATGCAGCAAAAGCATGTGGTGCACCGTTTATTGAGCTTCACACTGGTCATTACGCTGATGCGAAAACAGAAGAAGATCAGCAAGATGAGCTTAAAAAGATTGCTGCAGGCGCAAGCTACGCAGATGACTTAGGTATTACAGTGAATGCGGGTCATGGCCTGACTTACCACAACGTAGCACCTATTGCGGCACTTCCAGAGATCTACGAGTTGAACATCGGTCACTCTATCATGGGACGCGCAGTGTTTGATGGCTTGAACAAAGCCGTTGCAGACATGAAAGCAATCATGGAAACAGCGCGTAACAACGCCTAGCTTGTTAAGTGTTAAGTGTTAAGTGTTAAGTGTTAAGTGGTTAATCAAAAACCAATAGAATCAATAAATCGAAGTTTGATAGTAAGGTAAACATGGCTGTTGTTGGATTAGGTACAGATATCGCAGAAATAGAACGTGTAGAAAGAGCACTGTCACGAAGTGGTGAGGCTTTCGCTAAACGTATTTTGACGGATTCTGAATTTGAAGTATTCCAGCAGCTTAAGCAAAAAGGGCGTTACCTTGCGAAGCGTTTTGCGGCTAAAGAAGCGGCATCGAAAGCGCTCGGTACTGGTATCGCGCTTGGTGTTACCTTTCACGATTTTGAAATATCGAACGATGAGCATGGCAAGCCAGTTTTGAACTTGCATAAAAAAGCTCAGGAAATCGCATTGGCGAATGGAACAAAGTCGATTCATCTGACGATTTCCGATGAGCGCCACTACGCGGTGGCGACGGTATTACTTGAGTCGTGAGCTTTGAATTGAGCCATGTGTTTAGACTACGAGCATGTTTAGTTACGAATGTGTTTAGGTACTGAACGAATCGATTAACACTGACCAAATATTCCAGTAAAAAAAAGCAGAGCTCATGGCTCTGCTTTTTTATTATCTGAACGCGTTACAGTTTCCTGCCAACTGCCAACTGCCAACTGCCAACTTTTAACTGTTAATCGGCTGCAAGTAATGGATCGCTGTTGCCTGAACCTTGTCTAATTCATCCTGCAATTCAAACAGCTCTGGCTCAATCGCCTCAATGGAAGTGCCTGAGCGCAACTCTTTCTCTATCGTTGCACATACCGATTTTAGCCTTGGTACGCCGCTGTATGAGCTGCTGCCGTGCATTTTGTGGATGATATGTATCAGTTCTTCAACTGGGAAGTCGTTGTCTTCTATCGCTTTCTCTGCGGCTTCATAAACCTCAGGAATAAAGTCCACTAACATTCGCAGCATATCGCGTGCAAGATCCTCTTTGTTAGCGGCCTGCTTCATTGCGGCTTGCCAATCAATGATGATGTTTTTGTGCACGTTCGCTTCTGTTTCTTGTGGCTGACTACTATCGATCTCAACTGCGACGGCTGGATGTTCAGGGTCTATCTTATCGATATGCTCAACCTCTGAAGCCGGACTCCAGTGGAGTAGAACCTGCTGTAATACATGCTCTTCGATAGGCTTGGTCAGGTAGTCATCCATACCCGCAGCGAGCAATCGATCTCGCTCACCCGTCATGGCGTGCGCGGTTACCGCGATAATCGGTGTATTGGCATTGTTAGCGAGTTTCTTAATGTGCTGACAAGCGGTCACGCCATCCATTTGTGGCATTTGGATATCCATGAAGATGATATCAAACGGTGTGGTGGTCGCTTTGTCGATTGCCTGTTGACCGTTAGTACAGCTGATCACGGTTTCCACACGCTCTTTCAATAACGCAGTAATCAACTTAAGGTTGGCTGGGTTATCGTCTACCGCCAGTACTGTTAACGGTAGTTTCTCTTCTGAGTGCGTTTCAATCGCTGGAGCAATCAAGGTTGGTGCTTGATTAGAGATCAGAGTTTGCAGCAGCTTCTTACGAGAGAGAGGCTTGGTAATGCATTGAACATCGACCTCTTTCATCAATTGCTCGCCTAATGCAAGTTCGGTACTTGGAGTACCAATAATGACGTTCTGAGCAATTTTCTTCGCACCAATTGCCCAGCCACTGACGGTATCAAGTTGGTATTCTTGGTTCGCGGCAAGGTTTAGCAATACGTAGTCATAAGAGGTGCTTTCGTCAGGCATCACCGAACGGTAAGTGACGACCAGCCCTTCTTGGGTCAAGATCTGCTGAGTAATCGAGGCGGCTTGCATGTTTGGCTCGATCAACAACAACTGTTTGTCTTGTAGACATTGAGTTTCGATAAGCTCGGTCATTGGCATATCAGTCGTTGATAATCTTAAAGTAAACCAGAAGGTTGAGCCTTGGTGCAGGCGACTGGTTAGGCTGATCTCACCGCCCATCTGGCTTACCAATTTCTGTGTGATAACGAGACCAAGGCCGGTACCACCATAACGACGAGAGATACTCGCATCCGCTTGGCTGAAGGCTTGGAATAGCTGAGCTTGTTGACGCTCCGAGATACCTATACCGGTGTCTCGAACCATGAATTGAAGCTCGATGTTGTCTTCGGTCTGAGAACGAAGTTCAACACTGATGTCAATGTTGCCACGTTCGGTAAACTTGATTGAGTTACCAACAAGGTTGGTTAGGATCTGTTGAATACGCAGCGGATCACCAACCACGCCTGGTGGCACTTTCGGATCAATTTTAAGCGTCAGCTCTAGGCCTTTCTCATGAGCATTGGTCGCTTGAAGGTTCACAACCTCTTCAAGGCTGGCTTGGAATTCAAATGGGATGTTCTCGAGCGCTAATTTACCAGCTTCCAACTTCGAGAAATCGAGAATATCGTTGATGATGCTTAGTAGGTTGTTGGCAGAGCGCTCAATGGTCTGCAAGTAGTCTGTTTGGCTGGTCGATAAGTGGGTTTTAAGCATCTGACGAGTAAAGCCAATCACACCGTTGAGCGGTGTTCTCAATTCGTGAGACATGTTAGCCAAGAACTCAGACTTAACACGAGCTGCTTCTTGAGCGCGTTTTTTCGCAATGTCTAACTCAACGTTTTGAATCTCTAATTGCTCTAGGGTTTCACGCAGATCAGACGTTGCTTGGTCGATGCTGTGCTGCATCTCGACGTGATATTCTGATAGCGATACCGCCATCGCGTTGATACCGTTTTTCAGTGAATCTAGCTCACCATGCATCTTGCCTTCGATACGTACATCGAGATGACCTCGTCGAATCCGGTCAACCATGTTTTTCATGTGCGTGATCGGTTGAGTTACATCGTGCATTAAGCGGAACGCAAACACGCCCGATAAACCAAGTCCCAGAATCAACACCAAGAAAGCAGAGAACACCTCTTGATACTGCTGTAATCGTAATGAAGATAAGTCGAGTTCAATCGCGATATAGCCAATCGCTTGGTTCGCTTGTGATTGCCCGTTGGCTGAGTTGATGTATTGCCCCTCAGCGATGATGGGCGTCCTGAGAATCAGCGTGTTATCGAGCAGGTTCGACGAGCTCAAATGCGGTATCGGCTTATCTTTGGGATAAGTGAGGCTTTCAAAGTCGGGGTGGAAGTTTGAGGTTACGAACAACTCATGGCGTTCATCAAACACCGCGATACTGCGCACAAGGTTAGAGTTTTTTCGATGTGCATAGCTGATGAGTTGGCGAACAGACTCTCGACTTTCGAGTTGCATGCCAGATGCGCTCGCAATCGCAAGCGGTTCTATAATGCTAGTACCAGTGTTAACCACCTGACCCTCAAGGTCTTGATAGCGGTTAAATGAGAAAAATGCACTCAATAGCAGCCCAATAATTAGGGTTGGAGCTAGAGTTAAGGTAATTACACGGGCTCTTAAGCCATATCTGGTCATGTTCTTTAATTACATCGAGGTCTGGATATGGGAAAATAACGCGCACAATGGCGGTTAAGTGAACGGTAAGCTTAATCAAAGCCGTGACGTTCGACAATGATTCCAAGACATAATAGTGAGTCCTGGATACAAATTACTTATTAAAAGATACATTAGGCACAAGCAATGGCACGTTTTTTTCAATCAAAAAAGAAAACTCAATTCGAGACCAAGCACCAATCGGTTTTGGTTGAACGAATGGATCACAATGGGGCAGGTATTGCTTATCAGAAAAATAAGCCCGTTTTCATTGATGGTGCATTGCCGGGTGAGCAGGTTGTAATTCAGCTCATCGAGAGTAAGAGTAAATTTGCGCGAGCAAAACTGATTAAATTACTGGAGCCAAGCGAACTGCGTTTGAAGCCTTTCTGTAAACATTTTAATCAGTGCGGTGGTTGTCATCTCCAGCACCTTGGCTACTCTTCTCAGGTAGAACATAAAGCGCAGTCTTTGAACCACTTGATGAGCCAATATCAAACGGATAAAACAGACGTTGTTGAACCGATTATTGGTGATGACACAGGTTATCGCCGCCGTGCGCGCATCAGCTTGTTTGTTGATAAGAAAACACAGAAACTTCAGTTTGGTTTCCGTAAAAAGCAAAGCAAGCAGATTGAAAATATTACCGATTGTGCGGTGCTTGACCCTCGCCTCAATGCCTTGCTGCCAAAGCTGAAAAGTTTACTGAATACTTTCAGCAACCTTACTTCTTTAGGACACGTTGAATTAGTGATCGGGGATACTGGTCCAGTCATGGTGCTACGCCACCTTAAGCCTTTGGTTGAAAAAGATGAGCAATCTTTGATTGAGCTGGCTCAGGCAGAAGGCGCTACGCTGTATTCTATGCCAGAAACAGACAAGTTGATTCGTTTGGTGGGTGATACGCCAAGCTATAACGAAACTGGCGTAACGTTACCTTTTGAACCAAACCACTTCATTCAAGTGAATCAAAAGGTCAATCAACAGATGGTAGCTCAAGCGATTGAATGGTTAGAGCCTCAAGCTGATGAGCGAGTGCTCGACCTGTTTTGTGGCTTAGGAAACTTCAGTCTACCTATCGCACAACAATCTGCGTTTGTGGTGGGTGTTGAAGGTGTCGATGAAATGGTTCAGCAGGCAACGTCTAACGCAGCTCTGAATCAATTAAGTAATACAGAATTCTACCAAGCGAACCTTGAAGAAGAACTGTCTTCACAACCTTGGGCAAAAGAAAGATTTGATAAAATCTTACTTGATCCAGCACGTGCAGGAGCGAGTGGGATCGTTGATCAAATTTCAGGGTTAGGAGCGAAGCGTGTGGTTTATGTTTCGTGTAATCCTGCTACTCTAGCTAGAGATTCAGAGAGCTTGAAAAAACAAGGCTACCAATTGGCTAAGCTAGGCATGTTGGACATGTTCCCTCATACCAGTCATCTCGAATCGATGGCTCTCTTTATCAAGGCTTAGAAGTCCTTAAATAAGGCTTAAAAATGTATTACAAAGGTGCGGGACTGCCTGCACCGATATCAATATGAGTCGAACTAACTTGGAACCAGTTAGTCATATTGAATTGGGTATAAAACATAATAACTAGGAAGGCATGATGGTTGCGGTACGAAGCGCACATTTAAACCCAAGCGAACAGTTTGAGCTAGATAATTGGATTGCGTCACTGAATCAAGACGCAAAAACCTCGAATAAACTGACCAAAGTTTATCGTCACTGTGAAGAGCTATTAAAAGATCACGAGCAAGGTGAACTTTTGCTTTGGCGTGGTCGCGAGATGATCGAAATCTTGGTCACCTTGTCGATGGATCGCGCTACTTTAGTGGCGGCACAACTCTTCCCAGTCGTATCAAGCGGTGTTTTTGAGCGTGAAGCGTTTGAAGAAAGTTACGGAAAGGAGACCGTAAAGCTGATTGATGGCGTGGAAGAAATGGCGGCTTTGGGCCAGCTAAATGTGACCCTTGAAGGCAGTGCAGCCTCGGGTCAAGTCGATAATGTTCGACGAATGCTATTGGCAATGGTGGATGATTTCCGCTGCGTAGTCATCAAACTAGCAGAGCGAATTTGTAACCTAATAGAAGTAAAAAAGGCCCCTGATGCTGTGCGCCGTGCGGCAGCAAAAGAGTGTGCCAACATCTATGCGCCTCTTGCAAACCGTCTCGGTATTGGTCAGCTAAAGTGGGAAATTGAAGATTACGCTTTCCGCTACCAACAACCCGATACCTATAAGCAGATTGCTAAACAGCTGTCTGAGCGACGTATCGTGCGCGAACAATACATCACCGACTTTGTTGACGATCTCACGTCAGAAATGAACCGTTCAAGCATCAATGCTGAAGTCAGCGGTCGACCAAAACACATCTACAGTATCTGGCGCAAAATGCAGAAAAAAGGCTTAGAGTTTGATGAGCTTTTTGACGTGCGTGCGGTGCGTATTATCGCAGACCAGCTGCAAGACTGTTATGCCGGATTAGGTGTGGTTCACACCAAATACAAACATCTACCCAGTGAATTTGATGACTACGTGGCGAATCCTAAGCCAAATGGTTATCAGTCGATTCATACCGTAGTTCTTGGCCCTGAAGGCAAGACCATTGAAATTCAGATTCGAACCAAGCAGATGCATGAAGATTCTGAATTGGGCGTTGCTGCGCACTGGAAATACAAAGAAGGTGCATCTAGCGGCGTACGCAGTGGCTACGATGAGAAAATCACCTGGTTGCGTAAGCTTATCGACTGGCAAGAAGAGATGTCGGATTCTGGCGAAATGCTGGATGAAGTACGTAGCCAAGTCTTTGATGATCGTGTCTATGCCTTTACACCACGCGGTGATGTGGTCGATTTACCAATGGGTGCAACACCGTTGGATTTTGCTTACCACATCCACTCGATGGTTGGACACCGTTGTATCGGTGCCAAAGTGGCAGGTCGAATCGTTCCGTTTACTCATAAGTTGGCGATGGGTGATCAAGTTGAGATCATCACTCAAAAAGAACCGAATCCATCACGTGATTGGCTAAACCCGACCACAGGTTTTGTTCATTCAAGTCGAGCTCGTGCAAAAATTAACGCTTGGTTCCGTGCTCAGAGTCGTGAGAAAAACCTCGAAGCTGGACGAGATATCTTAGAAGTCGAGCTAGGCAGAGTCGGCGCAACACTGAAAGATGCCGAGCAATACGCGCTGAAACGATTCAACGTCAACACTCCAGATGAATTGTATGCGGGTATTGGTAGCGGCGATTTACGTATCAACCAAGTCGTTAATCACATCAATGCTTTGGTCAACAAGCCAACGGCGGAAGAAGAAGATAAGAAAGCGCTCGAGAAGTTGCTTGAATCTGACAATAAGCCAGCGCATCAAAGTCGTCCGAAAAAGGATGCCGTCGTTGTTGAAGGTGTTGATAACCTAATGACCCATTTGGCTCGTTGTTGTCAGCCTATCCCTGGCGATGTGATCAAAGGTTACATTACTCAAGGGCGTGGTATCTCAGTACACCGCAGCGATTGCGAACAGTTGAGTGAGCTTAACCTGCATGCTCCCGAACGTATCATCGATACTGTGTGGGGCGATGGTTTCGTAGGCTCGTATATCTTAACGCTGCGTGTAGAGGCGCTAGAACGTACCGGCTTGTTGAAAGACATCACATCCTTGTTCTTGAACGAAAAAGTCAGTGTGACGACAATGAAGAGCCGTATTGACTATAAACGTCAGCTGTCAGTGATGGATTTCGATTTGGAAGTGACCAATATTGAGATTCTGAGTCGCGTAACAAGCAGAGTAGAACAAATCAAAGATGTAATGAGCGTCAAAAGACTAGGCTAGTTTTTACGTCGTACTTGGCTTTCTAACCGTGTTAACTGCACTATACTCGCTTCATCACATAGGCAAGCTATGCTCAGAAGTCTCGTAAGTTTGTTGCCTTGTTAGAAGAACCAATTACTTAGTAAAACAAAGATAGTCGTCATTCCCTACAGTGAGGGACGAACGTGATAGGGAATCTCGCCAAGCGATTTGAGATCCCCAACTCGCTCATTCTTCGCTCTTGAGGATGACTGGAAAAATAGAAAGGTGAGTGGTTTTGGCTGCTCACCTTTTTTAGTTTTAGTGAAGTTTAAATTTAAAAATCAAAGACAGTGAATAGGAAGAAAACGATGAATCACCCGATTGAACAACTTGAACAGATTATGGCTAAGCTGCGCGATCCTGAAGGTGGCTGTCCTTGGGATTTGAAACAAAATTTTGAAACAATTGTGCCGCATACTATCGAAGAGACCTACGAAGTGGTGGATGCGATTCACAATAAAGACTGGCCGAATCTACAAGAAGAGTTGGGCGACCTGTTGTTTCAGGTGATCTTCTATAGCCAGCTAGCAAAAGAGCAGGGCTTGTTTGAGTTCTCTGATGTGGTCGACGGAATTAATGAGAAGCTGACTCGCCGTCATCCTCATGTATTTTCTGATACAGAATTTGCCAGTGATGAAGAAATTAATGCCAACTGGGAAGCTGAAAAAGCCAAAGAAAAAGCACAGGCAGGAAAAACTCAGGAAAGTATTCTAGACTCAATACCAAACTCTCTACCTGCACTTTCGCGTGCTACAAAAATTCAAAAGCAAGTCGCGAAATTTGGCTTTGATTGGGACTCTATTGGCCCAGTCGCAGATAAGGTTTTAGAGGAAGTTGATGAGGTGTTAGAAGAAGCGCTTCAAGTAACGCCAAACGAAGATTTAGTTGAAGAAGAACTGGGTGATTTATTGTTTGCTACCGTCAATTTAGTGCGACATTTAGGTAAAAATCCAGAAACGGCTCTCAATAAAGCCAATCTGAAATTTTCACGCCGCTTTAAAGGTGTGGAACAAAAAGTTCGTCAGCAAGATAAAATTTTGACCGACTTTTCTCTACAACAGCTTGATTCCATGTGGGATGAAGTCAAAGTGGCGGAGAAAAGATCATCAAAGCTTTTATCATGAATTGATTTGAAGCAAAAAATAAAAAATTGCAGTGTGATAGATTTCACGTTGTGGCGATAAGGGGCTTCTGGTATATTTTCATCCCGTCCAGAAGTAATCCATTTCCCTCATTCAACCAATTTCAGGTTAAACATGACGACAAATTACATTTTTGTTACTGGCGGGGTTGTATCCTCTCTAGGTAAAGGTATTGCAGCAGCATCTCTTGCGGCTATTTTAGAAGCTCGTGGTCTTAAAGTGACTATGATGAAGCTTGACCCTTACATCAACGTTGATCCAGGCACTATGAGCCCGACTCAACACGGTGAAGTGTTCGTTACGGAAGATGGCGCTGAAACAGACCTTGACCTTGGTCACTATGAGCGATTCATTCGCACCAAGATGACTAAGCGTAACAACTTCACAGCAGGTCGTGTTTATGCTGACGTTCTACGTAATGAACGTCGTGGTGACTACCTAGGTGCAACAATCCAGGTTATCCCTCACATCACTAACTCTATCAAAGAACGCGTAATCTCTGGTGCTAAAGGCCACGATATCGCGCTTGTTGAAGTTGGTGGTACTGTAGGTGATATTGAATCTCTACCATTCATGGAAGCGATTCGTCAGCTAGCAGTAGAACTAGGCCGTGAACGCGCAATGTTCATGCACCTTACTCTAGTGCCATACCTAGCAGCTGCGGGCGAAGTGAAAACTAAGCCAACGCAACACTCTGTAAAAGAGCTGCTGTCTATCGGTATCCAGCCTGACATCCTAGTTTGTCGTTCAGATCGTGTTATCCCAGCAAACGAACGTAAGAAAATTGCTCTTTTCTGTAATGTACAAGAAAAAGCAGTTATCTCTATGAAAGACGTAGATTCAATCTACAAGATCCCACAATTAATCCGTGCTCAAGGCATTGATGATCTTGTATGTACGCGTTTCGGTATCAATGCACCAGAAGCTGATCTGTCTGAGTGGGAACAAGTAATTTACGAAGAAGCTAACCCAACGGGTGAAGTGACGATTGGTATGGTTGGTAAGTACATTGAACTGCCTGACGCATACAAATCAGTAAATGAAGCGCTGAAACACGCAGGCTTGAAAAATCGCCTAAGTGTCACAATTAAATATGTAGATTCACAAGATGTTGAATCTAAAGGCACAGAAATTCTACAAGACCTAGATGCAATCCTAGTTCCTGGTGGCTTTGGCGACCGTGGTGTTGAAGGTAAGATCCTTGCTGCTCAATACGCTCGTGAAAACAAAGTACCTTACTTAGGTATCTGTCTAGGTATGCAAGTTGCTCTTATTGAGTACGCTCGTAACGTTGCGAAAATGGAAGGTGCACACTCTTCTGAATTCTGCAAAGAAACTAAATACCCTGTTGTTGGCCTAATCACTGAGTGGATTGACGGCGAAGGTAAAGTTGAAGAGCGTACTGAAAAATCTGACCTAGGCGGCACAATGCGTCTTGGTTCACAGCTTTGTCACCTAGCGAAAGGGACGAAAGCTTACGAATTATACGGTAGCGCGACGATCCATGAACGTCACCGTCACCGTTACGAAGTGAACAACAATCTTCGTCCACAAATCGAAAAAGCGGGCCTAAAAGTATCGGGCCTATCTGCGGACAAGAAACTGGTTGAAGTTATTGAGAACCCGAACCACCCATGGTTTGTTGCTGCTCAGTTCCACCCAGAGTTCACTTCAACACCTCGCGATGGTCACCCATTGTTTGCAGGTTTCGTTAAAGCAGCTGGCGAATTCCAGCGCGGCGAATTAGAAAAGTAAAAAGGAATACAGGTAGCTGCGTAAGTTGTGCTGCTACCTTTAAATTTGACATTTATATATTCAACGAGAAGGAAACATTCAATGTCTAAGATCGTTAAAGTTCTAGGTCGTGAAATCATCGATTCACGTGGTAACCCAACTGTAGAAGCTGAAGTACACCTAGAAGGCGGTTTCGTAGGTATGGCTGCTGCTCCATCTGGCGCATCTACTGGTTCTCGCGAAGCTCTTGAGCTACGTGACGGCGACAAATCACGTTTCCTAGGTAAAGGTGTTCTTAAAGCAATTGAAGCTGTAAACGGCCCAATCGCTGACGCTCTAGTTGGTAAAGACGCTAAAGCACAAGCTGACGTTGACCAAGTTATGCTTGATCTAGACGGTACTGAGAACAAGTCTAAGTTTGGCGCTAACGCTATCCTTGCTGTTTCTCTAGCTAACGCAAAAGCTGCTGCTGCTGCGAAAGGCATGCCTCTATACGAGCACATTGCTGAGCTAAACGGTACTGCTGGTCAGTTCTCTATGCCTCTACCAATGATGAACATCATCAACGGTGGCGAGCACGCTGATAACAACGTTGACATCCAAGAGTTCATGATCCAACCAGTTGGCGCTAAAACTCTTAAAGAAGGTCTGCGTATCGGCGCTGAAGTATTCCACAACCTAGCTAAAGTTCTTAAGTCTAAAGGCTACAGCACTGCAGTTGGTGATGAAGGTGGTTTCGCTCCTAACCTTAAATCTAACGCTGAAGCTCTAGAAGTTATCGCAGAAGCTGTTGCAGCTGCTGGTTACGAACTAGGTAAAGACGTTACTCTTGCTATGGACTGTGCAGCATCTGAGTTCTTCGACAAAGAAGCTGGCATCTACAACATGAAGGGCGAAGGTAAAACTTTCACTTCTGAAGAGTTCAACCACTACCTAGCTGAACTAGCTAACAACTTCCCAATCGTTTCTATCGAAGACGGTCTTGACGAGTCAGATTGGGATGGCTTCAAGCACCAAACTGAACTTCTAGGCGACAAGCTTCAAATCGTTGGTGACGATCTTTTCGTTACAAACACTAAGATTCTTGCTGAAGGTATCGAGAAAGGCGTAGCTAACTCTATCCTTATCAAGTTCAACCAAATCGGTTCTCTAACAGAGACTCTAGCTGCTATCAAGATGGCTAAAGACGCTGGCTACACTGCAGTAATCTCTCACCGTTCTGGTGAAACTGAAGATGCAACTATCGCTGATCTAGCGGTAGGTACAGCTGCAGGTCAAATCAAAACTGGTTCTATGAGCCGTTCTGACCGTGTTGCTAAGTACAACCAACTTATCCGTATCGAAGAAGCTCTAGGTTCTAAAGCTCCTTTCAACGGTCTTAAAGAAGTTAAAGGTCAATAATTCACTCTGAATTATTAGCTTAAAGCTTTTGAAAACGCTCTACTTCGGTAGGGCGTTTTTTTTGCCTAAAATTCGTCATTCCCTAGACTGACGGAGGAAGGCATAGGGAATCTCTTGCTTACGTTAAGCGTGATAGATTCCCAACTCAGTCGTTCCTCCTTCTTGGGAATGACGTGGTTAGATGTCGTTGGGCAATGTGTGTCGTTTTCTCTTTTGCAGGTATTGGTTTATCTAATTCATGACTCCCTAGGCTGATGAAGGAGGGAGTCGGGACTCTCAACACAGGTTTCGCATAACAATAATTCCCCGACTTATTGATTCCCTGACACCACATATCTCGCACCAATAAGCTCATTATGGTATATATGTGCCTTATTCTAGTTCCTTCTTTTTCAACCGGCGAAAGGTGTTATGCGAATTTTTGCTTTAGTACTGCTCATAGTGTTTGGCTGGCTACAACACACACTGTGGCTCGGTAAAAATGGTATTTCTGATTACTACGGTGTGAACAACGAAATCCAAGTTCAGCAGCAAGTAAATGAAAAACTTCATCTGCGTAATGCTGAGATGTTTGCGGAAATCGACGATCTACGCCAAGGCTTAGACGCGATAGAAGAGCGCGCACGTCATGAGCTTGGAATGGTGAAAGAAGGCGAAACGTTTTATCGTATTATTGGTGAGGAATCTCATTAATGTCGAACCAACTTCAAAGCGTTATTGCTGTGGTCCCCGCTGCGGGCGTCGGCAGCCGAATGAAGGCAGACCGTCCCAAGCAATATCTTCAAATTCACGGTAAAACGATTTTAGAGCACACCGTTGAGAAACTGTTGTCTCATCCTCAAGTGTCTAAAATCGTGGTAGCGGTCAGCGACGATGACCCTTATTACCCTGAATTACCGCTTAACCTTAATCCACAGGTGATCAGAGTTTCCGGTGGAACGGAAAGAGCCGACTCGGTACTTTCTGCTTTGGATTATATTGCTCAACAGCAACTCAGTGATTGGGTGATGGTGCATGATGCCGCTAGGCCTTGTATCCAATTGAGCGACATCGACAAACTGATCTCTGGTGCTATGACCCATGATGTTGGTGCGATTTTAGCTGCGCCTGTTCGCGATACAATGAAACGTGGTGCGCAAGGACAAATTGAACACACGGTCGATCGCGTCGATCTCTGGCATGCGCTTACCCCTCAGATGTTCCGATCTAAGCCTTTACGGAAGGTCTTGAGTGAAGCTTTGCAACAAGGTGTTTCAATTACCGATGAAGCGTCTGCGTTTGAGTGGAAAGGTTTATCACCAGCACTGATTGCTGGGCGTTCAGATAATTTTAAGATTACTCAGCCTGAAGATTTGGCTTTGGCTGAGTTCTATTTAAGTCAGAATAAGGAATAATGATGATTCGTATTGGCCATGGCTTTGATGTACACAAATTTGGTGGTGAAGGCCCGGTAATTATTGGTGGCGTGAGCGTCCCTTATGAACAGGGTCTTATCGCACACTCAGACGGTGATGTTGCCCTGCACGCATTATGCGATGCTTTACTGGGTTCGATTGCAGCCGGTGATATTGGTCGTCATTTCCCTGATACGGATGATGAATGGAAAGGCGCAGATAGCCGCGAATTACTTAAAGATGTTTACCGTCGAGTAAAAGAGCAAGGTTATGTGATTGGTAATGCGGATATTACTATCATGGCGCAAGCTCCAAAGATGGCTCCTCATATAGACTCTATGTGCCAAGCCATTGCTCAAGATTTAGAAACAAGCATTAGCAATGTGAATGTAAAAGCCACGACTACCGAGCGTTTAGGTTTTACAGGTCGCAAAGAGGGCATCGCATGTGAAGCGGTGGTCCTAATTACTAAAAGTGCGTAAGCACCAACACGAAAAGAACAGCATGTCAGATATTTTATCTTCATTGGCTTACCTAAACGGTAAACCAACTGCGAAAGCAAAACTAAAAGCAAAAGCCGAACACTTTGTCGTTAATGAAGACTTGGGTTTTGAGTTTACTGGTGAAGGCGAGCACCTAATGGTGCGTATTCGTAAAACTGGTGAGAACACGAGCTTCGTAGCAAACGAGCTGGCTAAAGCGTGTGGTGTTAAGTCGAAAGACGTGAGCTGGGCTGGTTTGAAAGACCGTCATGCTGTGACAGAACAGTGGTTGAGCGTGCATCTACCAAAAGGTGAACCTGATTTTTCTGCTTTTCTTGCACAATACCCAAGCATTGAGATCTTGGCGACAGCACGTCACAACAAAAAGTTACGTCCAGGCGATTTAGTTGGCAACCAATTCGAGCTAACTTTGTCTGAAGTAACGGACTGTGATGATGTGGTAAAACGTTTAGAAAAAGTCGCTCAAGTCGGCGTGCCAAATTACTTCGGTGCTCAGCGCTTCGGTAATGAAGGTAACAACTTATCTGAAGCTCGTCGTTGGGGTCGTGAAAACGTTCGTACGCGTAATCAAAATAAGCGCAGCTTGTATCTATCTGCCGCTCGTTCTTGGATCTACAACTTAATCCTTTCTGAGCGTATTGAGCAAGATGCGTTTGCGTCGGCATTGGTTGGCGATATCGTTGTTAAAGACGGCGCGCAATTAGCTGTGACGGCAGACAATATCGAAACGGTAAATCAAGATGTCGCGAACGACTCTGCGTTTATTACCGTTGCTTTGGCCGGAGATAATGCGTTACCGACGACCGATGAATCTCAAGCTCTAGAGCAGAAACATCTTGATGCTGAACCAGACCTAATGGCTCTTATTTGTGGCAACCGTATGCGCCATGATCGCCGTGAAGCTTCGTTGAAGCCGATGGGTTTAGCCTGGGAAGTGAACGAAGACAATGTCACTCTTAAGTTCTCTCTTGATGCGGGTTGTTTCGCAACCGCTATTGTTCGTGAATTGGTTGAAGAAGTTCACGTAGAGAGAAGCTACGAGCAATAACGATTCTGCTTGGAGCGAAGTCACTTGATATCGGAAATTAAGTGACTTGGCATTGGAACAAAAGAAAGGATACAAGATGAAGATTTTACTCAGCAACGATGATGGTGTGCACGCTCAAGGTATTCATGAGCTGGCCAATGAATTACGTGATCTTGCTGAAATTATCATTGTTGCACCTGACCGTAATCGCTCGGGCGCTTCAAATTCATTAACTTTAGAACAGCCTTTACGTGTTCAAGAAATTACCGAAAATACATATTCGGTACAAGGAACACCGACCGACTGTGTACATTTTGCGTTAAATGAACTGCTAAAGAATGATATGCCCGATCTGGTATTAACGGGTATTAATCATGGTGCTAACTTGGGTGACGATGTGCTTTATTCAGGTACAGTGGCAGCCGCAATGGAAGGGCACTTTTTAGGCGTTCAATCGGTGGCGTTTTCTCTGGTGGGTAAAAAACATTTTAAGACAGCGGCGGCTATTGCTCGCCGTATCGTCGAACAACATTTAGTAAACCCAATCCCAACCAATCGCCTGTTAAACGTTAATATCCCTGATTTAGCTTTAGAGCAATTGTCTGGCACTCAGGTGACACGCCTAGGTGCTCGTCATCATGCTGAAGATATGATTAAGCAAAAAGATCCACGCGGTCATGATATCTATTGGCTTGGCCCTCCAGGTAAAGAGCAAGACGCGGGTGAAGGCACCGATTTTTACGCTATCGAGCATGGCTTTGTGTCAGTAACACCGTTACAAGTTGACCTGACAGCGCATGAGTCGCTAGGTGCGATGACAACATGGTTAGGGGAGAAGTAAGTGAGTAATCCTCAAGCAGAGCGCTTAATTACTTTTCTGATTGAAAATGGTATTCAGGATCAAAAGGTTCTTGATGCTATTTATCAACTGCCGAGAGAGAGCTTTTTATCACAGGCGATGTATCATCAAGCCTATGATAATAATGCGCTTCCTATCGGACAGGGCCAGACGATTTCTCAGCCGTACATTGTCGCTAAGATGACAGAGTTGCTAGAATTACAGCAAAATAGCCGTGTTTTAGAAATCGGTACGGGTTCTGGCTATCAAACGGCCGTCTTGGCTCAACTGGTTGATCATGTGTATTCGGTTGAAAGAATTAAATCATTGCAATGGGATGCTAAGCGTCGTCTCAAACAGCTCGATTTCTACAACATATCAACCAAACATGGTGATGGTTGGCAAGGCTGGGCTGCAAAGGCGCCTTTTGATGCCATTATTGTAACAGCAGCAGCGGAGTCGATCCCTCAAGCACTCCTACAGCAGCTGAAAGATGGTGGTCGCTTGTTGATTCCTGTTGGTGATGATGAACAACAGTTGCTGAAAATCGTTCGCCATGGTGATGAGTTCTTATCCAGCGTGATTGAAATGGTAAGGTTTGTACCTCTTGTTCCTGGTGAGCTAGCTTAATAACAAGACTAATGGTGTAGGTGGATAGATAGTCGATGCGTTCGAAGGTTTTTAAAGGAAGTACTTTGTTACTTAGCTGTGCACTTGTTGGGTGTGCGGCTAACTCGCCTGCGCCAGTTTCTAGCCTAAACAAAAATTACTCATCGATCGATCGTGGTAGTTATCGTGGCAGTTACTATGAAGTCAAAAAAGGCGATACCCTTTATTTCATTGCTTATGTCACCAATAAAGACGTCAAAGACCTTGTGAGTTATAACAACCTCGCAGCACCTTACACTATTCATCCCGGACAGAAGCTTAAGTTATGGCGTCCTAGCTATAGCGCGCCAGCGTATGGTAAATCAACGGTCGTTGCGGCTGCTGTGGTAGCTCCTGCAGCCGCGGCCACGACAGCGTCTGCGAGCAGTAAGCCAAAAACCACGTCAGCAAAGAGTAAAAACTCTAATTCCAAGCCTGCGCAAACTTCCGCCAAACCGGTGAAAAAAGATCCACCAAAGAAGGTTGAACAATCCAAATCAAAGGAGTATGTTGGGTCTAAAGGTAAACAGAATGTTACACCGTCCACCAAACCAACAAGTGATAAAGTATCCAAATGGTTATGGCCAACTAAAGGGAGAGTAATAAAGAATTTCTCTGTAGGCGAACAAGGAAATAAAGGCATAGACATAGCAGGACAGCGAGGTCAGCCAATAGTATCTACTGCAGGGGGAACGGTTGTTTATTCGGGTAATGCACTACGTGGCTACGGCAATCTAGTGATTGTGAAGCACAATGATAATTACTTAAGTGCATACGCGCATAACGACCGACTATTAGTATCTGAAGGGCAAAGTGTGAAACCAGGGCAGAAGATTGCAACAATGGGAAGCTCTGGAGCCAGCAGTGTTAGGCTGCACTTTGAGATTCGTTACCAAGGTAAATCCGTAAATCCAAAACGATATTTACCTTAAATACAGTATGCAAAATTACGTATTGTATGGAGTGACACAGTCATTTAGCGACATATGAAGTTGTAATGTCATGCTAATTTCGCCAGGGGGAGGCGTTATGAGTATAAGCAATGCAGTAACCAAAGAAGAGTTCGATCTTAACCAAGCAACCACGGAACCGGAAGCTCTTGGAAAAGCAAAACGAACAGTCAAAAAGAAAGCCGAAACGAAAGAAGAGACTGAAGTTACATCTAAGAGTTTAGATGCTACTCAACTCTACTTAGGCGAAATCGGTTTCTCACCACTATTAACCGCTGAAGAAGAAGTGCTTTATGCACGTCGAGCTCTACGCGGTGATGAAGCAGCACGCAAACGCATGATCGAAAGTAACCTGCGTTTGGTGGTAAAAATTTCTCGTCGTTATAGCAACCGTGGTCTTGCACTTCTCGATCTTATTGAAGAAGGCAACCTAGGTTTGATTCGCGCCGTAGAGAAGTTTGACCCAGAGCGTGGCTTCCGCTTCTCAACTTACGCGACATGGTGGATTCGTCAAACCATTGAACGTGCACTAATGAATCAGACTCGCACTATCCGTTTGCCAATTCATGTTGTGAAAGAGCTGAACATCTACCTGCGTACTGCGCGAGAGCTATCACAAAAACTTGACCACGAACCAACGGCTGAAGAGATCGCTTCTAAGCTAGATAAACCAGTTGGTGATGTGAGTAAGATGCTTCGTCTAAACGAAAGAGTGAGCTCCGTTGATACGCCGATTGGTGGTGATGGTGAGAAAGCGCTACTGGATATTATTCCGGACATCAACAATTCAGATCCAGAGGTTTCAACTCAAGATAGCGATATCAAGAACTCGTTGATTTTCTGGCTTGATGAGCTGAATCCTAAGCAGAAAGAGGTGCTTGCGCGTCGCTTTGGATTACTTGGCTACGAACCGTCAACATTAGAAGAAGTAGGCCGTGAAATCAGCCTGACTCGTGAACGTGTTCGTCAAATCCAAGTTGAAGGTCTTCGTCGTCTACGTGAGATTCTAATCAAGCAAGGCTTGAACATGGAAAATCTGTTCAACGTAGAAAACGACTAAATGAACTGATGATGTTTCTTTGAATAGAAGACAAATAAAAACGCTGACTTTAAGTCAGCGTTTTTTTGTTTATGGCTTTTGTATTTGATGCTGCCCACTCAAACGACAGTACAAAACGACAATAACCAGCTATTTGGAAAGAGACTAAAGCAACTTCTTCAAGCGGTAGAGTTCTTCTAATGCTTGGCGAGGGGTTAGATCATCGGGATCAACATTCGCAAGTGCTTGTTCTACTTCGCTTGGTTCAGGTATCAGGCTCAGTTGGTTCGCGATATCAACGCCACTTGGCTTTGATGTCGGAGAGTCGATACTCAATGCCTCTAGCTGAGTCAGCTTCGCACGTGCGTTTTTGATCACCGCTTTAGGTACACCAGCTAATCCAGCAACCGCAAGGCCGTAAGATTTACTTGCTGCACCTTCTTGAACCGCATGCATAAAGGCAATGCTGTCACCGTGTTCAACCGCATCTAAGTGTACGTTCGCTAAGGTTGGAATTTGGTTAGGTAGCTCAGTTAGCTCAAAGTAGTGCGTTGCAAATAGTGTCATCGCATTGATTTGATTGGCTAGCCATTCAGCACTTGCCCAAGCTAGAGATAGACCATCGTAAGTACTGGTACCACGACCGATTTCATCCATTAACACAAGGCTATTTGGTGTTGCGTTGTGCAGAATATTCGCGGTTTCTGTCATCTCAACCATGAAGGTTGAACGACCCGAAGCCAAATCATCGGATGCGCCAATACGCGTAAAGATACGGTCGATAGAACCAATCGTTGCGCTTTCTGCTGGAACATAACAACCGATGTGAGCCATCAGCGCAATGAGTGCGGTCTGACGCATGTAGGTCGACTTACCACCCATGTTTGGACCCGTGATGATCAGCATCTTACGTTGATCATTGAGGTCGATAGGGTTCGCAATAAACGGTTCGTCCATCACTTGTTCAACAACAGGGTGACGGCCCGCCTGAATGTGTACACCAGCAGACTCTGTCATGGTTGGACGACAGTAATCAAGGGTGTCTGCACGCTCAGCTAAGTTTTGTAGAACATCCAGTTGAGACACTGAAGAAGCAATGTTTTGTAGTCGCTCTAGATAAGGCAGTAACAAATCAAACAGCTCTTCCCATA
Source organism: Vibrio sp. FE10 (assembly GCF_030297155.1). Lineage (NCBI taxonomy): Bacteria > Pseudomonadati > Pseudomonadota > Gammaproteobacteria > Vibrionales > Vibrionaceae > Vibrio > Vibrio apostichopi. The sequence goes on along the minus strand of NZ_AP028067.1, from coordinate 3,257,662 downwards.
ACTTCTTCTCGATAGCTAGAGCTTTCGATTTAGAGCTGAGAACTTTGTCTTCGTGCTCTTTCAGCTCAGGAATTATGTAGCGTTCTGCATTTTTCAGTGTTTGACGGCGAACATAGTGTGGTGGCACAAGATGGCTTTGTCCGCGGCTAACTTGAATGAAGAAACCGTGTACGTTGTTGTAGCCAACTTTAAGCGTGTCGATACCGTGACGTTCACGCTCTTCTTGCTCAAGCTTATCCAAAAACTCGGTTGCACCCGCTGCAAGGTCGCGCCATTCGTCGAGTTCTGCGTTGTAGCCTTCAGCTATCACACCGCCATCGCGGATCACCACCGGTGGGTTTTCTTTGATAGCACGCTCAAGCAGCTCTGATACTTCATCCACAGGAGATGCATACTGAGCAAGCTGAGTCAGGTATGGGTGCTTAAGTTGCGTCAGCGTTTCTGCAAGCTCTGGTAGGTATTCCATTGCTTGGCGAAGTCGAGCCATATCACGTGGACGAGCAGAACGAAGGGCAAGACGCGCAAGAATACGCTCGATATCACCGATCTGTTTCAGCGTTGGTTGTAACTCAGTAAACAGAGCCAACTCTTTCATTTCACCAATCGCATCTAAGCGTTGATCAAGAGCTGAAATATTACGCATGGGTTGATGCAACCAACGCTTAAGCATGCGGCTACCCATAGCAGTCGCAGTGTGATCAAGTACTTCGGCTAGGGTGTTGTCTGTGCCGCCACTAAGATTTTGGGTAATCTCCAAATTACGGCGAGTAGCCGCATCAAGGATCACTGAGTGATCTTGCTTATCCATTGTAAGTGAACGGATATGTGGAAGAGCAGTACGTTGCGTGTCTTTTACATATTGAATCAAACAGCCCGCAGCGCATAAACCTAGTTTTGCGCTTTCAACGCCAAAACCAACGAGATCACGAGTACCAAATTGTTGATTGAGTTGTTGCTTGGCGGTATCTAATTCAAATTCCCATACCGGACGACGGCGATTGCCATTACGACTTGCCATCAAATTTACGGGTTCGAAATCTTCAGGGAATAGCAGTTCACGTGGTGATGTTCTTTGTAGCTCTGCCGCCATCGCTTCTTCGGTTTCCGGCTCACATAGCTGGAATCGGCCAGAAGTAATATCAAGCGTCGCGTAGCCAAATTTACCATTGTGGTGGTAAATGGAGGCAATTAAGTTATCAATACGCTCAGAAAGCAATGCTTCATCCGTTACAGTTCCCGGTGTCACTATTCTTACGACAGCGCGATCAACCGGGCCCTTTGAAGTTGCTGGATTACCAATCTGCTCACAAATCGCTACGGACTCGCCCAACTGCACTAACTTCGCCAGGTAACCTTCAACGGCGTGGTATGGAACGCCAGCCATAGGAATAGGCTCACCGTTTGAAGAGCCACGCTTGGTTAGCGAAATATCGAGGAGTTGAGAGGCCTTTTTAGCATCATCGTAGAAAAGCTCGTAGAAATCTCCCATGCGGTAGAACAGCAAAATTTCTGGATTTTCTGCTTTTAGTTTTAGGTACTGCTGCATCATAGGAGTATGTTTTTGATCGGCTTTCACAGTTAACTTCTTTCGTTTATTTCTATTGCGGCTTAGGATACGTGAAAGCGTTTCGTGCGAAAAGCGACACATGCGAAAAGATGCAAATCCAAATGATATACATCTAGATAAGGGAAGCCAAAGATGCAGACGACTCAAGCTCTTAGTGAAAAACTCGGACACTTACTTGCGAAACATAAACATGTATTAGTGACGGCTGAATCTTGCACTGGCGGTGGCGTTGCTAGCGCGGTAACCGATATTGCTGGTAGCTCGGCTTGGTTTGACCGTGCTTTCGTGACCTACAGTAATGAAGCGAAACAAGAGATGATTGGTGTTCAGCTTGAAACCTTAGTTGAGTTTGGTGCCGTGAGTGAGCCGGTGGTTATAGAAATGGCTCACGGGGCGCTGCAACATTCAAACGGCACTATTTCTGTATCGATCAGCGGCATTGCTGGCCCTGGCGGCGGCACAGAAGAGAAGCCCGTTGGTACAGTCTGTTTTGCTTGGAAGGCTGCAAATGGATGGAACAAAGTAGCAACGCATGTTTTTACAGGCGATAGATCACAAGTACGCCAACAAGCCACGCACCATGCCCTGCAAGTTATTTATGATTACCTATCAATGGAAGACAAATAACATTTGTACAAATTATTTTCACACAGGTATAGACACTGTATGAATCAACAGTATAATAAAAGCCAATTAGTCACCCCTTTGTGGGTTAGAAATAGATTCTAAGTCGCTTGTTGAGACAACCGATTATGTGGAGATAGAAATGGACGAGAATAAACAAAAAGCGTTAGCCGCAGCCCTTGGTCAGATTGAAAAGCAATTTGGTAAAGGTTCGATCATGCGTCTTGGTGATAACCGTACAATGGACGTAGAAACTATTTCTACAGGTTCTCTATCTCTAGATATCGCACTGGGTGCTGGTGGCCTACCGATGGGACGTATCGTTGAAGTTTACGGTCCAGAATCATCAGGTAAAACAACGCTAACGCTTGAGCTTATTGCTGCAGCGCAGAAAGTAGGCAAAACGTGTGCATTCGTTGATGCGGAACACGCACTTGACCCTATCTACGCTCAAAAGCTTGGTGTTGATATCGATGCTTTGCTTGTATCTCAACCAGATACGGGGGAACAAGCTCTAGAAATCTGTGATGCATTGGCTCGTTCAGGTGCTATTGATGTTCTTGTTATTGACTCGGTTGCTGCACTAACACCTAAAGCTGAGATCGAAGGCGAAATGGGCGATAGCCACATGGGTCTTCAAGCACGTATGCTTTCTCAAGCAATGCGTAAGCTAACAGGTAACCTTAAGCAGTCTAACTGTATGGCTATCTTCATTAACCAAATCCGTATGAAGATTGGTGTAATGTTTGGTAACCCAGAAACAACAACAGGTGGTAATGCACTTAAGTTCTACGCATCTGTTCGTCTTGATATCCGCCGTACTGGTGCAATCAAAGATGGTGATGAAGTTGTTGGTAACGAGACTCGTATCAAGGTTGTTAAGAACAAGATTGCTGCACCATTCAAACAAGCTGAAACTCAAATCCTTTACGGTAAAGGCTTCAACCGCGAAGGTGAGCTTATCGATTTAGGTGTTAAGAATAAGCTAGTAGAGAAAGCGGGCGCTTGGTACAGCTACAAAGGCGACAAGATCGGCCAAGGTAAATCGAACTCTTGTAAGCACCTACGTGAAAACCCAGAGATCGCTCTGGAACTTGACACTAAGCTTCGTGAATTGCTACTGACTCCTGCTGTTCTTGAAGAGAAAGGCGCAGAGAAAGAAGAAGAAAACGAAGAGCTATAAGCTAACGTTTTATAGAGCGGGTGTTTTAAAGAAACATCCGTTTTGAAAGAGTAGAAAGCCTCGCATATTTTATGCGGGGCTTTTTTATTGGGGCGGATTTAGTTTTGAGTTGTATCGTGCGATTTCATTTCTTCATTCCCTAAACCTTAAACCCTAATCACTTTTGAGGCTTACCCTTACAGTAAAAAGAGTTCAGTAACGGTGTAATGATGGAGTGATAGAGATTGATGTTATCTAGCTTCTGCTTAAATATGTTTTGGCTTTTTCTATTGTTGGTAAAGACAAAGGCATACATCGAAACAATGTTGTCTCTGTATGCTGAATTGCTAACTCGAATGTAGATACTTTTTACATTGCATTGCGACAGTTCTAAGCCATCTATATAGACCTTCATTTCAGTTGAAGATACCTTCTGTGAATCGTCACTGAGGTAAAGCGTCGCACTGCCGAATTGATAGGGTTGGTAGCGCTCTTTGTTCAGGAATGGCGCTTGTTCATTGCTGTAATGAATAAAGTAATAGGCGACCAGAATGATGCCAAACCATAGAGCACATAAACTTATCGCAAATTGATGAGGGAATCTTGGGTTGGCTTGTTCGTTGTTGATTGGTTGTCGTAGGTGATCAGTTCTTTTATCAACTTCTACTTCAAACCCAACTCCTAACGCATTACCTAAAATACCAGCCTCAGGCATTGCTTCTGTCACATCTCGGTTTTCAGTTTGAGGGGCATTTGGTGCTTGAGATTGCTTATTTGGGATGACTGAAAGTGAGTATCCTTTCTTACTTATCGTTTTGAGCTCTAACTCATCAGTGTCTAAATTTTTGATGACCTTTCTAATGTAGCTAATGGTGTTGGTCAGTGACTGATCGGTGACCAGTACACCTTGCCAACACTCTTCAAATAATTCGTCTCGAGATATGCACTGATCTTGGTGCTCTAACAGATACACAAGAACCTTAAACGGCAACGGGCGCATGCTGATCGTAGTATCAGACAGAATCTGTGTGATCGTCCTCATTTTGTTATTGATAACGATGTGGTCAGTGATATTACTTGTGTGATTCATGGGCTTGTATGCAGTGTTCATGTTGGCTTTTGCGGGCGGTACTTTAAGCATAGGAGGCCAGTCTGTAACTGTAAAACGTCATTGGTTATATAAAAATTACATTTAGTTATCTGGTTATATTTTTGTTTGGCAATGGTTTGTAGCGAAAGCCAAAGGTGGTTGCTAACGTTATGCCGCCACGAGTTTTGATGATAGCTCGATTACTAATTGTTGTTTTATAGGTAAATAGGATGCCCGAAATTAAACAGAAAAACTCGGAATCAGTGAAGACCCTGTTAGAAGAGTACAAAGAAGTGACCTCCGTTGAGTCTTTTCAATTGGATGTCGTTAAGTCTTTAATAAAGATTTTTACCGACACTGATAAAAGCCTTGAGCAACGCGATAAGGTGACCTTAGTAAAGGTTGCACAACAATATATCGATGAAGAGATCGATTTTTCACTTTCTGTTGGTTTTGATGATGCCGTTCCTATTCTGACTTCAATTAGAAAAGTCATTGAAGTTGTCTAAACGTAGATTTTGAATTTGAAGGTTGTCAGATATTTACGCTGACTCCTGAGGTTCAATTTCTAAGTGAAATATAAATTAAAGATGTTCATGTTTGATTTGAATGTCTTTAAACAAAGGCAACACAGTCAGCTAGAACAGCAAGATTATAATTACATTGAAAGGAAGAAATAATGAACACAGTGACATTTTTAGGCGACAAGATTGCACTAGCGGGTGATTTCCCACAAAAGGGCGAAGTACTGACAACACCTTCGATGACAACAGTATCGCTAGCTCCGTTAACTATCTCAGACAAAGCGGCTGAGTTTAAACTGATTTACTTGTTCCCAAGTGTTGATACGCCAGTATGCTCAAGCAGCACTAAAGCTATCTCTGAGTTAGCGGAACTGAAATCAGATTCTGTAGATATCTACACGGTTTCAACCGATCTGCCATTCGCACTTGCTCGTTTCCAAGAGAAAGAAGCAGTGACAGGTGTTGAGCAGCTATCAGTATTCAAGAACCCTGAGCTACTAAAAGCCTTTGGTACTCAATTCGAAGAGCATGCTTTGTCTGGTTTGTCAGCTCGCGCAATTATCCTGTTGGATGCAAACAACGTTGTGGTACACAGTGAATTGGTCGCTGAAGTGACTGAAGAGCCAAACTACAGCGCTATCATTGAAGCTTTAAAGGCTTAATGATGATTTGAAACCTTGGTGAATTTTGGGCATCAAGGTTTCACTATTTTACGGATAACGATAACACGTTGATTTCGTTTTTTAGAACCCAAGCTCAATTCGGTCTACGCTTATAATTCAGTTGCTTGTAGAACAATGTCCAACGAGTGAACTGGATTATTGAATTAGATTATTGAATTAGATTGTTGAATTAGATATCGGTGTTCTTCCTTGATAAAAGTAAAGTTAGCCATTTTTGTTACGCTTTCAACGATAGGGGGGCTTATTCTCGCCATCGTATTGAGCACGCCTCCGCTAGCTTTGCGCGGGAGTCAGTGGGCATGCAATTTCAAGCAAATGGGATTTGTCACACCATCATATGTGCAATACTCCGAATTAAATGAATTTATGCTGTATTCATTTAGCTCTGATGAAGATTTTTTTGTCAGCGATAGAATTCAAACCCAGAATCAACAAGGCGCCGTTGAAACCGCGGAAGTCGTATTTGTGGGGAAATATACGCTGCATGACAACCTCCTAGAGATGGTTTTCAATGAAGTGAACTTCAGACATAAACACCCAGATGACATGATTAATCGTAATCAGTCTTTGTATAAAGGGTTCACTATCCAATATGACATTGAATTGGACGGTGATTTTCTTTACTTGTATTCATCCAGCAATAGTGAAGAGTTCAATCACATTTGTACCAAGCGTTAAGCCTTCCGAGTTCCTTAGCCTTTAAGAGCAACTATCTCCCTGTCTCATCCATTTTCTTTGTGTGTTCTCTACCTGAGCTAGTGGAATATTCTTCATTTTATCGAATTCCAACTAAAATCCTGCCCAAGGGTGTCTTTTCTACAAGAAAACTAGTCGAAGCCTTAACCATGATCTACAATACGGCAAAATTCTAACTCGACTATTTTCAGGAAGAGCTGCATGTACATGAGCACTGATGAGGTTCGCAACGCGTTCCTTAAGTTCTTTGAGAGCAAAGAACACCAAATCGTAGACAGTTCATCGTTAGTTCCACATAACGATCCAACCCTGCTATTTACTAATGCAGGTATGAACCAATTCAAAGATTGCTTCTTAGGCGCCGAAAAACGTGCCTACACTCGAGCAACTACGGCTCAGCGTTGTGTACGTGCGGGTGGTAAACACAATGACCTTGAAAATGTAGGTTTCACGGCTCGTCACCACACATTCTTCGAAATGCTAGGTAACTTCAGCTTTGGTGATTACTTCAAAGAAGAAGCGATTGGGTTTGCTTGGGAATTCCTGACTGAAACACTAGGTCTACCAAAAGACCGCCTGTTAGTAACGGTTTACGAGACAGATGACGAAGCATTCGAAATCTGGAACAAAAAAGTAGGCATCCCAGCTGACAAGATTGTTCGCATCGGCGACAAAGAAGGCGGCAAGAAGTTTGAATCTGACAACTTCTGGACAATGGGTGACACAGGTCCTTGTGGTCCATGTACTGAAATCTTCTACGATCACGGTGAGCACATTTGGGGGGGCCGTCCTGGTACACCTGAAGAAGATGGTGACCGTTTCATCGAGATCTGGAACAACGTATTCATGCAGTTCAACCGTCACGCTGACGGCACTATGGAACCGCTACCTAAGCCAGCTGTAGATACTGGTATGGGTATTGAGCGTATCTCTGCAATCATGCAGGGCGTTCACTCTAACTACGAAATTGATGTATTCCAAAAGCTAATTAAAGCGACAGCTGAAGTTGTTGGTCATGACGACCTATCTAACCAATCGCTACGCGTTATTGCTGACCACATCCGTTCTTGTTCATTCCTAATCGCTGATGGCGTAATGCCTTCAAACGAAGGTCGTGGCTACGTTCTACGTCGTATTATTCGTCGTGCAGTTCGTCACGGTAACAAGATTGGTGCACAAGGCGTGTTCTTCCACAAACTTGTGGGCGTACTGGCTGAAGTGATGGGTTCTGCGGCTGAAGAGCTTAAGAAACAGCAAGAGCTTGTTGAAAAAGTACTTCGCATCGAAGAAGAGAACTTTGGTCGCACGCTAGAGCGCGGCATGGTTATCCTTAACGACGCATTAGACGCACTTGAAGGCAAAGAGCTTGACGGTGAAACAGTATTCAAACTTTACGATACATACGGCTTCCCAGCTGACCTTACTAACGATGTAGCTCGCGAACGCGACTTTACTATCGATGAAGAAGGTTTTGAGAAGGCGATGGAAGCACAGCGTAAGCGTGCACGTGAAGCGGGTCAGTTCGGTACTGATTACAACGCAACGATCAAAGTAGACACTAACACTGAGTTCTGTGGTTACACAGGTACTGAAGGTGCTGGTGAGATTTCTGCGTTATTCGTTGACGGCGAAGAAGTATCTTCACTATCGGCTGGCGACAAAGCAATCATCATCCTTGAAGAGACACCATTCTACGCTGAGTCAGGCGGTCAATGTGGTGACGCTGGTACGCTAAGCACTGCGTCGGGTCTGTTCAAAGTACAAGACACTCAGAAGCTAGGTAATGCATTTGCACACCACGGCGAGCTCGTTGAAGGTGTGTTTGCTCAAGGCGATAAAGTAGAAGCGCGCGTTGATGCTGAGCGTCGTGCTGCTATCTCACTGAATCACTCTGCAACTCACTTACTTCACTCTGCATTGCGCGAAGTGCTAGGTGAGCACGTTGCTCAGAAAGGTTCTTTAGTTAAGCCAGACAACCTACGTTTTGACTTCTCTAACCTTGAAGCGGTAACACCAGCACAGATTAAAGAAGTCGAGCGTCTAGTTAACGCACAAGTTCGTAAGAACCATGTGATTGAAACGAACATCATGGACATCGAGTCAGCGAAAGAGAAAGGTGCGATGGCACTGTTTGGCGAGAAGTACGATGATGAAGTTCGCGTTTTGTCGATGGGCGATTTCTCTACTGAGCTTTGTGGTGGTATCCACGCGAGCAACACGGGTGATATCGGTCTATTCAAGATCACTTCTGAAGGTGGTATCGCTGCCGGTATTCGTCGTATTGAAGCGGTAACGGGTGAAGCTGCTCTAGATGCAGTTGATGCTCAAGCTAACGCTTACGAAGAAAAACTGGCTGAATCGGCTAAGAAAGCGAAATCGCTAGAGAAAGAAATCCAACTACTTAAAGAAAAGATGGCTGCAGCTGAAGGTGCAAACATCATGGGTAAAGTGGAAGACATCTCAGGGACTAAAGTTCTGGTTGCTGCAATTGAAGGCGCAGACAACAAGAACCTACGTACTATGGTTGATAATGCTAAAAACCAAGTGGGTAGTGGCATCATCCTGATTGCGAACGTAGCAGACGGTAAAGTTGGCTTAATTGCTGGCGTAACCAAAGACCTTATCGGCAAAGTAAAAGCTGGTGACCTCGTTAAGATGGTTGCTGAGCAAATTGGCGGTAAAGGCGGCGGTCGTCCAGATATGGCTCAAGCGGGTGGTACAGATGTTGAAGCACTACCTGAAGCGCTTAAATCAGTACGTATTTGGCTAGAAGAGCGTCTTTAAGCTTAAGTAATTGATACAAAGATGCCCAATCAACTGATTGGGCATCTTTTATTTTGCCTATTGGAAGAACGTCTGAAAAAGGTTTGATTGAGATTAACCAAGAAGTCTAATGGTAACGTTAGACTCCTTGGTTAATTTTTTATTGCTTCGCCATGACGCGGAGTATGTGTTTTTTTGTCATATATAGACATTGGTCTTGGGAAGGTGAGGAAGGGTGAAAATGCCTCTTATCGTGCAGAAATTTGGTGGAACGTCGGTGGGTTCAATAGAACGAATCCATCATGTAGCAGAAAAAATCATTGAAGCGAAAAATGAAGGGAACCAGATCCTGGTTGTCGTTTCTGCTATGTCAGGTGAAACAAATCGGTTAGTTAACTTAGCTTCACAAGTTGATAGCGTACCAAACGCTAGAGAGTTGGATGTGCTGTTAACGGCTGGAGAACAAGTTTCCATGGCTTTGTTAGCGATGACGTTGCACAAGTTGGGTTATGAAGCGACATCGATGACTGGCTATCAAGCCAAGATACACACCGATTCTAATCATAATAATGCGACGATTGAGCGTATTGATACCGCTCCTATTAAAGCGCTGTTAGATGATGACCAGATAGTCATTGTTGCAGGTTTTCAAGGCGTTAACGCTAAAGGTGATATTACAACCTTAGGGCGAGGTGGTTCAGACACCACGGCCGTTGCGTTGGCGGGTGCGCTGCAAGCGAAAGAGTGTCAGATATATACCGATGTTGATGGCGTATATTCCTGCGACCCTAGAGTGGTTAAGCAATCTAAGAAATTAGATACCTTAGACTTTCCCTCTATGGAAGAAATGGCTCGCAGAGGCGCTAAGGTTTTGCACCTTCCATGTGTTCAGCATGCGTGGCGACACAATGTACCATTGAGAGTGCTTTCAAGCTTTGAAGAAGGCGAGGGAACTCTTATCGCAGGTAATGACTGTTTGAATGATATTGCTGGGATAGCCATTCAAAGAGATATGGTTCGCATCGAGTGTTTGAATCAAGATTTACCGTCTCTCATGTCGCATTGCCAGTTGTTAGGGATCGAAGTCTGTAGTGTGATCGAGGAAACAGAACGGGCAGCGCTCATTATCAAACCGGACATAAGTGCTAAATTAAAACTAGTTTTTGCTGAAAAAATCCGTAATAGTGAATATGTTAGTTTGTTAACTGTGGTAGGAAGCCGAACACAAGAAATTGTGGTCAGTTCACATGGATTGTTGTCTGAAGGCGAAATTGATGTACAACATCACTTATTGCAGCAGCAGTCTTTAACTTTGGTGATATCACCAACGCAAGTCGATATGGCTGCTAACATATTACACAATGCATACATCGTAGCGCGTGAAACACAGGGTTATCTTAAAAAAGAAGTGCATTTTGGTTAAATAAACTCAATCGATAGTTTACGAAAATATAACTTTTGTTGGATAATGCTCTCGTAGCTAGATAAATTTAGAGATTACTCAAGGAGCAAAGAATGCTAATTTTGACTCGCCGTGTTGGCGAAACACTGATGATTGGTGATGAAGTAACAGTTACTGTACTAGGCGTTAAAGGTAACCAAGTACGTATTGGTGTTAACGCACCTAAAGAAGTATCTGTTCACCGTGAAGAGATCTACATGCGCATTCAAGCTGAAAAAGGTAATGGTAACGTTGCATCTGGCAACTACTAATACTTTTGCGTAGAAGAGGGGCTAGCATTGTTGCTAGCCTTTTTTGATCTTGGGACAGCAGAATCACAACTTAGTGATTGGTTAGTTCAATAACTGGCTTAGTTGAAGATGCTGAGCTGAATGCTTGAGATAGAAAAGCCACACCGCTTGAGTTAACTCTTATTGAGGCAACACGATATTTGTTTGCCGCAGTTCAAGTTTTACTGACTTTCCCTATGGCGAAATAGAGCATCCCGTAGTATGGTGCAAACAGCAGTGACACTTGCTGCGAGATAAATTAGATAATTGTTTTCCGCTGTTAATTATTGCCAATCTTTCACCTTAATTTTTAAGGGAAAAAGCGCTAATTGGATGTTATAAGTTCAATTTGCAAGCGCTTTGATTAAATTGCAAACGGTTGAATGTTTTTGTCCGGTTTTTTTCAATAAAGTGTTTGACATATTTTCGGTAAAACGTAATATGTGCCTCCGCAAGACGGTGAGGTGGCCGAGAGGCCGAAGGCGCTCCCCTGCTAAGGGAGTATGTGGTTTGTAGCCGCATCGAGGGTTCGAATCCCTCCCTCACCGCCATTTCTTGCACGTTTGAATTTGCAAGCAAACACAGAAGTAACAATGTGCGCCCTTAGCTCAGCTGGATAGAGTACCTGGCTACGAACCAGGCGGTCGGAGGTTCGAATCCTCCAGGGCGCACCATTCTTTAGATTACTTTGTTAAGAAGTAATGGATAAGAATAATGAATTAGGTGAGGTGGCCGAGTGGCCGAAGGCGCTCCCCTGCTAAGGGAGTATGTGGTTTGTAGCCGCATCGAGGGTTCGAATCCCTCCCTCACCGCCATTCATTACAGGCCTATGGCCTTTTTTTTGTTTCGTAGAAACAAGAATGTGATATATTTCACAACTTCTTCACTTGAAGATACCGTGCGCCCTTAGCTCAGCTGGATAGAGTACCTGGCTACGAACCAGGCGGTCGGAGGTTCGAATCCTCCAGGGCGCACCACTATTTAGGGTTTTCATTAATCCTGATGTTGAATGTTTAGTTTTAACTTTATGCTCAATATCGAAACCGTTGCGCCCTTAGCTCAGCTGGATAGAGTACCTGGCTACGAACCAGGCGGTCGGAGGTTCGAATCCTCCAGGGCGCACCACTATTTAGGGTTTTCATTAATCCTGATGTTGAATGTTTAGTTTTAACTGCTTTATTGCCTTAACTAACAGTTCAATATCGAAACCGTTGCGCCCTTAGCTCAGCTGGATAGAGTACCTGGCTACGAACCAGGCGGTCGGAGGTTCGAATCCTCCAGGGCGCACCACTATTTAGGGTTTTCATTAATCCTGATGTTGAATGTTTAGTTTGGCTTTATTGTCTTAGCTTTATGCTCAATATCGAAACCGTTGCGCCCTTAGCTCAGCTGGATAGAGTACCTGGCTACGAACCAGGCGGTCGGAGGTTCGAATCCTCCAGGGCGCACCACTATTTAGGGTTTTTATTAATCCTGATGTTGAATGTTTAGTTTTAACTTTATGCTCAATATCGAAACCGTTGCGCCCTTAGCTCAGCTGGATAGAGTACCTGGCTACGAACCAGGCGGTCGGAGGTTCGAATCCTCCAGGGCGCACCACATTATTAGAGAAAGCCTCGTTTTTACGAGGCTTTTTTTATGCCCGCTGTAAATTTGTTGCAACAATGTTAAATTTACGGTTTTTTAACTTGTTGTATTTAAAGTAATTCTTGATTGCTTCTTTATTATTCCACCTTTCTCATATCATTTCTCCGAAAAGCCCCGTTTAAGTCACAGTTTAAATATCTAAAAATGACTCATTTGACAGATTTATGTGATCTGATAGGCGAATAATTAACCTTATGTGTGCGTTATCCGTAACAGAACCTTAAACAAAATTGACAAACTTTTACCAATCGAGATAATCCATGGGTCGGGATCACTATTCGCTGAAATCCTGCACCTATGTCAGGATGACGAAGAAAGGAAGCAACATGACTAATATTGGAAGCCTGCTAGGAGATGCAGCAACTCTAATGATAACGGGAATGTCCGTTGTCTTTATTTTCCTAACTATTCTAGTTTACCTCGTTCGGTTGATGTCAAAACTGGTACCAGAAGAAGTACCTGAACCGATCGCAGCACCTAAAAAAATTAAAAAATCACAATCAAACCCTTCTGCTGTTAGTCCACAGGTAGTGGCAGCAATTTCGGCCGCGGTTCACCAATACCGTGCGTCTACTGCTAAGTAGCATTTAAAGGATTAAAAAGGAGTTTATGAGCATGTCTAAACCACTAGCTATCACTGATGTGGTACTTCGTGACGCGCACCAGTCACTATTTGCTACACGTATGCGTATCGAAGATATGCTGCCTATTGCGGCAGAACTGGATAAAGTCGGTTACTGGTCTTTAGAGACTTGGGGTGGCGCGACGTTTGATTCGTGTATCCGTTTTCTTGGAGAAGATCCGTGGGAGCGTTTGCGTGAGCTGAAAAAAGCGATGCCAAACACACCAATGCAGATGCTACTGCGTGGTCAAAATTTATTAGGTTACCGCCACTACGCGGATGACGTAGTTGAAAAGTTTGTTGAACGTGCCCATAAGAACGGCATGGACGTATTCCGTATTTTTGATGCGATGAATGATGTTCGTAACTTTGAAACGGCAGTGAAAGCAACGATTGATGTTGGCGGCCACGCTCAAGGTACGTTGTCTTACACAACCAGCCCAGTACACAACTCAGATACGTGGGTTGATCTTGCTAAGCGCTTGGAAGACCTAGGCTGTCATTCACTATGTATCAAAGATATGTCAGGTTTATTAAAGCCTTATGAAGCGGAAGAGCTAATCACTCGCATCAAAGCGTCTTGTGATGTACCTCTAGCGCTGCACAGCCATGCGACAACGGGTCTCTCAACCGCTACAGCCGTTAAAGCTGTTGAGGCTGGCATTGATATTCTAGACACCGCAATCTCTTCTATGAGCTGCACTTACGGCCATACGCCAACCGAAACGGTTGTTGCTATGTTGGAAGGCACAGAGCGCGACACCAATCTTAAGCTTGATCAGATCGAACCCATCGCGGCTTACTTCCGTGATGTACGTAAAAAGTACGCGAAATGGGAAGGTCAGTTAAAAGGTGTGGATTCTCGCATCTTGATTGCTCAAGTTCCTGGCGGCATGTTAACCAACATGGAAGGTCAGCTTAAAGAGCAAGGCGCAGCCGATCGTATGGACGAAGTGCTTGAAGAGATCCCTCGCGTACGTAAAGAATTAGGTTACATTCCTTTGGTAACACCTACTTCTCAAATCGTCGGTACTCAAGCGGTTATCAACGTTCTAACGGGTGAGCGCTATAAGAGCATCACTAAAGAGACTGCGGGTCTGTTGAAAGGCGAGTACGGTCAAGCTCCTGCTGAGGTTGATGCTGAACTGCAAGCGAAAGTGCTAGATGGTGCTGAGCCAATCACATGTCGTCCTGCTGATTTACTTAAGTCTGAAATGGATACGTTAACGACGGACCTTTTAGAAAAAGCGAAATCAGATGGCATTTCACTCGCTGAAGATACCGTTGATGATGTACTAACTTACGCACTCTTCCCACAAGTCGGCCTTAAGTTCCTTAAGAACCGTCGTAATCCTGAAGCATTTGAACCTGCACCGACTGCAGAAACGGCAGCTCCAGTTGCGGCAGCTCCGGTACAAGCTTCTGGTAGTATTGAAAGCTACAGCGTGAAGGTTGACGGGCAGGTTTATGATGTTGAAGTTGGCCCTCAAGGTGAACTGACATCGGTATCTCCATCAGCAAAACCAGCACAAGCGGCTCAAGCAGCACCAGCTGCGGCTTCTGATGCAGAAGCCGTTCCAGCTCCGTTAGCGGGCAATATCTTCAAAGTTATCGTTCAGCCGGGCGCTGAGGTGGCTGAAGGTGATGTGCTACTGATCTTGGAAGCGATGAAGATGGAAACGGAAGTTCGTGCTGCTCGTGGTGGTATCGTTCAAGAGTTGAATGTTAAAGAAGGCGATGCAGTTACTGTAGGCGCTCCACTACTAAGCTTAGCGTAAGGGAGTCCCATGGAAGGATTGATGACCTTATGGTCTGAAACAGGTATTGCTAACTTTGAGTTCGGCCAGATCTGTATGATGTTGGTCGGTTGCTTACTGTTGTTTTTGGCAATTCGTAAAGGATTTGAACCGTTACTTCTATTACCGATTGGTTTTGGTGCCGTATTAGCAAATATTCCAAATGCTGGGTTTACTGATCCTGGTGGTTTGCTTTATTACGTTTACTACATTGGTATTGAAACGGGTATTTTCCCACTGCTGATCTTTATGGGTGTTGGTGCAATGACGGACTTCGGTGCGTTGATTGCGAACCCTAAAACGTTATGGCTAGGAGCTGCGGCTCAGTTTGGTATCTTCGCAACGCTATTTGGCGCGATCTTGCTGAACTATGTTCCAGGAATGGAATTCTCGATGGCCGATGCTTCTTCGATTGCGATCATTGGTGGTGCCGATGGCCCAACCGCGATCTTCTTGGCGAGTAAGTTGTCTCCTGATTTATTAGGTGCCATTGCGGTAGCGGCTTATAGCTACATGGCGTTGGTTCCTATTATTCAGCCGCCAATCATGAAAGCGTTAACGACGCCTGAAGAACGTAAGATTAAAATGGCGCAGTTACGTCACGTTGGTAAAGCTGAGAAGATCCTTTTCCCGCTTGCTGTACTACTGATGACGATTCTGTTCCTACCTTCAGCAACACCTCTAGTGGGTATGTTCTGTTTAGGTAACTTAATGCGTGAAGCGGGTGTGGTTGATCGTCTTTCAAAAACAGCTCAAAACGAACTGATTAACGTCGTGACTATTTTCCTAGGTCTAGGTGTTGGTTCTAAGCTTCAAGCGGATACGTTCTTGAACTTAGAGACACTGGGTATTTTAGGTTTAGGTGCGGTGGCGTTCAGTATCGGTACGGCGGGTGGCGTATTAATGGCTAAGCTACTTAATCGCTTCTCTAAAGAAGATATTAACCCATTGATTGGCGCAGCTGGTGTATCAGCGGTTCCGATGGCAGCTCGTGTTGTAAACAAGGTCGGTCTTGAGGCAAACCCTCAGAATTTCTTGTTGATGCATGCGATGGGGCCGAACGTGGCAGGTGTACTTGGTAGTGCGGTTGCCGCCGGTATTCTATTAGCGCTAGTCGGCTAATGAACTGCTGGGTCATGTATCGTTACGTTAATTGGTCGTCAATTTACGAATGAGCGGTTAACTTCGCCTTATTAAATGGTTTATAGTCAAAGGGATGCTTTCGCATCCCTTTCTTTTTATCAATTAGGGTGTTTGCTCACTAGGGCTTTTATCAATCAAGGAAATGTGGAAATGGAAAACAAACAGATTGCGATTACTCAATTCGGCGGCGTCGAAAACCTAAGTATTCAAACCAGTGCTATTCCTGAGCCTAAAGCCGGGGAGGTCGTGGTTAAAGTTTCTTTTTCAGGCATTAATCCGATTGATGTCAAAACCCGTGCTGGCCTTGGTTGGGCTGCAGCACAGAACAAAGATAACCTTCCTTGGGTGCCTGGTTACGACATTTCAGGGCAAATTGTCACGCTAGGCGAACAGGCAGAGCGTTTTACTGTTGGTGATAACGTAGCCGGCTTTATTGGCTTCCCATTACAAGGCGGCGGTTACAGCCAATATGTGTGTGTTCCAGAGGCTGCATTAAGCATGGTTCCTGATTCGGTCACTCTAGAAGCGGCTGCGGCATTACCACTAGCCAGTCAAACGGCAGCACAGGCACTCAACAAGGCTGAAGTGAAAGAGGGCGACCGTGTACTCATCTTAGCGGGTGCAGGCGGCGTTGGTCATCTAGCGGTTCAAATCGCGGTGGCAGCGAAAGCCGAGGTTTACACCACTTGTAGCGAAGCGAATCTTGATTACTTAGCAACGCTGGGCGCTCATGCGATTAACTATAAGTTTGCGCCAGCATCAGAAAGAGTATCTGATGTTGATGTGCTGATTGATTTGGTTGGTGGCGACACCGCTCTCGATGCATTGAAGTGTCTAAAAGATGGCGCAAGAGTTGTGACAGTCCCAACTTTATCTGCTGAATTGATCTGCGAAAAAGCAACATTATTAGGCTTTACTGCGTCAGGTATGCTGGTTGAGCCAAACCCAGAGCAAATGGACACCATGCTGTACATGGTCAGTGTCGGTTTGCTCAAAACAGAAATTCAAGGTATCTACCAGTTAGACGAAGCGCAGTCAGCTCATCTACAGGTTGAAACCGGACATACCAGAGGCAAGGTACTACTTAAAATGCAAGAAGGTTGATAGGCAGTGCTAGAGTTTTTTAATTCTCTGTTTGAAAACATAGCGCTGTGGTTCTCTGACTCAGCGCTGTGGGTGCTTTTCATCAGTGGCTTCTTGAGCGCCACGTTATTGCCCGGCGGTTCAGAAGCAAGCCTGGTTGCGGCATTGAGCTTGGATCAGTTCTCAACATCATCGATCATTCTGCTGGCGACACTTGGTAATACCTTAGGCGGCCTGACCAACTATTGGATTGGTTTGTGGTTGCCTAATCGAACTCAATCTGAAAAGCATGGTCATAAGGCTATGGCTTGGCTGAGCCGTTATGGTTACTGGACATTGTTATTTAGTTGGTTACCCATCATTGGTGATCCTTTGTGTCTGGCTGCAGGCTGGCTGAGAATGAAATTTATCCCTAGCGTTATTTTGATAGCGATTGGCAAAGCCGCTCGCTACAGCTTACTTGCTGCTATCTACTTCGGTTTTTTCTAAGGAGAACCTATGAAAAAGGTTTTACTTGGTACATTTTCTCTTATCGCCATTGCTGGCTGTTCTTACAATGTACCTAGCTCAACACCCTTCTTTTCTTCGCTACCTGAAGGTGTCACTTTATTAGAAGAAGTTAAGCCTTCTAAAGATAAAGTCGTGATTCCGTATGCGAAATATCAGCTTGAAAATGGCCTGACCGTTATTCTTTCTCCTGACGATTCCGATCCACTGGTGCATGTTGATGTTACTTATCACGTAGGTTCTGCACGTGAGCAGATTGGTAAGTCAGGCTTTGCTCACTTCTTTGAGCACATGATGTTCCAAGGCTCTGAAAACGTCGGTGACCAACAGCACTTTAAGATCATTACCGAGGCTGGTGGCTCGTTAAACGGCACCACCAACCGTGACCGTACCAACTACTTTGAAACCGTTCCTTCTAATCAACTTGAGAAAATGTTGTGGTTGGAATCGGATCGTATGGGCTTCTTGTTGGATGCGGTTTCTCAGAAGAAATTTGAAGTGCAAAGAGGCACGGTTAAGAACGAGCGAGCACAAAGCTACGAAAATCGCCCTTATGGCTTAATGTGGGAACGCATGGGTGAAGCGCTTTACCCTGAAGGGCACCCGTATTCGTGGCAACCAATCGGTTATGTTGAAGACTTAGACCGTGTGGATGTGAATGATCTTAAAGCCTTCTTCCTACGCTGGTATGGCCCCAATAATGCTGTGTTGACTATCGGTGGTGATATCGATGTTGATGACACGCTAGAGTGGGTTAACAAGTACTTTGGTCCAATCCCTCAAGGCCCTGAAGTTAAGGCTGCTGAGAAACAACCTGCAGTGCTGACTGAAGATAAGTACATCACCCTAAAAGATAATATTCGTCAGCCGATGGTACTGGTCGGTTGGCCAACGACGTATCGTGGTGAAGAAACACAAGCTTCGCTAAATGCACTGTCTAATGTTTTAGGTTCTGGTACCAACAGTTACCTATATCAAAACTTGGTTAAGACGCAAAAAGCGGTGAGTGCAGGTTCCTTCCATGACTGTGCTGAATTGGCTTGTACCATGTATGTTTATGCGATGGGCGACTCTGGTAAAAAAGGTGATTTGACGGTTCTTAACAAAGAGTTGATGGATACCTTAGAGCAGTTCTCGAAAGAGGGTGTTGAACAAGAGCGCTTAGACCAAATTACCGGTATGGCTGAAGCGGATGCGGTTTTCGCTCTGCAAAGTGTGAAAGGGAAAGTGTCACAACTGGCTTCGAATCAGACCTTCTATGGTCAACCGGATCGTATTGAATCGCAACTCGATCAAATCCGAGCGGTAACACCAGAAAGCGTCAGCAAGGCTTATCAAGATTTCATCGAGGGTAAGCATAAGGTTACCTTGAGTGTTGTTCCTAAGAAGCAGCTCGATCTCGCGGTTCGTGAAGCTACATTCACCACTCCAGCTCGCACGTTACCTGAATATGCCAAGGTCACTGAAGATCAGCTTGATTTCAGAAAAGCACCGAACACATTTGATCGCAGCGTGATGCCAGAAGTGAACTTTGGTGTTGAAGCGACCATGCCTGAACTGTATCGCATGCACTTTGCGAACGGCACTGACTTGATTGGTACTGTGACCAGTGAAACGCCGACAGTACAGCTACAAATTCAACTGCCTGCAGGCGAACGCTATGTTCGTAAAGGACAAGAAGGCTTAGCGAACTTAACGGCTTCTATGATGGAAGAAGGTTCGACGAAGCGAACGGTTGAAGAGCTACAGGCAACCTTAGATAAGCTTGGCAGCAGTGTCAGCATTAGCGCCGGAAGTTATACCACGGATATCTCGGTTTCAACGCTAGAGAAAAACCTGCCTCAAACGTTAGCGATCGTGCAAGAGGTTCTGTTTGAACCTAAGTTTGATGAGCAAGACTTCGAACGGGTTAAGAAGCAGATGCTTGAAGGCGTTGTCTATCAGCACCAACAACCAAGCTGGATGGCTTCTCAAGCAACCCGTGAAGTGCTATTTGGTGACAGTATTTTTGCTAGAGCCAGCGATGGCACGAAAGCGTCTCTATCGCAACTGACCTTAGATGACGTGAAAAAATTCTATGGCCAACATTACACACCAGAAGGTGCCAATCTTGTTGTTGTGGGAGACATCTCGAAGAAAGAGGTGGGGAAACAGCTACAATTCTTTGAACAGTGGCAAGGCGATGCGGCACCACTAACGCGTCCGCAGATCATCAAAGAGCTTTCAGGACAGCATCTGTATTTAGTGGATAAACCGGGTGCGCCGCAAAGTATTGTTCGTTTGGTGCGTAAAGGTTTACCTTTTGATGCGACCGGTGAGTTGTATTTGAGCCAGTTGGCTAACTTCAATTTAGCGGGTAACTTCAATAGTCGTATCAACCAGAACCTGCGTGAGGACAAAGCCTACACTTACGGTGCGAGTGGTTACTTCGCCAGTACGCGTGAAACTGGTGCGGTAGTATTCAGTGCTCAAGTAAGAGCCAATGCGACGGTTCCATCGATTCAAGAGTTTATCTCTGAGCTGAATGAATTTAGTCAAAGTGGATTAACTGACGAAGAGGTGAAATTTATGCGCCTTGCCGTCGGTCAACAAGATGCGCTTAAATACGAAACACCAAGTCAAAAGGCTGGATTGTTGAGTAATATTGTTGCGCTGAGCCTTGATGAAGATTACCTACAACAACGTAATCAGATAGTTGAAACAGTCTCAAAAGAGACATTAAACGAGCTATCTAAGAAATGGTTTGACCCGAATGATTATCAAATAATTGTTGTTGGCGACGCGGCTTCGCTTCGTCCTCAACTAGAAAAGTTAGATATTCCAATAGAAGAGCTTGAAATCATTCGTTAGAGTACACATTAAAGGGGGAGGGAAAAGACTCTATTTTTCTCCTCCGACCTAATTTATGATAGTTCTAATCAGAACGATATAAGATAAGTGAACTGAATTTTGACTGATTTTGCTGCGCGACTAAAGCAAGTTGCAACCAACCCTAAGACCTTCTCTCAATTTGGTCGTGGTGTTGAAAGGGAAACGTTACGCTACACGGAAGATGGGCATCTTGCGACTGGGCCGCACCCAAAGGCTTTGGGATCTGCGTTGATGAACGGATGGGTAACGACCGATTTTTCTGAGTCGCTACTGGAGTTTATTACGCCTGTTTCTAACGACGTTCCGACGCTTTTGAATCAGTTGTCTGATATCCACCATTTCACACAAACCAAGTTAGATGGCGAAAAGATGTGGCCGCTTTCTATGCCTTGTTATGTAGGCAGTGAAGATTATATTCAGCTAGCGCAATACGGCACCTCTAACAACGGCAAGATGAAGACGCTATATCGTGAAGGCTTAAAACGTCGTTACGGTAGCCTGATGCAGATTATTTCAGGAGTTCACTTCAACTTCTCTTTCCCAGATAGTTTTTGGGATAGCTTGTTTGGAGAGCAAACCGAAGAAGTGCGTTGTGAATCCAAGTCCGATGCTTACTTTGGCTTGATTCGTAATTATTACCGTTTTGGCTGGTTAATTCCTTATTTCTTCGGTGCTTCACCTGCACTATGTCCTTCTTTCATCAAAGGAAGAGAGACAAAGCTACCTTTTGAAAAGATTGGCGAGACGCTGTATCTGCCAAAAGCAACGGCACTACGTCTGAGCGATCTTGGCTACACCAACAGTGCTCAAAGTGTATTGAAAATTGGCTTTAATAGCCTAGACCAGTACCTAGAGGGATTGAACCAAGCGATTCGCACACCATCGGAAGAGTTTGCCGAAATTGGTACCAAAGTTGATGGTGAATACCGTCAGTTAAATAGCAACGTTCTTCAAATCGAGAACGAGCTTTATGCGCCAATTCGTCCTAAGCGTGTTGCTAAAAGTGGTGAGAAGCCATCTGAAGCACTGGCTCGTGCTGGTGTTGAGTACATCGAGGTTCGCTCTTTAGACGTAAACCCATTCAGCTCAATTGGTATCAATGAGCAACAAGTTCGCTTCTTAGATTTATTCCTAACTTGGAGTGTGTTAACCGACTCTGCTGAGATGGATAACTGCGAACTTGAATGCTGGCGCGATAACTGGAACAAGGTGATCTTAGAAGGTCGTCAGGTTGGTTTAGAGCTGAAAATCGGTTGTGATGGAGAAAGACTGTCTCTACAAGACTGGGCGAAGCGTGTCTTCAAAGATCTACGCTCTATTGCCGAAATGATGGACGCAGAGCAAGGTGGTCGAGCTTACCAAGAAACATGCGATACGCTTGAAACTTGGATCGATAACCCAGAATTGACGATTTCAGGTCAGCTACTTGAAGAGACCAAAAGATTAGGTGGCTTGGGTAAAGTTGCTTGTGCGTTAGGAAAAACCTACGCTCAACAACACAAAGCGCACCAATATAAAGTTTACTCAGCTGAGTTGATGGAAGCGGAAGTTCAACGCTCAATGATCGCTCAGCAACAAAGTGAAGAAGCAAGCACACAAGATTTTGACAGCTTCTTAACGGATTATTTTTCGTATTTAAAAGCATAGCGAGACTTCGGTGGAAAGGAAGCAAGCCTTATTAGGCCTGTCCACTCGTGTAAGTGGAAAGTGGCTGCCCGTAGTGACTGTTGGTGTTGTCTCTAGCCTGTTGGTTGGCTGTGCAACACCACCGCCTAAAGAGCAAAGTAACATCTGTAGTATCTTTAGAGAGCACCCTTCGTGGTACGAAGATGCGTTAGATATGCAAGAAGAGTGGGGAACGCCGATCAACGTAGCGATGGCTTTTGTTAAGCAAGAGAGTAGCTTTCGTCATGATGCGCGCCCACCAAAAGATTACATTCTGGGTTTCATTCCATGGGGTCGTGTGAGCAGTGCTTATGGTTATGCACAAGCTCAAGATCCTGCTTGGGAAGATTTCCAGAAGGCAACCAACAATGGTGGTTCAAGAACCAACTTTGACGATGCACTGATGTTTATTGGCTGGTACACCAGCGAGACGCGTCGTCAGTTAGGGGTTTCACTTTGGGACCCATATAACCAGTACTTGGCTTATCATGAAGGTCGCGGTGGTTTTAAGCGTAAATCGTATAACAGCAAACCATCTTTGATTAAGGTGGCCCGCAAAGTCGAACAGCAAGCAAAAGATTATGGCTGGCAACTTAAACAGTGCCGCAAAGAACTAGAAGACAATCGAAGTTGGTTTTTCTAAAGCCAACCGTCATGGAGAATAGCAATGCCTTTATTAGATAGTTTTACTGTTGATCATACACGCATGAACGCCCCGGCAGTTCGTGTTGCGAAAACAATGCAAACCCCAAAAGGGGATACCATCACGGTATTTGACCTGCGTTTTACTGCACCAAACAAAGATATCCTATCTGAAAAAGGTATCCATACTCTAGAGCATCTATACGCTGGATTCATGCGTAATCAATTGAACGGTTCAGATGTGGAGATCATCGATATTTCACCTATGGGCTGTCGTACTGGTTTCTACATGAGCCTAATTGGTACGCCTTCAGAGCAACAAGTGGCAGACGGTTGGTTGGCTGCAATGCAAGATGTGCTGAAAGTTGAGAATCAAAATAAGATCCCTGAGCTGAACGAATACCAATGTGGTACTGCGGCAATGCACTCTTTGGATGAAGCGAAAGATATCGCCAAAGCGATCATTGCTGCTGGTATCTCTGTAAACAAAAATGATGAACTGGCATTGCCAGAGTCGATGCTTCAAGAGCTTAAAATCGACTAGTCATTGTTAGTTCACTTTGAATACGCTCTGCCTCTAGATACATTTCACTCTAGAGGCAGAGCGAGCTAGATACTAAAAGAGTTAGATACTAAAAGGCCCGGTTCAATGAACCGGGCCTTTTGTTTTTCGTCGAGTCGCGATTACCCGTTGGCTACCTGTGGAAACACGCGCACTAGTTTGATGCGGTTCTCTTCGAGTTCAACGATTTCCATCGGGTGGCTGGCAACCTCAACACTGAGGTGACTTTCTGGGATATCTTCTAGATGTTCTAATATCAGGCCATTGAGTGTTCTTGGGCCGTCAGTTGGCAATTTCCACTGCAAGCCTTTGTTAATATCTCGGATATTGGCGCTGCCTTCAATCAAGAAGCTACCATCACTTTGTGGTGTGATCTCTTCAGATAAGCTCGGTGCAATAGAAGTCGTAAATTCGCCCACGATCTCTTCAAGAATATCTTCTAGCGTGACCAAGCCGTTGATATCGCCATACTCATCGACGATCAAGCCAATACGCTGTTTGTTGCGTTGGAATTTAAGCAGTTGAATATTGAGTGGCGTCGCTTCAGGAATAAAGTAGATTTCATCTGCGGCACGCAGCAGTGTCTCTTTATTGAACTCGTTCTTTTCAAGCATCAAGCGATAAGCTTCACGCAGCCTCAACATACCAACCACTTCATCTATCTGATCGCGGTATAGCACGACACGACCATGAGGAGAGTGGGTTAGCTGACGGACGATAGACTTCCAGTCATCATTGATGTCGATGCCGGTGATCTCATTACGCGGCACCATGATGTCATTCACGGTGACGTGCTCTAAATCTAGAATAGACACCAACATATCTTGGTGACGCTGAGGTATCAGGGTTCCCGCTTCATTTACTACGGTTCTAAGCTCTTCTGAGCTCAAGTGGTCGGTCGCATCATGGCTGGCTTTGACACCTAGGATACGAATGAAGCCGTTAGTAATAAAGTTAACCAAGATAACCAGTGGAGACAGCACCTTCATCAGTATCATTAATAGAATACTGCTGGCGTAAGACACTCGTTCTGGGAAAAGTGAGGCGATGGTTTTTGGAGTAACCTCAGCAAATACGAGGATCACTAGGGTCAGGGCTCCGGTTGCGATTGCAACGCCGATATCCCCATAGATACGCATACCAAGAATCGTAGCGATCGCAGATGCAAGAATGTTGACGAGATTGTTGCCGATGAGAATGAGGCCGATCAATCTGTCTGGGCGACTCAGAAGTTTTTCTACGCGTTTGGCACCTTTATGGCCCGTACTGGCTAAGTGCTTTAAACGGTAGCGGTTCAGGGACATCATGCCCGTTTCAGAACCAGAGAAATAACCAGAAATTACGATGAGACACGCGAGTAGCGCAAATAAGATACCCGTTGATATGTCGTCCAAAACTATTCTTTTCCTATTTGTGTATCTTGATTAATTTATGACCGAACATGGTCGAGATGTCAATTGAATCTAACGGACTCAATATTTTAAAGGCAAGGTGTGTGAGACCTTGCCTTTATTTTACAGACTAATTCAGGATGATTTCCTGAACGAAGCGGCTACCGAAGTAGGCTAATGTGAGCATACTGGCACCCGCAAGGGCGAACCAAGTGACTTTTTGTCCACGCCAACCTTTTTGATAATGACCCCAAAGAAGGATGGAGTAGATAACCCAAGCAATAAAAGACAACACGGCTTTGTGCGCCTTTCCTTGAGCAAACATATCTTGTACGAAGATAAGGCCAGTCAGCAAGGTACCCGTTAATAAACCATTACCGATAAGAATGATCTTGAAAAGTTGTCTTTCCACCATCATTAATGGAGGTAGGTTAGGGTTTATTACTAACGCTTTTTTCTTTTTAAGTTTGTGATCGAGCCACGCGAGTTGCAGAGCATATAGCGCGCCGATAGTCAGTGTCGCGTATGAGAAGAGCGCCAAAGAGATGTGCACAAGCAGTTTTGGGTCATTCTCTAGATGTTTGATGAAGGTGCTCGGAAGAAAAGTGGCAGCCATCAAGTTAAGCGCAGCGAAGCTATAAACGACGGGCAAGATGAACCACAATCGGGTTTTGAGCATAGCACCGCTCATCACCAAAGAGATGATTAAACTGATCAATGAAGCAACGTTCAAGATACTGAGGTTTTGGCCACTGGCATTAAAGATTAAATCGCCAAGCAACCAAGCATGGAAAGCTAAAGCAAGTAATGCGCTGATAAACACCGTTTTTACACGGATTCCTGTTTGGTGCACGAGACCTGGAATGATCGTGGAAATCGCCATTGTATAAAGAAAGGCTGCTGCGATCGCAATAAGACTGTCCATGGTATCCATTTAAATGATTACTAATTGACGAATTATACCTTGCATCGCTCTTTGGGGCTATGGTGAACCTCACTCAATTCCAAGGGAACAATGTCTCACATCACAAGCGTGGATGATTAACGCTCTACAACGGGTATGACTCTAATCCACGCTAATGTATACTCACAGTAATAGTCGCAGGATTGAGCGAAGAGAAAACTATGTTTGATAATTTAACGGATCGTCTATCCAAAACGCTGAAGAATATCAGCGGTAAAGGTCGCCTGACCGAAGACAATATTAAAGAGACGCTGCGTGAAGTACGTATGGCGCTACTTGAAGCCGACGTTGCACTGCCAGTTGTCCGTGATTTTGTTAAGCGCGTAAAAGAAGGCGCTGTGGGTGTTGAGGTATCTAAATCTCTAACACCTGGCCAAGAATTCATTAAGATCGTTCAAGCTGAACTTGAAGCTGTGATGGGCGAGTCCAACGAGGCTCTTGACCTAGCTGCACAACCGCCAGCAGTTATCTTAATGGCGGGTCTACAAGGTGCGGGTAAAACCACATCGGTAGGTAAGCTATCTAAGCTCCTGACTGAACGTGACAAGAAGAAAGTTTTGGTTGTGTCTGCCGACGTTTACCGTCCAGCGGCGATCAAACAGCTTGAAACCTTAGCAAGCGATGTTGGTGTCGACTTCTTCCCATCTTCAGCTGATCAAAAGCCTCTTGATATTGCAAACGCTGCAATCGACCACGCGAAGAAGAAATTCTACGACGTACTCATTGTCGATACTGCCGGTCGTTTGGCTATCGATGAAGAGATGATGGGCGAGATCAAAGAGCTTCATACTGCAATTAACCCAGTAGAGACACTGTTCGTTGTTGATGCAATGACAGGTCAAGATGCTGCGAATACTGCAAAAGCCTTTGGCGATACGCTACCACTTACTGGTGTTATCTTAACGAAAGTGGATGGTGATGCGCGTGGTGGTGCTGCACTATCTGTTCGTCATATCACAGGTAAACCGATTAAATTCTTGGGTGTTGGTGAAAAAACTGACGCACTAGAACCGTTCCACCCAGATCGTGTTGCTTCTCGTATCCTTGGTATGGGCGACGTACTGTCTCTTATTGAAGACCTACAGAAAAACGTTGATACCGAGAAAGCAGAGAAACTGGCTAAGAAGTTCAAAGAGAAGAAAGGCTTTGACCTTGAAGACTTCCGTGAACAGCTAGGACAAATGCAGAACATGGGCGGCATGATGGGCATGATGGATAAGCTTCCAGGCATGTCTCAGCTGCCGGACAACGTAAAAGATAAAGTTGATGATAAGATGTTCAAGCAAATGGAAGCGATCATCAACTCTATGACAATGAAAGAGCGCCAACGTCCTGACCTAATCAAAGGCTCACGCAAGAAGCGTATTGCTGCAGGTTCTGGCACTCAAGTACAAGATGTAAACCGTATGCTGAAACAGTTCACTCAAATGCAGAAGATGATGAAGAAAATGCAGAAGGGTGGAATGAAAGGCATGATGCGCAACATGCAGGGCATGATGGGCGGCGGTGGAGGTATGGGCGGAATGGGTGGTGGTTTTAACCCGTTTGGCCGATAATCTACAAATGTAAGCTTTAGCTACGTTACTTTTCATAGTGTTAGCCGTGTCACAGAAAGTGTACGGTGGCTATGTTGGTGAAAAAATAGCTAAAGCCCTTGCATTGCACCGGAATAAGAGTAAAATTCCGGGGCTTTAATTTGGCACGAGACCCCAAGCTATTTACTTATACTTGGGGTTAATTATTTTATTAAGAAAGCAAAGAGGACGACATGGTAACCATTCGTTTGGCACGTCACGGTGCAAAGAAGCGCCCATTTTATCAAATCGTAGTTGCGGATAGCCGTAACTCTGTAACTGGCCGTTTCATCGAGAAAGTAGGTTTCTTTAACCCTACTGCTCAAGGTCAAGAAGAAGGTCTACGTCTAGACCTAGATCGTGTTAACCACTGGGTTGGTCAAGGCGCATCTCTATCTGACCGCGTAGCTAAGCTAGTTAAAGACGCTCAAAAAGCGGCTTAATTCTTTTTTAAAAAGAGAAATAGCTTATGTCGATGAAGGGTAAAGAAACGATGAGCGAGCAAAACGAAAGAATTGTTATGGGTAAACTTGGGTCTACCTATGGTATTCGTGGCTGGCTTAAAGTGTTCTCCTACACAGACAATGCTGAAAGCATATTTGATTACAGTCCTTGGTATTTAAAGCTAAAGGGCGAGTGGGTTGAGTATAAAGTTGAAAGCTGGAAACGTCATGGCCAAGGCTATGTATGTAAGCTAGCGGGATTAGATGTACGTGAAGACGCGCAACTGATGACCAACTTTGAAATTGCTATTGACCCTGCTTCATTACCTGAATTGTCAGAAGATGAATTCTACTGGCGCGAATTGTTCGGTATGCAAGTTTTTACCACTAAAGGTTACAACCTTGGTGAGGTTACTGACCTATTAGAAACTGGCTCGAACGATGTTCTAGTAATCAAAGCAAATCTTAAAGATGCTTTTGGCCAAAAGGAACGGTTAATCCCGTACCTTGAAGAGCAAGTGATCAAGAAAGTTGATCGCGAAGCTCGCCGGATCGAAGTTGACTGGGATCCTGGATTCTAACTCCAAATTACAGAGCGAGAGAACACATGTGGGTTGGCGTAATTAGCCTGTTTCCTGAAATGTTCCGTTCTGTTACTGATTTCGGAGTAACAGGTCAAGCGGTTAAAAAAGGTCTTTTATCTATTGAGACATGGAATCCTCGTGATTTCACTCATGATAAACATCGCACTGTTGATGACAGACCTTACGGTGGTGGTCCTGGCATGTTAATGATGGTTCAGCCTTTGCGCGACGCTATCCAAACAGCCAAACAGGCAGCACCGGGAAAGACGAAGGTTATCTACCTTTCACCTCAAGGTCGTAAACTCGACCAACAAGGTGTTGAAGAGCTGGCAACGAACGAGAACTTGCTTCTTATTTGTGGTCGCTATGAAGGGGTAGATGAGCGCATCATTCAATCTGAAGTCGACGAAGAATGGTCGATTGGAGATTTTGTGATGACGGGTGGTGAACTGCCAGCCATGACGTTGATTGATTCAGTATCTCGGTTTGTTCCGGGTGTACTTGGAGATTTCGCTTCAGCAGAAGAAGATTCTTTTGCAAATGGTTTGCTAGATTGTCCCCATTATACGCGCCCTGAGGTGCTAGACGATAAAGATGTGCCCTCGGTACTCAAGTCTGGAAACCATAAGGACATTCGTCGCTGGCGATTGAAACAATCGTTGGGCCGAACTTGGCTAAGAAGACCAGAACTCCTGGAAAACCTAGCTCTGACTGACGAACAGGAACAATTACTGGCTGAATTCATTAAAGAGCAACGCTCTTAACGAAAAGCAAGCAGTAACCTATTAAATTTAGTATCAGTTTATTCTAGGAATTTATACAAATGAGCAACATCATCAAGGCTCTTGAAGAAGAGCAACTAAAATCAGACCTTCCTAAATTCGCACCAGGTGACACTGTTGTAGTTAAGGTTAAGGTAAAAGAAGGTGACCGTGAGCGTCTACAGGCTTTCGAAGGCGTTGTAATCGCTATTCGTAACCGTGGTCTTCACTCTGCATTCACAGTTCGTAAGATTTCGAACGGTGAAGGTGTAGAGCGTGCGTTCCAAACTCACTCTCCAATGGTTGATAGCATCGAAGTTAAACGCCGTGGTGCAGTACGTCGTGCCAAGTTGTACTACCTACGTGAGCGTTCTGGTAAGTCAGCTCGTATTAAAGAGAAGCTTACTAAGAAGTAATTCTTTTTGCATTCTATCGATAAAAGCGGAGCCATTTGGCTCCGCTTTTTTGTGCCTGCTATTTAGAGTTATCGTAGATAAGAGATCCCCAACCCGCTTGCGCCTCGCTCTTGAGGATGACGAATAGATAACTGGAATCACGTAGTCGGGTGATGGTATTTATTGGAAGTGGGCTGCGTTTAAGGCGGCAGTGATAAATAGAACTTAATAGCCTACAAAAACCGTCATTCCCTAGACTGACGAAGGAAGGAGTAGGGAATCTCTACCAATAACCTATTACCGGCAATAAAAAAGGATTGACGTAAAACGTCAACCCTTCAAAATTTACTCGCTACTCGCTACTCGCTACTCGCTACTCGCTACTCGCTACTCGCTACTCGCTACTCGCTACTCGCTACTCGCTACTCGCTACTCGCTACTCGCTACTCGCTACTCGCTACTCGCTACTCGCTACTCGCTACTCGCTACTCGCTACTCGCTACTCGCTACTCGCTACTCGCTACTCGCTACTCGCTTAATGCGGGTCTTCCGACCAACCATCGCTATCTGACATGTCTGGTGCGCCAGCGATGCTGTTCTCTTCGTCTGCCCATTCACCGAAATCAATCATCTGACATTGCTTGCTGCAAAACGGGCGATGTGGGCTTTGCTCGCCCCATTCAACGTCGGTATTACATTGAGGGCATTTTACGATGGTGATTTTTTTCGACATATTGATTCTTAATTAGAGGGTATTGTAAGAAAGAGTTTAGGCTCGAGTGAGGACTCAAGCCAAACTATAAAAGGAAATTAATTAGGTGCAGATAGCCAATTCAAATTCGATATCTTGAGTACAGGCTTGGCCTGTTTCAAAACTCATGAACTTAACGGCAAAACGGTTCTTATGGCCCGAGATCATCGGGTAGGCGCCGTATTGCATTGGAATAGAAAGGCGAAGGATATTCGCTTCATCAGCATCGCTCTGGAAGAAGCCTGCACGAGCGATTTGCTCTTTAAAGTGACCAGTCTCTCTGGTGAGCTTTAACCACAGTGTCAGCGCTTCATACAGCGGTTGTAGGCTGTCCATCCATGCTTTGGCATCTCTCATTTTTTTATCGAGAGGTAGGTGCAGCCAATAATGCAGTGCGGGTAAATCAAAGCAGCACGAACCACCGGGTAAATTAAAGCGTTGACGAATCGCACTCAGGAAGCGGTCTTCTTTTAGGGATTGCCCAAAACGTTCGGCCTGCATCAGTTCGCGATAGATGTTGCCAATATCATTGAGTAACGACGTTAGCATCTCTTGATCGACACCTTCAACATCTAACCAACTCTTGTAGGTTACACGTTGTTTCTCAATGTCTTTCGCCAGTTCACTCTTAAGTTGGATCTGTTCGAATATTTCAATCAGATCAAAGATTGAACGGAAAAAGAGTTGATACTGTTGAGCATCCGAAAATGTAGAAGACAGGTGGAGCTGCCTCAAGAGTGATTCAACTCTTAAGTAGATTCTTGTTTTCTCATTTAGAGGATGTTCAAATTTATGGGTGATCATCAAGCAAACCTTCATTCAACATAGTTCTATTCTGACCCATCTACTGTACTGATTGCCAGATACTTTTGATGTAAATCTGTGATTTGAGGCAAAAGTTCTTGGTTTTTAGTATGGTTTTTAATCACGTCATCTGCAACTGCTAAGCGCTGTTCTCTTGAAGCTTGTGATTTTAAAATTGCGGCAACCTGTTCCTTCGAAACATTGTCACGACTCATTGTGCGTTCTATTTGCACTTCTGTAGGCACATCAACGATTAAAACGCGATCGGCCATACCTTGCATTTGGTTTTCAACCAATAGCGGTGCAACTAATAAAGCATAAGGGGATGTGACTTTAGACAGGTCACTGTCAATTTTGTTGCGGATCATTGGATGAAGAAGATCATTGAGCCACTGTTTTTCGGTGGGTTCAGAGAAGATCACTTCGCGCAGTTTAGCTCGGTTTAGTGTCCCATCTTCGATCAATATGTCTTCACCAAAATGAGTAGCGATCTGCTTTAGGCCTTCGCTGCCCAATGCCACCACTTCACGTGCCACGATATCAGCATCGACAATATCAATATTGAAATGCTCATTGAATAGGTTGGCTACCGTGGTTTTGCCACTGGCGATACCACCACTTAATCCGATAATGATTGCCATGATTAAATCCCTAGCACAGAAGTGAAATACCAACCCATGATGTCATTGCCCCACAATAGGCTTACCCAACCAGCAATCGCTAGGTAAGGACCAAATGGGAAGGCTTTATCTATGCCTTGTTGTTTCAAGCGAAGTTGAATCAAGCCGAAAACCAAACCGACCAGCGACGACAAAAGAATGATCATTGGTAGGTGCTGCCAGCCAAGCCATGCGCCAAGCGCAGCCAAAAGCTTGAAGTCGCCGTAACCCATGCCTTCTTTGCCCGTTAGTAGCTTGAACAGCCAATAAACGGACCATAGGGCTAGGTAGCCAGCCATTGCACCAATCACTGAATCTTGAAGCGATACTGGGCTGACGTTAAACAGAGCTAAAGCAATACCAGACCAAACTAAAGGTAGAGTAATTTGATCTGGCAGCAGCATGGTATCGAGATCGATAAAGGTTGCGGTAATCAATGCAAAGGTGAAAAAGATCAGGGCGATGGCGTAGTAACTGAAACCAAAATGACTAGCGACTACGGTACAAAGGATTGCGGTAAGCAGTTCGACCAAAGGGTAGCGAGCACTGATTGGATTATCACAGCTATGGCATTTGCCTTTTAAGAACAGCCAGCTTAATACAGGAATATTGTCGATTACCCTTAATTGGGTTTGGCATTTTGGGCAGGTAGAACGAGGAATGCTGAGATTAAACTTTCCCTCTGGCGCTGGAATTTTATATTGAGAGAAATACTCCGAGCACTCTTGTTGCCATTCTCGTTCCATCATAATCGGTAAACGGTGTATGACGACGTTGAGAAAACTGCCGATAAGAAGGCTAAAAATGAAAGCTAATACGGGGAATAGCCAAGGATAGTAGTGAAATACTTCCATAGTGTCCTTTTACCACTTGATCTATATGAGTAGAGGTTGGCTACTCATGGGTGTTTAGTTGCTTTTGGCTATCCTAACACACTCATAAGATTAAAGATCGGTAAGTACATCGCGACAACAAGCCCACCAACAACGGTACCCAAAAAGACAATAATCAGCGGTTCGAGAATTTTACCTAGGTTATCGACGGTGTTGTCTACTTCAAACTCGTAAATGGAAGCGACTTTATTGAGCATATCATCAAGGTTTCCTGACTCTTCACCAATCATCACCATCTGCAAAACCATCTCTGGGAAGGCGTTGGTATTGCGCATTGCAATGTACATCGGCATGCCTGCGGCAGTCTCACGGTGAACCTCGATGATTGCCGATTCATAATGCAGATTACCCGCCGTTTTAGCCGTTGTTTTCAGGCTTGTTAAGATGGGAATCCCGGAACTAAAACTGGTTGATAGCGTCCGACTGAACTTGGCAATTGATGCCTTAGTGATGACAGCACCTAAGATAGGAAAGCGTAAACCAAGACGACTGGTTGAAAGTCGAATCGAGTAAGATCGCTGACGCAGTTGCTGAACGGACAGAATTAATAAACCAATACCAATAGCAGTATAGAAACTGTAGGCCTGCATCCAGTGGGAAAGATAAAGCACTTGCTGAGTGAACCAAGGTAAGTCTGCTCCAAAACCAGAAAACATCGATTCAAACTCCGGGATGACCATGGTTAGCATTAAGTAGGAAACGGTAAGGGCGACCGCAACAACCATTGCTGGGTAGATGAGAGCCTTTATAACTTTAGATTTTAGTTGCTCACTTTTTTCACGGTATGTCGCCAAACGTTCAAAGACTTGCGCTAGGTTTCCTGAGAGTTCTCCTGTCGCAACTAAGTCGGTATACAGATCATCAAAGTGACGGCTTGCGGTGCGCATGGCTTTTGAAATCGGAGTGCCTGCTTCTACGCCTTTACAGATATGCGACAAGATAGACTTCATTTCAGCTTTGCGATGGTTGTCTGAGACTAACTTGATGGCCTGCACGATAGGAACACCCGTTGCTAACATCGTTGCGAGTTGCCGAGTTAGTACTGTGATGTCTTTGGCCTTAACTCGGTGTGTTAAACGAGTCAGTGCTGAGATGCTCTTCTTTTTGATTTTCTTAATTTGGATATGCTGGTCTTTGAGCTTTTCTCGCACCTCTAATTCCGTCAATGCCAAGGTTTGCCCTGATACTTTCTTTCCGGAGCTGTTTATTCCCTTCCAATGGTAGTTTTTTAGTTGTGATTGTTTGGTTTTACTACTCATTCTCGCTCCGTGGATTATAGGTACAGAACACGTTGTAGTTCTTGATAGCTGGTGGTGCCTTCCAACAATTTATCTAGCCCTGATTCTTGTAGTGTTCGCATGCCTTCTCGGCGCGCCAAGTTTTCAATGGCTAACGCGTTCGGTTTGTCGATCAGGCTGTTTTTTAATTGATCGCTAAACGGCATAACTTCATAAATCCCCACTCGCCCAGAGTATCCCTGGTTACATTCATTACACCCTTGTGGATTGGCTTTGTAGATCGTTTGGCTGTTAGGGATAGAGTGGCGCAGAAATATGTCCGGAGAGTCGTCAGCGGCTTTACAGTGGTTACACAATCGTCTTGCCAGTCGTTGGGCGATAATCAGGCTTAGTGATGAAGCAAGATTAAAGGGTTCAATGCCCATGTGAGCGAGTCGAGTCACGGTTTCTGCAGCGGAGTTGGTATGCAGTGTCGAAAGAACGAGGTGTCCGGTTTGCGATGCTTTGATCGCGATCTCTGCGGTTTCTAAATCGCGGATCTCACCGACCATGACCACATCGGGATCTTGTCGTAAAAATGATCGCAATGCTTCAGCAAATCCAAAACCGATTTTGGGTGCGACTTGAACTTGATTGATCCCACATAGATTGATTTCGACAGGATCTTCAGCTGTTGAGATGTTGCGCTCAGTGGTGTTAAGCACTCGAAGGCCAGTATAGAGAGAAACGGTTTTCCCACTGCCGGTTGGTCCGGTCATCAAGATCATACCTTGTGGGCGTTTCAATGCATTGAGATAGAGTGCTTTTTGATCTTCGCTGTAACCCAACTTATCGATATCTAGATTGGCCGCGCTGCTATCTAAAAGACGCAGAACGATCTTTTCTCCCCATAATGTTGGCAGCGTAGAAACCCGCATATCAATCGCGAGTTCGTCATTTAAACGCAACTTGATACGACCATCTTGAGGTAAGCGACGCTCAGCGATATCCAGCTTGGCGAGGATCTTTAAGCGAGCTGATAAACGGCGACTTAGGTGGGAAGCGGGTTGTTGTATTTCAACAAGGATACCATCACAGCGCAGTCGTACTCGGAAGCGTTCTTCATAAGGTTCAAAGTGGATATCCGATGCACCTTTACGCACCGCATCAACCAGTATTTGATTGATAAAACGGCTAACAGGAGAATCGTCTTGGCTGAGATCTTCAATTGAAGTCATCTCATCATCAGAGACTTCAACCAGGTTGGCGAGTTCATCTTGGGTGATCTCTTTACGCTTGGAGTCTTGCCCGGAAATCGAACGTCCATACAGCTTTCGTATTGCGCCTTCTAATTCAGAGTAGTTAGCGACAACGAGTTCTATCTGCAATCCGGTCGCGAATCGGAAATCATCTTCTGCTTGTAAGTCGGTTGGATCAGCTGAGGCGAGAGTGAGAGTCGAACTAGATACTGAAATCGGAATAGCGTGATATTTAGTGATCAGCTCGCGAAGCCCTAATTGGTCGCATAAGACTTCGTAGTCAGTATTGGCGAGTTGCACCGGTGGCAGACCGAAGATGGCCTGAATGTTATGCGCGAGACTCTCGCTAGTGAAGATGTCTAGAGCGAGCAAAGCTTCAGGGGTAGAAACACCTGAAGCATGTACATGTTCCGCAACGGCTTGTTCTTGAGCCAGGCTAAGAAGGTTAGCCTGACGTAGAACGGTTGGGAGGTTGGTGAGCACTTATGAGCAACTATCAATGGTTGGTAAGCTACTTACGCCACCTGAGACTACAGCACATGTCCAGCCAGTGTCGGTTCTAGAGTATGTGATGTAGGCGTTGGATATCGCACTTTTTGATCCGAACAGGAATTTAATATCGTTGTCGGTTGGTACACTAATAGTTCCTAATACATTAGAACCTGCGGAGATGCCCAAGTCACCTAAATCAGTGTTAGCTGCTAATTTCCCTTTTTCTTGATAGGTTAGTTCTGCCGGCGTGAGTAAAGCTTTCATAGTTGCTACTGCTGCTGCAACTTCACTTTTTGCTACGTAATCTTTGTATGCGGGTATCGCGATCGCTGATAGAGCGCCAATAATCGCTACCACAATCATCAATTCAATCAGCGTAAAGCCTTTCTGATTTGTTCTTCTATTTTTGTTATTCATTGTTCTATTCCATTGTTTAGTTTGTTTCAGCGCAAGCACTGGTTGATTGAGAGAATAGAAGTCGGAATGGGGAAGTGGAATGGTATTCAGGTGTGGTCGCGAGTGGTTTGGTATTTATTAGTGTGGCGTTTCATATGGAACGCAAAATTATGCGATCAACTTAAATAAGTGATTGAAATACTGATAATTTAAGCAATAAAAAAGGCACGGTAGTTAACCGTGCCTTTATGAATAAGTTATTTATATTTCAGTAAATTAAGCTTTGAATCTCATTGATAAATCCATCGCTTTTAAATGCTTAGTAAGTGCACCAACCGAGATGTAATCAACACCTGTTTCAGCGAACTCTGCGATAGTGTCTAGAGTGATGTTACCGGAGTTCTCTAATGCTGCACGACCTGCGTTGATTTTAACGGCTTCACGCATCATGTCTGTGGTGAAGTTGTCTAGCATGATGATGTCTGCACCTGCGCTGATCGCTTGTTCTAGTTCTGCTAGGCTTTCTGTTTCTACTTCCACAGGTTTACCTGGGTTAAGCTCTTTTGCTGTAGAGATTGCTTTCTCGATACCGCCACATGCGATGATGTGGTTTTCTTTGATTAGGTAAGCATCAAAAACGCCAATACGGTGGTTGAAACCACCACCACAAGCCACTGCGTATTTTAGTGCGCTACGTAGGCCTGGAATCGTTTTGCGAGTGTCTAACAGGCGGCATTCTGTATG
Organism: Vibrio sp. FE10; assembly: GCF_030297155.1. Classification (NCBI taxonomy): domain Bacteria; kingdom Pseudomonadati; phylum Pseudomonadota; class Gammaproteobacteria; order Vibrionales; family Vibrionaceae; genus Vibrio; species Vibrio apostichopi. The sequence continues at coordinate 3,220,957 of NZ_AP028067.1, read as the reverse complement.
CTTGATTTTGTCAGCGTAGATGGCTGTTGTAGTCGCACAACCCGATAGTGTTTGAATGAAGTTCATGGCATTACGCTCACCGGTTAATAGTGCGCGTGCTGGGCCTGTTAACGAACAAAGCGTTTGGTTTGGTTCAACCTTGTCGCCATCTTCTACGTTCCACTCGATAGTGACTTCACCGCCCAATTGCTTAAACACTTCGTCAGCCCAAGCTTTACCACAGAACACACCGTGCTCACGTGTAATGATGGTTGCGCTGTTGATTGCGTCTGCTGGGATTAGACTTGCCGTGATATCAGCCGCTGGATCTAACGTTCCGCCTAGATCTTCTTTGATGGTCTCAGCGACTGAGCGAGTGATCTCTAGCGGCAGTTGCTCTTTTAAGTAATCAAGGCGTTGGTGGCTGTTATGTGTGTTTTTCATCGCAAATCTAATCTTGAAAGGGAGTGGGAATGGAATGATACTCTTGCTTAACTTCAAATTAAAGAGGCTAGCGCGACTGCTCTATGGGCAAGGTCACAATCTTATTGTGCTAGCAGAAAAGAAAGTGAGACCAAGATGACGATCAGCTCCAACGGATGGTATGGCAACGCTCGGCATGTACCTTCCCCTTATTTTGATGCAAGGCCAAAGGGGGACGATATCTCTTTGCTGGTGGTCCACAACATCAGTTTGCCACCGGGTCAATTTGGTGGGCCTTACATCGAACAGTTTTTTACGGGAAAACTCGATTCCGCTGAGCATCCGTTTTTTAAGGTGATTCACCAAATGGGCGTTTCGGCGCATTGCTTGATTCGTCGTGATGGGGAAGTGGTGCAGTTCGTTTCTTTCTTAGACCGAGCTTGGCATGCGGGCCAATCGAGCTTCGCTGGCCGCGAAAGGTGCAATGATTACTCTATTGGCATTGAATTGGAAGGCAGTGACTTTGTTGCTTATACCGAGCAGCAATATCAGTCTCTGGCTCAATTGACGGAGACATTGGTGTCGAACTTCCCGCAGATTACTCGTCAGCGTATCACTGGCCACCAATACATCGCCCCGCTACGAAAAACTGACCCCGGTTTGGTTTTTGATTGGAAGAAATATCAAGGTCAACTGAGCTTCTAAATCCGAATTCACAACAAGACTCTGCTCATTGAAGGGCTCTAGATAATCAACGATGAGCATAATTGTTTGTGAATTTTTGTTGTGCTTTTGTAAAGGAAGTGGTCGGACGGTGAGCATCAATAAATCGAGAGTGTGACGAGCTTATCAAACACCCATTTATTAAAACTTATGAACAGAATTTCCACCTTAAATGTGCGCTTGGTTCGATTTTTAATCAAGTGGCGCTAATCTTTCTGAAACAATTCATTTTTATCCTGAAACTTTCTAGCACGAAACCTCCCCAAAAGTATTACCCCTGTAAATGGTAAGACCAATTTGGTTGCTGTTTTAAATTTCATTTGTTAAATCACGGTTAATTCACATTGTGTTCTATGATTCAGGTCAACTTTAGGCTGGACAGTAGCGTTTTAATTATGTTAATTTCTGCCCAACTTAAAATTGGTAATACCAATTGTCAGCGAAGAAAAAGAAGAATAACAAACTATGGCTTATCAAAGGATTCGTCAGCCAAAACTCTCGGACGTTATCGAACAAGAGTTAGAAAGGTTGATAGTGGAAGGAACACTGGCTCCAGGGCAGCAGCTGCCGCCTGAGCGCGAACTGGCGAAACAGTTCGATGTGTCTCGTCCTTCAATCCGAGAAGCGATACAACGTTTAGAAGCAAAACGCTTGCTTACTCGCCGTCAAGGTGGAGGTACGTTTGTTAGCGAAAATATCTGGAAAAGCTTTTCAGATCCTTTGCTTAATTTGTTGTCCTCCCATTCTGAAACCCAACTAGACTTGTTGGAATCGCGTCATGCGATGGAAGGGATTTCGGCTTACTTCGCGGCATTACGTGGCACTGATGAAGACTTTGCTCGAATTCAAGCATGCCAAGAAAAAATTCGCGGTGCGCAAGATAAGGGTGATATTGAAGCCGAATCTGCAGCTGTGATGGCTTTTCTTATTGCTTTAACAGAGGCAGCGCACAATGTGGTGTTATTGCACATTGTTCGTAGCTTGGCTCCGTTACTCGAGCAAAACGTCTTAGAAAATTTAAAGCTGTTGCATCGTCGTAAAGACGTTGTGGAGAAAGTGAGTATACATCGAGCTAACATTGTGGATGCGATCGTTTCAGGACAGCCAGAACAGGCTCGTGAAATGTCACACTCTCATTTAGCTTACATCGAAGAAACATTGATGGATTTGACCAAAGAAGAATCGCGCCGCGAACGTTCTTTACGTCGAATCCAACAGGGTAAATAGCCGTAATACTTCGGCTTTTTACGTGTTTAGTAGAATCCAACTAACAAAAAGGATAGATCGCCATGTCTGACATGAAGCATGACGTTGATGCTCTGGAAACTCAAGATTGGTTAGAAGCTCTTGAGTCAGTAGTACGTGAAGAAGGTGTAGAACGTGCACAGTTTTTACTAGAACAAGTTCTAGATAAAGCGCGTTTAGATGGTGTTGATATGGCTACAGGCATCAACACGAACTACATCAACACAATTCCAGCAGCACAAGAGCCAGCTTACCCTGGTGACGTAACTCTTGAGCGTCGTATTCGTTCGATTATTCGCTGGAACGCAATCATGATCGTATTGCGTGCTTCTAAGAAAGACCTAGACCTTGGTGGTCACATGGCTTCTTACCAGTCAGCTGCAGCGTTCTACGAAGTATGTTTCAACCACTTCTTCCGTGCTCCAAATGAGACGGACGGTGGCGATCTAGTTTATTACCAAGGTCACATCTCTCCAGGTATCTACTCTCGTGCATTCGTTGAAGGTCGTCTAACTGAAGAACAGCTAGATAACTTCCGTCAAGAAGTTGATGGTAAAGGTATCCCTTCTTACCCGCACCCGAAACTGATGCCTGAGTTCTGGCAGTTCCCGACAGTATCTATGGGTCTTGGTCCTATCTCTGCTATCTACCAAGCGCGCTTCCTTAAGTACCTTGACGGCCGTGGCCTGAAAGAAACTTCAGCGCAACGCGTATACGCGTTCCTAGGTGACGGTGAGATGGATGAGCCAGAATCACGTGGTGCTATCTCTTTCGCTGCGCGTGAGAAGCTAGACAACCTATGTTTCCTAATCAACTGTAACCTACAGCGTCTAGACGGCCCTGTAATGGGTAACGGTAGCATCATTCAAGAACTTGAAGGCCTATTCAAAGGCGCAGGTTGGAACGTTGTTAAAGTTATCTGGGGTAGCAACTGGGATTCTCTACTGGCTAAAGACACGACTGGTAAGCTTCTTCAATTAATGAACGAAACTATCGATGGTGACTACCAGACATTCAAATCTAAAGATGGCGCATACGTACGTGAGCACTTCTTTGGTAAGTACCCAGAAACAGCTGCACTAGTTGCAGATATGACTGATGACGAAATCTTCGCGCTTAAGCGTGGTGGTCACGATTCTTCTAAACTGTTTGCTGCATTCAACAATGCAAAAGAGACAAACGGTAAGCCAACTGTAATCCTAGCTAAGACTGTTAAAGGTTACGGTATGGGTGATGCAGCTGAAGGTAAGAACATTGCACACGGTGTTAAGAAAATGGACATGACTCATGTTCAACACCTACGTGATCGTCTAGGCCTAGAAGACATTCTTTCTGATGAGAAAATCACAGAGCTTCCTTACCTGAAACTAGAAGAAGGTACGCCTGAGTACGAATACATGCACGCTCGTCGTAACGCTCTACACGGTTACACGCCTGCTCGTCTTCCTAAGTTTACTCAAGAGTTCAAGGTTCCTGAGCTAGACGCATTCGCACCTCTACTAGGTGAACAGAAGCGTGATATCTCTACAACTATGGCTTATGTACGTACGCTAAACATCCTTCTTAAAGATAAGAACATTGGTAAGAACATCGTTCCTATCATCTGTGATGAAGCTCGTACATTCGGTATGGAAGGTCTATTCCGTCAGGTTGGTATCTACAACCCACACGGTCAAGAATACACACCTGAAGATAAAGGCATCGTTTCTTACTACAAAGAAGCAACGTCTGGTCAAGTTCTTCAAGAAGGTATCAACGAACTAGGTTCTATGGCTTCATGGGTTGCTGCTGCAACTTCATACAGCACAAACGATCTACCGATGATCCCGTTCTACATCTACTACTCAATGTTCGGTTTCCAACGTATTGGCGACATGGCTTGGTTAGCAGGCGACCAACAAGCTCGTGGCTTCCTACTAGGTGCTACTGCAGGTCGTACAACACTGAATGGTGAAGGTCTACAGCACGAAGATGGTCACTCGCACATTCAAGCGAACACGATCCCTAACTGTATCTCTTACGACCCAACGTTTGCTTACGAGCTAGCGGTTATCATGCAAGACGGTATCCGTCGCATGTACGGTGAGAACCAAGAGAACGTTTACTACTACCTAACAGTAATGAACGAGAACTACGCAATGCCAGCAATGCCAGAAGGCGCTGAAGAAGGCATTCGTAAGGGTATCTACAAGCTTGAATCTCACGCTGGTGCTAAGGGCAAAGTTCAACTAATGAGCTCTGGTACTATCATGAATGAAGCGCGTAAAGCGGCTGAAATTCTAAGCGAAGAGTACGGCGTAGCATCTGATGTATTCTCAGTAACGTCGTTCAACGAACTGACTCGTGACGGCCAAGCGGTAGAGCGTGACAACATGCTTCACCCAGAAGCTGAAGAGAAAGTACCGTACATCACGACTGTTCTTGGTAAAGAGCCTGCAATCGCAGTGACTGACTACATGAAGAACTACGCTGAGCAAGTACGTGCGTACATGCCAACTGAGTCTTACAAAGTACTTGGTACAGATGGTTTCGGCCGTTCTGACAGCCGTGCAAACCTACGTCGTCACTTCGAAGTTAACGCTGGCTACATCGTAGTTGCAGCTCTAACTGAACTGGCTAAACGTGGTGACATCGAGAAATCAGTAGTTGTTGAAGCAATTGCTAAGTTCGATATCGACACAGAAAAAACTAACCCGCAATACGCATAAGACTGGCATTAAGGTAGGTAAATACAATGACAATCGAAATTAATGTACCAGACATCGGTGCTGACGAGGTTGAAGTAACTGAGATTCTTGTAAACGTTGGCGACAAGGTTGAAGAAGAACAGTCACTGATCACTGTTGAAGGCGACAAAGCTTCAATGGAAGTTCCTGCGTCTCAAGCGGGTATCGTTAAAGAAATCAAGATTTCAGAAGGTGATTCTGTTTCTACTGGTTCTCTTATCATGATCTTCGAAGCGGAAGGTGCTGCAGCAGCACCGGCTGCGCCAGCAGTTGAAGCGGCGGCACCAGTTGCAGCTGCTCCTGCAGCGGCAGCTGAGCTTAAAGAAGTTCACGTTCCTGATATCGGCGGTGATGAAGTTGAAGTAACTGAAATCATGGTCGCTATTGGCGACGCAGTAGAAGAAGAGCAATCTCTTCTTACTGTTGAAGGTGACAAGGCTTCAATGGAAGTTCCTGCACCATTCGCTGGTATCGTTAAAGAAATCAAGATCGCTTCTGGTGACTCAGTATCTACTGGTTCTCTAGTAATGGTATTTGAAGTGGCAGGTTCTGGCGCTCCAGTTGCAGCAGCTCCTGCTCCGGCGGCGGCACCAGTTGCAGCAGCATCTGCTGAGAAGGAAGTGAACGTTCCAGATATCGGTGGCGACGAAGTAGAAGTTACTGAAATCATGGTAGCGGTTGGCGATACAGTAGAAGAAGAGCAATCTCTAATTACTGTTGAAGGCGACAAAGCTTCAATGGAAGTACCTGCACCATTCGCTGGTACAGTAAAAGAAATCAAGATTGCAGCTGGCGACAAAGTGTCAACAGGCTCTTCAATCATGACTTTCGTTGTTGAAGGCGCAGCTCCAGTAGCAGTAGCGGCTTCAGCTCCAGCACAAGCAGCAGCTCCGGCAGCAGCACCTGCCGCATCGGCGGACCGTCCTAAAGCAGAAGCAGTAGCTCCAGCAGCTGGCGACTTCCAAGAGAACGGTGACTACGCACACGCTTCTCCAGTTGTTCGTCGTCTTGCTCGCGAATTTGGCGTTAACCTTTCTAAGGTTAAAGGTACTGGTCGTAAGAGCCGTATCCTTAAAGAAGACGTTCAGTCTTACGTTAAAGATGCACTTAAGCGTCTTGAGTCTGGTGCTGCAGCATCTGGCAAAGGCGGTGACGGTTCTGCTCTTGGTCTACTACCATGGCCAAAAGTTGACTTCAGCAAGTTCGGCGAAACTGAAGTTCAGAAGCTTTCTAAGATTAAGAAGATCTCTGGCGCTAACCTGCACCGTAACTGGGTAATGATCCCTCACGTTACACAGTGGGACAACGCAGACATCACTGAGCTAGAAGCATTCCGTAAAGAACAGAACGCAATCGAAGCGAAGAAAGACACTGGCATGAAGATCACTCCACTTGTGTTCATCATGAAAGCTGTTGCTAAAGCGCTAGAAGCATTCCCTGCATTCAACTCGTCTCTTTCTGACGATGGCGAAAGCATCATTCTTAAGAAGTACGTAAACGTGGGTATCGCAGTTGATACACCAAACGGCCTAGTTGTTCCTGTTTTCAAAGACGTGAACAAGAAAGGTATTTACGAGCTATCTGAAGAACTAATGGTTGTTTCTAAGAAAGCACGTTCTGGTAAGCTAACAGCGGCAGACATGCAAGGCGGTTGTTTCACAATCTCTAGCCTTGGTGGTATTGGCGGTACTGCATTTACTCCAATCGTAAATGCTCCAGAAGTAGGTATCCTAGGTGTATCTAAGTCTGAGATTAAGCCAGTTTGGAATGGTAAAGAGTTCCAACCACGTCTACAGCTTCCACTGTCTCTATCATACGATCACCGAGTGATCGATGGTGCTGAAGGTGCACGCTTCATTACTTTCCTAAACAGCGCACTATCTGACATTCGTCGTCTAGTACTGTAATTGAGAAAGTAATTATTAAGGTGACTTTCGGGTCACCTTAATTCTTTATATAAAGACTATTTTTAGAGAACAGTTTCCGGCATTTCTCATAAACTGCGGGGGAATTGTTGTCTAGCTCACAGGCTAACTTAAAGCTACTTTCACACTGTTAACATCTCTGTAAAATGTTTCTTGTTTGAAAGCCCAATAATTTTAAGAACATCTACTCAGCCTGTTAGGGATAATGACTACAAGAGGTCACAATGAGCAAAGAAATTAAAGCCCAAGTTGTTGTACTTGGTTCAGGTCCTGCTGGCTACTCAGCGGCATTCCGTTGTGCGGATTTAGGTCTAGAAACAGTACTAGTTGAACGTTACAGCACTCTTGGTGGTGTATGTCTAAACGTTGGTTGTATTCCATCAAAAGCACTTCTTCACGTATCTAAAGTAATTGAAGAAGCAAAAGCGATGGCAGAGCACGGCGTTGTATTCGGTGAGCCACAAACGGACATCAACAAAGTTCGTATCTGGAAAGACAAAGTAGTTGATCAACTGACTGGCGGTCTTGGCGGTATGGCTAAGATGCGTAACGTTACTGTTGTTAACGGTTTCGGTAAGTTTACTGGTCCTAACAGCATCGAAGTTGTTGGCGAAGAAACGACAACAATTAACTTTGATAATGCAATCATTGCAGCGGGTTCTCGCCCAATCAAACTTCCTTTCATCCCACATGAAGACCCACGTATTTGGGATTCTACGGATGCACTAGAACTAAACGAAGTACCAGAAAAACTGCTTATCATGGGCGGCGGTATCATCGGTCTTGAGATGGGTACGGTTTACCACTCTCTAGGTTCTAAAGTTGAAGTTGTTGAGATGTTCGATCAAGTTATCCCAGCTGCGGATAAAGACATCGTTAAAGTCTTCACTAAACGCATCAAGAACAAGTTCAAGCTAATGCTTGAAACTAAAGTGACTGCTGTTGAAGCGAAAGAAGACGGTATCTACGTTTCAATGGAAGGCAAAAAAGCACCAGCTGAAGCTGAGCGCTACGATGCTGTTCTTGTTGCTATCGGTCGTGTTCCAAACGGTGCACTTATCGACGCTGAAAAAGCAGGTATCGAAGTTGATGAGCGCGGTTTCATCAATGTTGATAAGCAAATGCGTACTAACGTTCCTCACATCCACGCGATCGGTGACGTTGTTGGTCAACCAATGCTTGCTCACAAAGGTGTGCATGAAGGTCACGTAGCTGCTGAAGTTATCTCTGGTAAGAAGCACTACTTCGATCCTAAAGTAATCCCATCAATTGCGTACACTGAGCCAGAAGTTGCTTGGGTAGGTAAGACTGAGAAAGAAGCGAAAGCGGAAGGCCTGAACTACGAAGTTGCTACTTTCCCTTGGGCTGCTTCTGGTCGTGCAATCGCTTCTGACTGTGCAGACGGTATGACTAAGATGATCTTCGATAAAGATACTCATCGCGTAATCGGTGGTGCTGTTGTTGGTACTAACGGTGGTGAACTTCTTGGCGAAATCGGCCTAGCAATCGAAATGGGTTGTGATGCAGAAGATATCGCTCTTACTATCCACGCTCACCCAACTCTACACGAGTCTGTTGGTCTTGCTGCGGAAGTATTCGAAGGTTCAATCACTGACCTTCCAAACAAAAAAGCTGTGAAAAAGAAGAAGTAATTCTTTCTTAGCCACTCGCTAATGTTTTTAAAAGCCGCTGATTCGTCAGCGGCTTTTTTATATCTGAAGAAAAGAGTAGAAACATTTCACTTCGAGATGTGAGTACGCTGTGCTTCGGGATGCGAAGAGCGACTACACTTCACAAAAAAAGGGCTAACCCATTAGGCCAGCCCTTTAACAATTTATCTCGAAGCTCGAAGCTACTTATAGATGCACAGCATGTTTAGGTAGCTATCTGTTAAGCTTGAAAGCTCTTCTGGCGTTTCCACACGTTTCGCTTGAATGAACAGCGAGTAGCAGATGCCGTGGAATAGGTTTGCTAGATGCTTAGGGTCGTGATCGTCGCAAACTTCGCCGCGCTCAATCGCTTTGCTAAACATATTTTGTACTAACATCTGGTTAGTGCGGTTAGTGGTTACGAATAGAGGCCACACTTCATCACGAGTCGAAGCGCTCCATTCAAACCATACGTTCAACCAATGGCTATCTTGAGCCACTAACGTCACCATTTCAGTCGCAATATTATGTAGGTTTTCTTTTGCGTGAATATCTAAGTCGATATTGTCTGAAAGGAAGTTAGAGAATTGGCGAACCACGTGATTAAGCACTTCATCAACCAAGTCTTCACGGGTTGGGAAGTAGTTAAATACCGTTGCAACTGATACTTGAGCAATGTCTGCGATGTCTGCATGACCGCCACGGCCAATGCCACGACGAGAGAAGACTTCAAGAGCGATCTCCATCAATTGCAGTTTTCTTTTTAGGGGTGAAAGCCTAGTTCTAGGTCTCTTAGAGATTGAGTCCATTTTGTTTTCCTTGCCAACGAATTTTTTATATTAATGATTTTATTATTATTTAAGCCAAGATGAGTGTAATGGTGCATATGCGAATGGTCAATCCTTTGAGCTTGTTTTATAGGCAGTTACATCAAACTAGATCCATAAAGCGTGATCAGGATTGATGTGAAAGGAAGCGAGTATTAGACAAGGCATCAGCGCACACTTCGTTGAGAATGTATGAGTAAATTCGAACCATAAGGTGGTGTGGGTATTTGAGCAATGCTAGACTTACCCACAAAATTGAGCGGCATCAATGGCAAAACTGTCTACACTTGTCGCATTCACCAAATAAAATGAGAGCAGTATGAAGCATACAGTTGAAGTCATGATCTCTGAGCAAGAAGTTCAGGATCGAGTGAATGAACTAGGTAAACAGATCACGGAACACTACAACGGTAGTGAAGATCTAGTTCTAGTTGGCTTATTACGTGGATCTTTTGTCTTTATGGCGGATCTTGCTCGTGCTATCGATTTAACTCACCAAGTTGATTTCATGACCGCATCTAGCTACGGCAACGGTATGGAAAGCTCGCGTGACGTGCGTATTTTGAAAGACCTTGATGACGACATCCAAGGGAAAGACGTTCTACTTGTAGAAGATATTATCGATACAGGTAACACACTGACTAAAGTGAAAGAGATTCTAAGCCTACGTGGTCCTAAATCTATCGAGATTTGTACGCTGCTAGACAAGCCTTCTCGTCGTGAAGTGATTGTTGATACTAAGTGGATTGGTTTTGAAATTCCTGACGAATTCGTTGTTGGTGTGGGCATCGACTACGCACAGAAATATCGTCACCTACCTTACATCGGTAAAGTTGTACCTCAAGAGTAATTATTACTCTGTTGAAGACTGACAAAACAAAAAGGCTCGCACAATGCGAGCCTTTCTTATATCTAGTGATTAAAACGATAAGGTTTAAATCTTAACCAAGAATTGGAGACGAGAGGATTTTATCAAGCGCCTCTAAATGGCTGTTTTCTAACGTGTCATTGCTTGAGCAACGCACACCAAGATCTTGTAGTTTGCCATTACCAATACCATAAACCACACCGTGGATTTCAATATCTTGTCCACGTTCCCATGCGCTTTGCATGATGGTTGAATTACCAAGGTTGTAGACTTGTTCTGCAACGTTAATTTCGCACAGTTTGTCACCCCATTGCTCACGAGGAAGCCCCTCGATTTGCTTACGGTACTTTAGGTAATTATCACGGATGTGAAGTAACCAGTTATTGATTAGACCAAGTTTAGGGTTATCAATCGCCGCATTAACACCACCACAACCGTAGTGGCCACAAACAATAATGTGTTTAACTTTGAGTACATCTACCGCGTACTGTACAACAGACAGGCAGTTTAGGTCGGTATGAACCACTTGGTTAGCGACATTTCGATGAACAAACAGTTCGCCAGAATACAAACCAGTGAGACGCTCGGCCGGTACACGGCTATCAGAGCAGCCGATCCATAGGAAACCAGGGTTTTGACCCTCTTCAAGCGTTGTAAAATACTCTGGTCTTTGAGAACGAATTTCTTCAGACCATTTAGAGTTGTTTTCAAAAAGCTGTTTAATCTCTGGCATTTTGCGTCTTACGTCCCTTAATTAAGAATTATAACTATACACAATGTTACAAATTCAATCTCGTAAAAACTGTGTCAACTCGCACTCATCTGACGTGTTCTAGCTGTTAAAATCATTAACTTAGCGTAGAAGCTAGCATCTGGTTATAAGACATGAATAATGTGATTGAATTAACACTTTCTGTGTTACAGACTCATTTGTTAAAGTAATAAGGTTTGTCATTTCATCATCAGGAAGGTGTGTTTTGTTTGGAAGTCGTTTTGCGGATATCAATCTCAAAGGAGATATGTTTGGCGGTGTCACTACAGCCATCATCTCACTGCCTTTAGCATTAGCATTTGGTGTTGCTTCTGGAGCGGGGGCGGAAGCGGGCTTATGGGGCGCCATCATGGTTGGCCTATTTGCAGCCTTATTTGGCGGTTCCAGCAGTTTGATATCAGAGCCTACCGGACCCATGACGGTGATCATGACGGCGGTGATGACCAGCATGGTCGCTAAATATCCTGAAACTGGCATGGCAATGACCTTTACCGTGGTGATGATGGCGGGTGCATTTCAGATATTACTTGGGACATTAAAGCTCGGTAAATACGTTACTTTGATGCCATATAGCGTGATCTCCGGCTTTATGTCGGGCATTGGCGTTATTCTGATCATCTTACAGCTTTCTCCTTTGTTAGGGCATGCTGCTCCATCTGGTGGAGTGATGGGCACACTTTCTGCGTTGCCTGATACCTTGGCCAACCTGAAAATAAGCGAACTGTTTTTAGGGGCACTAACGCTCGGTATCCTTTTTGGTTTTCCTGCTAAATACCGTAAGTATGTCCCTGCACAATTGGTAGCTCTAGTTGCTGTGACCCTATTGTCGGTCATCATCTTCGATACTGATTCTATTCGTCGTATTGGTGAAATCCCGGCCGGCTTACCTTCTTTAGTTATTCCAACGATTAGCCCTGAACTGTTCACTACCATGGTGATTGATGCCTTGGTGTTGGGTACGTTGGGTTGTATCGATACGCTGCTTACCGCTGTGATCGGTGACTCATTGACTCGTAAAGAGCATGACTCTGATAAAGAGCTTCGTGGACAGGGCATCGCCAATATGATTTCTGGCTTGTTCGGCGCTTTGCCGGGCGCTGGCGCTACGATGGGGACGGTCACGAATATCCAAGTAGGTGCTCGTTCGCCACTTTCAGGTGTAATTCGTGCATTAGTTCTGGCGCTGGTGGTATTGGTGGCGGGTGGTTTGACCGAACCGATCCCAATGGCCGTGCTCGCGGGTATCGCGATGTATGTGGGTTTCAATATTCTTGATTGGAGTTTCATTCAGCGCGCACACAAGGTGAGTTATGCGGGCATGGGCGTGATGTATGGCGTGATGCTCCTTACCGTATTTGTTGATTTGATTATTGCTGTTGGTCTTGGTGTCTTTATATCGAACATCCTGATTATTGAACGTTTGAGTCGTGAACAAGCCAGACAAGTAAAGTCCATCAGTGATGGTGATGACGAAGACGATATCCCGCTGACGGACAGCGAACGTCAGCTTTTAGATACCGCTAACGGTAAGGTGTTGTTCTTCTATCTTTCTGGACCGATGATTTTCAGTGTTTCGAAGGCGATATCGCGCCAGCACTCAAGCATCTCTGATTATGAAGCAATGATCTTAGATCTGACGGATGTGCCTATGATTGACGTGACCGTTGGCCTCGCGCTAGAGAACGCAATCAAAGATGCCCTCGATGCTGAATGTGAGGTTTATTTGTTGTGTCCAAACGAGAATACCCGTCAGCAGCTAGAGAAATTCCACGTGATTGATTTAGTGCCGGAGTCCAACACCTATCGATTCCGATATGAGGCGCTCACCGCTGCTACGAGTTATGTTGATAGAGACGAGCATCAATTCGAAACGGTTTAGTAAGCAATTCTAGTTAATCTTTGTTTGGATTTTAGCGAATAAAACTGAATTCATTTATAAACACGAAATGCCGTTAAGCGAATGACTTAGCGGCATTTTTACATCTATAGATAATAAGACCGCTCGTCTCTTAAAAAGAAAGTATCAATCGATGTTTGTGTTAATCGTCAATCAACGATAAACTTGTTTGCAAAATGGTCGAGTAAACAAGTTTTGGGTTAGTGTTCAGCTAGCTCGTTTTAAGTTCTACTCTCTTCCTCATACTCGGTCATCAACATCTATCTATCGCAAATGGCAGTCTATCTCTATGTATGCATTAGAAATTGAGCAATTAAGAAAAACTTATGCTGGGGGCTTTGAGGCTCTCAAAGGCATCAGTTTACAAGTGAAAAAGGGCGACTTTTACGCGCTCCTTGGTCCAAATGGTGCGGGTAAATCGACCACCATTGGCGTTATTTCCTCTCTCGTGAACAAAACCTCAGGCAAGGTTAGAGTGTTTGGGTATGACATCGATACTGATCTTGAGTTAGCAAAGCAGAACTTAGGACTAGTGCCGCAAGAGTTTAACTTTAACCCTTTCGAAACCGTTGAGCAGATTGTTCTTCAACAAGCGGGTTACTACGGTGTGCCGAAGGCTTTAGCTAAAGAGCGTGCGAAAAAGTACCTATCTCAACTCGACTTGTGGGAAAAGCGTGGCGAGCGTGCGCGTAACTTGTCTGGTGGTATGAAGCGTCGTTTGATGATCGCTCGTGCACTGATGCATGAACCTCATTTGCTGATCCTTGATGAACCAACGGCGGGTGTTGATATTGAGCTGCGTCGTTCGATGTGGGAATTCCTGAAAGAGATCAACGAGAAGCAAGGCATTACCATTATCTTGACTACGCACTACCTAGAAGAAGCGGAAATGCTGTGTCGTAACATTGGTATCATCAATCGTGGTGAGCTGATTGAGAACACAACCATGAAAGCGCTGTTGGGTAAGTTAAGTGCTGAGACCTTTATCCTTGATCTTGAAGAGGGCACTGCAGAGCCTAAGCTTGATGGCGTGAACAGCCAAGTAATGGTCAATGGCTCGCTAGAGATCGAAATCGACAAGAACTTAGGTTTGAACGCTATCTTTGCTCAATTGACAGAGCAACAGGTAAAAGTCCTCTCTATGCGTAATAAAGCGAACCGTCTAGAAGAGCTATTTGTGAGCATCGTGCGTGAGGGGAGCAAGTAACATGCATAAATTATATTGGACAGCTTTTTGTAGCTTGTTGACCAAAGAGGTGAACCGATTCACTCGAATTTGGGTGCAAACACTGGTTCCACCTGCGATCACTATGACGCTTTACTTCATCATCTTCGGCAACCTGATTGGTGCTCGTATCGGTGAAATGAACGGTTTTAGTTACATGGAATACATTGTGCCGGGATTGATCATGATGTCGGTGATCACCAACTCATACTCTAACGTCGCTTCGTCGTTCTTTAGTGCGAAATTTCAAAAGAACATTGAAGAGTTACTCGTCGCCCCTGTTCCTAACTATGTGATTATCGCTGGTTTCGTGATGGGTGGCGTGGTGCGTGGCTTATTAGTAGGTACCATCGTAACCTTCGTATCGCTGTTCTTTGTTGACCTGCAGGTCGAGCACTGGGGTGTGATCATCGCGACGGTATTTTTGACCTCGATAGTCTTTTCTCTTGGTGGTCTGATTAATGCGGTATTTGCCCGCACGTTCGATGATATTTCTATTATCCCAACGTTCATTCTGACACCGTTGACATACCTTGGTGGCGTGTTCTACTCAATCAGTTTATTGCCTGAGGTTTGGCAGAGCGTGTCGAAGTTGAACCCTATCGTGTACATGGTAAACGCGTTCCGCTATGGCTTCTTAGGTGTGTCTGATGTGGGCATTGTGACGTCATTCAGCGTACTAGGTGTGTTTATTGTGGTGTTGTATGGCATTGCACACTACCTAGTGACAAAGGGCATCGGCTTACGTAGTTAATGCATTACTTGTAAGCTCTGAATGACAGGCAAAGAAAAAGGTCGATATTACATCGACCTTTTTTTGTGTTCTGCGTTTTGTGCTTTTATTTCGCATTTAGAGCAGGGAGCGATTATTCCGCTGTTTCTTCTTTCACTTCTTCTTTTGTTTCCGTGACCAAATCGAGAACTTGGTTGTCGATAAGACGAGTCTTACCTAGGAAAGCTGACATCAAGATAACGGCTTGAGTCGATTCTGAAGTGATGGCTTGTAGCGTTTTAGCATCGCAAATGAAAATCTCATCAGGTTGCAGGTCTGCAGCACGAAGTTGGTCAGTTGCGTCTTCAATGACAGATGCGTAATCGTCACGGCCGCCACGAATAGCACTACTGATCCAACGCATAGTGCGAGCAAGCACGGGTGCTCGCTGACGCTCGTCGATAGTCAGGTTGCTATTGCGAGAGCTCATCGCAAGTCCATCCATCTCACGAACGGTTGGTACGCCGATAATTTGGATATCTAAAGCAAGATCCGTTGTCATGTGACTAATGACCGCAAGCTGTTGGAAGTCTTTCTCGCCGAAGCATGCAAAGTCTGGCTGAACGATATTAAATAGCTTAGCAACAATTGTCGCCACACCACGGAAGTGGCCTGGGCGAGATGCCCCTTCAAGCATGTGCGAAATACCAGGCACTTCAACAAACGTCTGTTTATCTAGTCCATCTGGGTACATCACTTCTGGCGTTGGCGTAAACACAAGTTCAACACCTTCGCCTGTTAGTTTGCTTAAATCAGCTTCTAACGTTCGAGGGTAATTGTTCAGGTCGTCAGCACGGTCAAACTGCATTGGGTTAACAAAAATGC
This sequence comes from Vibrio sp. FE10, assembly GCF_030297155.1. Taxonomy (NCBI): domain Bacteria; kingdom Pseudomonadati; phylum Pseudomonadota; class Gammaproteobacteria; order Vibrionales; family Vibrionaceae; genus Vibrio; species Vibrio apostichopi. The sequence continues at coordinate 3,205,101 of NZ_AP028067.1, read as the reverse complement.
TCACCACAACAATGTCTGCTAATTCACGCGCTTTCTTTACCAGTGTTAGGTGACCTTCATGAAGGTTTCCCATTGTTGGTACAAAAGCAACGGTACGTCCATCACGCTTAAACTGTTTAATCTGCTCGCGAAGAGCCGCTATTTCAGCAAAAGTTTGCATAGTAACTCCTAAGCTATTGTATGAGCTTCATCAGGGAAACGCGCGCTCTCTACTTCTTCTTTGTATAGAGCGACCGCTTTACGCATATCGCCCGTTTCAGCTAAGAAATTCTTAGAGAACCTTGGCATATAAGTCGCAGAGATACCGAACATGTCATGCATCACTAAGATCTGACCATCGGTAACGTTGCCTGCGCCAATACCAATCACTGGTACATCACAAGCTTCAGTAATGCGTTTGGCTAATGATGCCGGAACACATTCAAGTAATACGATTTGAGCGCCAGCATTTTGCAGAGCTAGCGCGTCAGCAACCATTTTGTCCGCTTGCTCATCGTCACGGCCTTGAACTTTGTAACCACCAAAGATGTTCACTGATTGAGGTGTTAACCCCAAGTGAGCACAAACGGGAACAGCGCGCTCTGTTAGCATCTTCACGGTTTCAACCAACCAGCTTCCGCCTTCGATTTTAACCATGTTTGCACCAGCACGCATTATGGTTGCAGCGCTCTCACAAGCTTGCTCAGGTGTGGCATAGCTCATGAACGGCATATCGGCCATAAGAAGACAGTTTGGGCTACCAGCACGCACTGAGCGAGTGTGGTAAGCAATTTCGTCGACTGTCACTGGTAATGTGTCAGTTTGGCCTTGTAAAACCATGCCTAGTGAATCACCGACAAGTAATACAGGAATCTCTTGGCTTTCGAATAATTGAGCAAAGCTCGCATCATAAGCTGTCGACGTCGCGAATTTACGGCCTTCTTGTTTGCACTTGATAAGGTCGTTAATGGTTACTTTTTTCATTGGGTTTCCTTAATGCGCTTGGCTATTGTTGCCAAACATTGAGCCCATTTTGATCGACTACTTTGAGTAGTTCGTTCAGCTCAGTCCCATCAGGGAGTTGTAAACTTGGTGCGATTTCAGCAAGCGGGTAGAGTACAAACTCTCGTTCTTTCATTCCATAATGAGGAACGGTTAAGCGCTCTGAATCGATCACCTCATTGCCGTAAAGCACAATGTCGAGATCCAAGGTTCTTGGTCCCCAACGCTCGTCTTTACGGACGCGCCCTTGCTCTAACTCGATTTTTTGAGTGCAATCAAGCAGTTCAATTGGCGTTAATTCGGTTTGGATTGCCACTACCGCGTTGATGTAGTCGGGTTGATTTTGCGGCCCCATCGGAGTGCTACTATATAGCTTGGAGGTCGCAATAAACGTTGATCGCGGTAGGCTTTTAAGTGTTTCGATAGCCAAATTTGCTTGGCTAACTGGGTCGGCAAGGTTGCTGCCGACCGCAATATAAGCCGTTATCATTCGGATTGCTTACTTTTTTTATTACGGTAAGTCTTACGGCGACGATGACCTGATTTTGATGGTGCGGCAACGTCATTAGCCATGGCTTGGCGCATATTGCGACCAGCCGTTTGATAACGCTCCCACCATTTTGCCAACTCTTTGGTTTCACCACCCTCGATTTCGCCACGCATTTCTAGGAAATCGTAGCCCGCACGGAATTTGTTTAATTCCATTAGGCGTACAGCACGTTTGCCGTTGCGACGTGGAAGTCGAACTTGCAGCTGCCAAATTTCACGAATAGTCGCGGTGTGACGACGAGGAATAGCAATCGACTTTACTTGCTGATCAAGGATGATGTTACTTGCTTCCATGATCGCATCGTAGTGCGCCATGCCTTGTTCAGCGACTAGCTTGTCCGCTAGCTTATTCATTGGGTACCAAAGAATTGCAGCAAACATGAAGGCTGGGTTTACTCGTTTGCCATCGTCGATACGAAGGTCAGTTGAATCGAGTACTAAATCAAGCATCTGCTCGGTATGAGAATCATAACCTTCAGTGAAGTGCTCAGCCACGGCTGGGAACATCTGTTGGAATAGATTGTACTCACGCATTAAGTGGTAGGTTTCTAAACCGTGTCCTGATTGCAGTAACTTGAGTGATTCTTCGTAAAGACGCGCAGCTGGGATATCTTTTAGAAGGTGTGCCAGCTCTTCGATTGGGTCGGCAGTATCTTCTTCAATATCGAAATCCAGTTTAGCGGCAAAACGCATTGCGCGAAGCATACGTACCGGGTCTTCACGGTAGCGAGTTTCTGGATCGCCAATCAAACGGATCAGCTTGTCTTCTAAATCTTCTACACCACCCGCGTAATCGTGAATGCTGTAGTCTGCAATGTTGTAGTACATCGCATTAATAGTGAAGTCACGACGCTCTGCATCTTCATCAACATTGCCGTACACGTTATCGCGTAGCAACATGCCTTCATCAGATTGCGCAGACACGTTTTTCGATGGCTCTTGGTGGTGACCACGGAAAGTTGCAACTTCGATGATGTCGCGACCAAACATGATATGTGCCAAGCGGAAACGGCGGCCAATTAGGCGGCAGTTTCTAAACAGGTTTTTGATCTGTTCTGGCGTAGCGTTGGTTGCGATATCAAAATCTTTTGGTTGAGAACCCAATAAGATGTCGCGCACACCACCACCGACTAAAAATGCATCAAAACCCGCCCCATTTAGGCGATATAATACTTTTAGTGCGTTGTCGCTGATCTGCTTGCGTGAAATATTGTGCTCTTGGCGAGTATAAATATTCAGTGCTAATTCGTGGAATCCGCGTTGTTCGCTTGGGGTATTGTCGTTTGTATTCATTAGTTTAGAACAAAGTAGGTATCGCCAACTTTGTTTTTCTCTTAGTCCAAAGTGGTAGTGCAGAGTTTAATTGCGGCTAATAATAGCTTAGCGCGAGCCATTTGAGAACATCGTCTGCTTAACCACAGTTGTTGGTTATGGCATTTTTATGTGTCGTTTTTGCTATTTAGCTCTGAACTCGGGTTAATCACGGTGTTCTTTTTGTAAACTATCAGGCAATTGAGCAATGCTCCATTGCTGGCAGCCCCAAAACAAAATCTCGTCAATTGAAGCACTCAAAAGGGCTTCGGTGATATCAAAACCTAAGAATCGCATCGCGTTAATTAGCGTCGGTTTCGGATTGTCGAGATCTATCGCAGTTGCGTGATTTTGTTTTGACAGTTTATTACCCAAGCCATCGGTTGCCAATGGTAAGTGCAAGTAACTGACTGTTTTTTGTTTGAGTGTTTTATACAAACTAATTTGACGGCCTGTCGGCTCAATCAAATCGGCTCCTCGCACAACCTCTGTGATGCCTTGGTCGATATCATCGAGCACGACAGCCAAGTTGTAAGCGAATAAGCCATCTCTGCGCTTTATGATGAAATCTTCTTCAGCCAGTGCTTTCGGTATATGAATTTCACCATGGCGAATGTCGGTAAACGATTCAATAGGGTGTGCCATAAGTAAGCGAACGGCTTGGTCGCCTGAATCAATTAACTCAGCCTTACGGCAAGTTCCAGTATAAAAGCCGCCAAGGGCTTTGATCTGTTTACGAGTGCATTGGCAATAATAGGCTTGGTTATCGGCTACCCATGCATCTATTTGAGCTTGGTACAAATCATGACGCTGGCTTTGATACACCACATCGCCATCCCAAAATAGATGATAAGCCTCAAGTGTTTTGAGGATGAGTTCTGCAGCGCCAGCCATTTCTCTTGGTGGATCAAGGTCTTCCATTCGAACCAACCATTGTCCTTGGTTCGATTTCGCTTGAAAGTAGCTACCTAATGCGGCAACCAGTGAGCCAAAATGAAGAGGACCTGACGGTGATGGTGCAAAACGCCCGATATAACTCATGAATGAAAAACCTAGTCTGGATAGAACAACATTAACCGTTTGTTGGTATTGGTAGCTATTTGATAATGAGATAACACATGTTGAAAATAGCTTTCAATACAAACAAAAAAGGGAGCGAAAGCTCCCTTTTTTACATCAGCAAGAATTAACCTTGCATTTGTTTCTCTTTGATCTCTGCAAGTGTTTTACAGTCAATACAAAGGTCAGCTGTTGGACGAGCTTCAAGGCGACGAATGCCGATCTCAACACCACAAGAATCGCAGAAGCCAAAATCATCTTCTTCAATCTTATCTAGTGTCTTTTCAATCTTCTTGATAAGACGACGCTCACGGTCACGGTTACGTAACTCTAGGCTGAATTCTTCTTCTTGAGAAGCACGGTCAACTGGGTCTGGGAAATTCGCTGCTTCGTCCTGCATGTGGTGCACAGTACGATCAACTTCTTCCCTGAGCTGGTTGCGCCAAGCTGCTAAAATTTTTGTAAAATGTTCCGTTTGCTCAGGTGACATGTACTCTTCACCTGGCTTTTCTTGGTACGGTTCAACACCTGCGATGGCTAGGATGCCTAGCGCTTTTTTCTTAGATTCTGGCATACAGCATCTCCTATTTACACCTAGTCAACTGCAAAGCAGCTAATTTTAAGGCGGGTATCTATAGCAGAAAGATCTGGTTCTGGCAAATACTCTTATCCAAACTTGTAGTCAAAGTGATTAGTTCATCATCTTTGTCTAGCTATTGATAAATTCAACAGCCTGTTTTAGTTGTATTTGAGTACTGCTGAGCTCTGCTTTATAGCAAAGCACTTCAACCCCAGCGTCTTGTGCTTGTTTTAGTAATAACGAATATTTGGCGTCTATATGGTGTGCTGCAGATACTTTTTCAATACCTGAATGTAAAACAGTGAATAAAAGTACGGCTCTATTTCCAGATTCTGCCATTTCTGTGAGTTCACGCAGGTGTTTTTGACCTCTGGTGGTGACCGAGTCAGGGAAAAAGCCTTGTCCTTGGGTTGAGGTGTCTTGCTTAGTTGACGTTTGTTGCTCGTCGAGCAAAGTGACACTTTTTACTTCGATATAACAAGGTGGCTTTTCACTGTCTTCCAGCAGAATATCAATTCGACTATTCTCACTGCCATATTTCACTTCAGTTCTCAAAGCGTCATAGCCTAAGAGTTCAACTATAGTCTTATTTTCAATTGCTTCCACTGCTAGCTGGTTCGCTCGCGCAGTATTTACACAAATTCGATGACCTTTATCTGTTTCTGAGATCTCCCAACTGTTTGGGTATTTTCGCTTTGCATTATCTGAGGTTGAATACCAAACCGTATTACCGGGTGTGGCGCAGCCAGTCATGGCTCCAGTGTTCGCACAGTGAATGGTACGCACACTGTCGTCAGGCAATGTGATATCAGCGAGAAAACGTTTATAGCGTTTAATAAGAGTCGCTGGCTCTAAAGGGGGATTGAAGTGCATATTACTTATTTAGACAGGTGGGTTTTTATGTACAATGTTGCCAACATTACACCACAAGGTTCTCCCATTGCCACAACTGCCCATAGAAGCTGTGATGCCAGATCTGCTCGCTGGCGTAGAAACACATACTCAACTTATTCTAAAGGCCGCTCCCGGTGCGGGTAAGTCAACGTTTTTCCCTCTGCAGTTGGTTAAAACCAATGCCGTTAAAGGGAAGATTATCATGCTCGAACCTAGGCGCTTAGCGGCTAGGAATATTGCGACTTACTTAGCGAGTCAATTGGGAGAGAACGTGGGAGAGAGCATTGGCTTTAGAGTTCGTGGTGAATCTAAAACCAGTAGTGCAACGCGTTTGGAAATCGTCACTGAAGGGATCATGACCAGAATGATCCAAAGCGACCCTGAATTGACCGGGGTGGATATGGTGATCTTTGATGAATTCCATGAACGCAGCATTCATGCCGATACCGCATTAGCGTTTAGCTTAGAGATCCAAGAAGCGCTGCGAGATGATCTCAAGGTGATCGTGATGTCAGCGACATTGGATCAACACGCATTGCAATCTTTGTTGCCTGATGCCAAGTATGTTGAATCACAAGGCCGAACTTTCCCTGTCGATTTCCGTTATCAGCCATTAGGTTCGAATGAATATTTAGCACCTAAAATGGCAAAGGTGATTCAATCTCTGATAGAGAAAGAATCGGGCTCACTTTTGGCTTTCTTACCGGGTGTCTCGGCGATAAAACAGGTTGAATCACAGCTTGGACAACTTGCTAGTGATATCGATGTGTGTCCGCTGTATGGCCAATTGAGTTTTGAACAGCAACAGAGAGCCATTGCGCTGTCAAAACAAGGTCGCCGAAAAGTGGTGTTAGCCACTAATATTGCGGAAACCTCTTTGACGATTGAGGGGATTCGTTTGGTGGTCGATTCGGGATTGGAACGAGTAGCAAAGTTCGATCTTAAAACCGGTATTACCGAGCTTGAACAAGTGAAAATTTCACAATCTTCAGCTGAACAAAGAGCAGGGCGTGCAGGGCGAATCGAAGAGGGCTTGTGTGTTCGGTTATACAGCGAGACACAGTTAATGCAGCAACCCTCCGTTCCAGAACCTGAAATCCTTCATTCCGATCTCTCTTCGCTGGTGGCTGAATTGACGCAATGGGGAGCAAGTAGTGCCGATGAGCTTCATTGGTTAGATGTTCCGCCACAGGCATCGATTGAGCAAGCGACAGAACTGTTACAAGAGCTTGATTTATTTGACAGTAATGGGCAATTTACTCCAGTCGGAAAGCAAGCCCAGCGCTTAGGTATTGAGCCACGTATCGCTAGTATGTTGGTCAAAACGCAACAAAACAGCCAAGCCTTGTTGAATGTCGCGATTGTCGCTGCCGCTTTGCTCGAAGAGCCTGAACGTAACGTGACGGATATTCAGCACTCGCTACATCGACTTAAGCAAAGAAAGCACTCGAAAAACAGTGTTGTGATGCAGCGAGCGAAAAGTCTCGCTAGCAAACTCAATCATCACCTGGATTTGTCACAAGTCGATGAATCATTGCTACCATTAGTGCTTTGCTTGGCCTTTCCAGACCGAATTGCCCAATCGAGAAGTGCGACTGGCTGTGCATTTCGTCTTGCCAATGGCCATGGAGTCGAGGTTCGTGATGATGATCCGCTGGCAAACAACGAATACATCGTGGTGATTGATTTGATGCGTACGGCGGGGCGAGCAAGTCAGATCTTTTTAGCGACGCCGATTGATATTGTGCAGCTTGAGGCTTCATTCTCCGGTCTTTTTACACGCGAAGATTATGCGGATTGGGATGAAAAACGCGGTCGCTTGGTTGCTGAAGAAAGAGTATTACTGGGTAAGCTAATTATCAGCACTAAACCTTTGCCGGAGCCTGATTCCGATCAGATAAGCCAAGCGTTGTTGAATTATATCGCTCGACGCGGACTTGAGAGTTTAAATTGGACGGCTTCTGCTAAACAGCTGGTTGAACGCGTGCGCTGTGCTGAGTTGTGGCTGCCTGAACAGCAATGGCCTCAAATGGATGAAGCGAGCTTATTGCGTCATCTTGATGAATGGCTTTTACCTTATCTGAATGGTATTAAGTCGGCAAAAGGACTGATGAGTATCTCGGTCGAACAAGCATTGTCGGCTTATCTTGGCTGGCCTCTTAATCAAGAAATTGATCAATGGCTACCTACGAATTACTTGATGCCAACGGGCAGTAAGAAGTCGATTCGATACCAATATCAATCTGAGCCAATGATCTCTGTTCGAATGCAGGAAGTCTTTGGTGAGCAAGATTCACCCTTGATTGCCCAAGGACGTAAAAAGGTGGTGCTTGAGTTATTGTCTCCTGCGCAACGACCACTGCAAATCACTCAGGATTTAGCTGGCTTTTGGGCTGGCGCGTATAAAGAAGTTCAAAAAGAAATGAAAGGCCGTTACCCCAAACATCCTTGGCCGGATGACCCTGCTAATCATGTAGCAACCACTAAAACTAAACGACAGTTGAACCGATGATGACCAAAATGTTAACGCCGAAAAAGGCACCACCTAAAAAAGCGCCAGCAAAAAAGTCACCAGCGACCAAAGCCAAGCCAAGAAAGCCTAGAGCAGCAACGAAGAAAGGTAAGGCAAAGGCCAAGAAAACGGGTAACAGAGGTTGGTTGAAGACGCTATGGGGCATCGCTTGGAAGGTCGGTTTAGCGACGGCGGCTCTGTTGTTGTTCGTTGGGATCTATTTGGATTCGGTGGTTAAGCAGCGTTTTGAAGGTCAGTTGTTTGATTTGCCAACCGTTGTTTATGCTCGTGTGTTGGATCTGTCACCGGGTACTGCCGTTAGTTTGGTGCAAGTCAAAAATGAACTGGACGTGCTGAATTACCGTAAGGTGAATTCTCCTCGTCATCCGGGTGAGTACTCTTCGTCTTCAACCAAGATTGAAATGATTCGTCGTCCGTTCGAGTTTGTCGATGGGCCTGAAGCGGATCGTCATGTGATGTTGCACTTCAATGGCAACGAACTAACTCGTATCCAGTCGCTAGAGAAGAAAGGCGATATGGGTTATCTGCGTGTTGAACCGAAAATGCTTGGCATGCTTGAAAAAAGCAACGATGAGCAGCGCTTGTTCTTAAAACGTAATCAGTTCCCAGAAGTGATGGTTGACGCATTGCTGGCAACCGAAGATCGAAATTTCTATCAACATGATGGTGTATCTCCATTAGCGATAGCGCGTGCCATGGTGGTCAACGTTAAAGCTGGGCGCACGGTGCAGGGTGGCAGTACCCTGACTCAACAATTAGCCAAAAACCTATTCTTATCCAGTGAACGTACCTTGTGGCGTAAAGTTCGTGAAGCGTATATCGCGTTGATCTTGGACCATCGCTACAGCAAAGACCGTATCTTAGAAGCGTATTTGAATGAGGTTTATCTTGGGCAGAATGGTGGCGAAGCGATCCACGGTTTCGGCTTAGCATCTCGTTTGTATTTCGGCCAACCGATTCAAGAGCTTAGAATTGATCAGTTAGCTTTACTGGTAGGTATGGTGAAAGGCCCGTCGTATTACAACCCAGTACGTTACCCTGAGCGTGCAAAAACACGACGCGATTTGGTTCTGCGTCTGTTGATGCAGCAAGACATATTGACGCCTAAGCAGTATGAAGAAGCCGCGAGTCGTGATCTGGATATTCAAGACAACCCTCGTATTGCCAGCCGCCAACCCGCTTATTTTCAGCAGGTTAATATTGAGCTGAAGAAATACGTAGGCGATCGATTTGAGGCTCAAAAAGGCATCAGGGTCTTTACTTCTCTTGATCCTGTATCCCAAGACAAGCTGGAGAAATCAATAGCACGTAAGGTGCCGGAATTGTCTAAAACAGCGGGTAATAAACTCGAAGCAGCTGCGATTGCCGTTGATAGAAATACTGGTGAAATCCGAGCGATGGTCGGCGGTAAACGCACCGGGTATGACGGTTTTAACCGCGCACTGAATGCGAGTCGCCCTATTGGTTCTTTGGTTAAGCCCGCTATTTATCTGACAGCATTAGATCAACCTCAGAAGTACACGCTTGCCACAACCTTGATGGACACTCCACTAAGCTTGAAGGGCAGTAAAGGCAGTGTGTGGAGTCCTCGTAACTTTGACCGTAAGTTCCGCGGAGACGTGCCCTTGTATGTGGCGCTTTCTAAGTCTTATAACGTACCAACAGTTCGCTTGGGCATGCAGCTAGGTATCGATAGTGTTTCCAATACGATTGAGAAATTGGGTGTCGATAAAAACGAAATTCGTCCAGTACCATCGATGTTCTTGGGTTCATTCTCGCTGACACCTTTCCAGGTTGCTCAGATGTACCAAACAATTACCAACTCCGGCCGTATCGCGCCATTGTCTGCGCTTCGCTCTGTGATTGATAGTGAAGGTGAGGTGTTGTATCAATCGATTCCTCGAGTTTCACAAAGCGTTGATCAACAAGCGGCTTGGTTAACAACGTATGCGATGAAGCGTGGCGTATCTGAAGGTACAGGCCGTTTCCTACAAGGTCAGTTTGCATGGGCGGGCTTAGCGGGTAAAACCGGTACCAGTAATGACAGCCGAGACAGTTGGTTTGTGGGTGTTGATGGTCGTGAAGTAACGACGATTTGGTTAGGTCGAGATGACAATAAACCGACTAAACTAACAGGTTCTAGTGGTGCGTTGCGTGTTTACGCTGATTACCTGAAACAGAGAACGCCAGAACAGCTATTGCTGCCTTGGCCAACAGGAATTGCGACAGCAAGCTTTACTCGAACTTCTGAAGGGTCGTTAGAGTTTGACTGTGATGGTACGGTCAAATTGCCGGTTTGGGATGAGAGTGGCAGCATTAAAAAGGGCTGCGAAAGTCAACCAAAACAGTGGCTAAAGAAGCTTTTTCAGTGGTAAAGTCATAACAGAAAAGAATGACAAGGATAGTTTAGATAATGATTTCTCGTTGGTTAGTGAGTGGCCTAGGTATTGTCGGTACTGTGATCAGTTTTCAACTGTTTGCAGCTACTGCGGCACAGGTTGATTCATCAGAACATGTTGAACTTAAAGAAGCTCATAAAAGGCCAACCGTTGCTGTCGTTCTCGCTGGTGGAGGCGCTAAAGGTGCTGCCCACATTGGCGTGCTTAAAGCCTTAGAAGAGATGCAAATTCCGGTTGATTACATTACCGGTACCAGTATGGGCGCTTACGTTGGTGGTCTTTATGCGACAGGGATGAGCGCAGATGAGATCGAGAGCTTTATTTATACGGTGGACTGGAATCGCGGCTATCGCGATCGCGTTAACCGTAGTGATCGCCGTGTGCGTGACAAAGAGTATGAAGACCGTTATCAACTGAATACCGACCTCGGTTTAGGTTGGGGCGAAATCAAAGCCAGAAAAGGTGTGGTTCAAGGCCAGAATATGTTGCGTATTCTGCGCGAGACGACCGGTAACTTATCTCCACTCGATTCTTTCGACAACCTCGCTATTCCATATCGTTCTGTCGCAACTGACATTATCGATCTTGAAGAAGTGATCATCGACCATGGTCACCTTGTTGATGCGATGATGGCGAGTATGTCGGTACCCGGCGCTCTTCCTCCTTATGAGGTTGATGGACGAATGCTGGTTGATGGTGGTGTCACCAATAACATGCCTGTGGATGTTGCTCGAGCAATGGGAGCCGACATCGTTATTGCCGTTGATATCAGTACTAACTACAAAAGCAAAGAAGACTTCACTAACTTTTTAGCCGCAGCAGACCAACTCTCTAATTACCTTGTTCAACGCAGCACTCAAGAGCAGGCCGAGACGTTAACAGACGATGATTTTTTCCTACGTCCTGATGTTGGGCAAATGGAGACCACAGAGTTCGATAAAATGCCGACGGCTTACCACGCTGGATACGAAGCAACAAGGCAGTATAGGGATCAGCTATCTAAGTTGTCGCTCTCGAACGCGGACTACCAACACTATATTGATGACAAACAGAAAGCTCGAAAGCAGCTCAAACATGGTGATAAAACGGTGGTGGATAAGGTCGTTATTAATAATAACACCCACTATTCAGATAAGTTGATTGCCAATCGTTTGAACCTCGATTCTGGAAAAATCCTTAAAACCAGTGAAATTGAATCTCAGGTTAAAGACCTGTATGCGCTCGACCGTTTTGAACTGGTTACCTATGAATTTGACAATGTAGATGGTGAAGATCAACTGCAGGTCGATGTAAATGAAAAATCATGGGGCCCTAACTACCTCAATTTTCGATTTTATCTTGAAGATGACTTTGCAACCGAGAGCCAATATTCAATCGGTATGTCGGCTAATTTCACGGATATTAACTCGCATGGCGCAGAGTTAAGAACGAACGTAGAAATGGGCACTGATAAGCTCATCGAGGCTGAGTTATATTCTCCTTTTTTCTCTAGTCAGAAGTTATTTACATCGGCGTCAATTGTTTACAGCAATCAGAAAAGAAACTTACCTGCCAATATTGACGATATCGAAGAACCGACTCTTGACGTAACTAAAGACTACTTACCAATGACTTATCAAGAGTATATTGGTGAATTGGCATTAGGTTACCAGCCAACATTGTGGCAAGAATTTAAAGTGGGTGCTCGATACACCGATGGTGACGTTGAGGTTGCCTCGTTACCGTCTCTAGGTAGTGGAGGATATACACGTGTCGGAGGGTTTATGAGTTATCGATTGGATACCTTAGATAACTTCAGTTTGCCGACCAAAGGTTATTTCGTTGATCTGGAATATCTCATTTCCCACGATGACTTTGATAACGACTCTTCTCTGGCTGATTCCGAGTTTAACTCTGAAAGCGACACGGTTTATGAGATTTCGGCTAATTTCATGGCGGCACAGAGTATTGAAAAGCATACTTTAGTCGCAAAGTTCGATTTTGGCATGGTAGAGAGTAAAAACTCCGTGTTCCCTATTGATCCAAAGGAGCTTGGAGGCTTCTTAAACTTATCGGGAATACCAAGAAACAGTCTTATTGGACAAAACTTAGCATACGGCAGTTTGATCTATCGCTATAAATGGTTTGAAAATGACTTCGGCTTGTTTGAGTCGCCATTTTACATAGGCGCATCTCTAGAACATGGCGGTGTGTGGTCGAATAATGATTTGTCATTGGATGAAGCGCCAATGTATACAGCGGGATCACTTTTTGCTGGCGTAGATTCACCAATCGGGCCAATCATTTTGGCTTATGGTAAAACAGAAGGTAACTACGATTCTGTTTATTTAATCATCGGTACATCTTACTAATAATAATGCGCGGGATAGCTTTTTTTCTGACTAAATAGGCAAAAATCGTAGGACTTTCGTCTTAACTTGCTATGTTGGTCAAAATGATAAGATTTTAATTTATCGTTAAATTTGCTATTCTGTCGCCCACAGTTTGGCCTCTATGACGCCGCTCATCAATACAAATTGAATGACAAAAATGGCAATTGAGAGCCAAGTTTCCAAGGATGTTCGCTTCTTTATTTTACTAATAATTACCAATGTAAAGAAGGAACCGCAATGAGAGGAAAAAGTCGTGCTTGAAGCCTACCGTAAACACGTCGCAGAGCGTGCTGCCGAAGGAGTTGTTCCTAGACCATTAGATGCTGAACAAGTAGCAGGCCTAGTTGAACTTTTAAAGAACCCGCCCCAAGGTGAAGAAGCTGTTATTCTTGACCTACTAGAAAACCGTATTCCACCAGGTGTAGATGAAGCTGCTTACGTTAAAGCGGGCTTCCTAACGGCTATCACTAAAGGTGAAGTTGAATCTCCACTAGTAAGCAAAGCTAAAGCTGCGGAACTACTTGGCACAATGCAAGGTGGTTACAACATCGAATCTCTAGTTTCTTTACTGGATGATGCAGAGCTTGCTCCTATTGCTGTTAAAGCACTTTCTCATACTCTATTGATGTTTGACGCATTCTACGACGTAGAAGAAAAAGCAAAAGCTGGCAATGCTTCTGCTCAGCAAGTTCTTCAGTCTTGGGCTGATGCTGAGTGGTTTACAGCTAAAGAGAAAGTAGCGGAAAAAATTACCGTTAAAGTATTCAAAGTCACTGGTGAAACAAACACCGATGACCTATCTCCAGCGCCAGATGCATGGTCACGTCCTGATATCCCAGTACACGCAAAAGCGATGCTGAAGATGGAGCGTGATGGCATTACTCCTGATGAGCAGGGCAACGTTGGTCCAATTACTCAAATTGAAGAAATGCAAAAAGACGGCATTCCACTGGCTTACGTCGGTGATGTTGTTGGTACTGGTTCTTCACGTAAATCAGCGACAAACTCAGTACTTTGGTTCATGGGCGAAGATATCCCATTCGTACCAAACAAGCGTACTGGCGGTGTTTGTCTTGGTGGTAAAATTGCTCCGATCTTCTATAACACAATGGAAGACTCAGGCGCACTACCAATTGAGCTGAACGTTCAAGACATGAACATGGGTGATGTGATTGATATCTATCCTTATGAAGGTGTTGTTCGTAAAGACGGTGCAGATATATCAAGCTTTGAGCTAGGCAAAGTACTTCTAGATGAAGTACGTGCTGGTGGTCGTATTCCACTGATCATTGGTCGTGGCTTAACGGGCCGTGCTCGTGATGCTCTAGGTCTAGCTGAAACCGATCTGTTTGCTAAACCAATCGATCCTTCTGCTTCTGATAAAGGCTACACGCTAGCTCAGAAGATGGTAGGTAAAGCGTGTGGCGTTGAAGGTGTGCGTGCGGGTCAGTACTGCGAACCTAAAATGACAACAGTAGGATCTCAAGATACTACGGGTCCTATGACACGTGATGAGCTGAAAGATCTGGCTTGTCTTGGTTTCTCAGCAGATCTTGTGATGCAGTCTTTCTGTCACACATCTGCATACCCGAAACCAGTTGATGTAAACACTCACCATACACTGCCTGATTTCATCATGAACCGTGCGGGTGTTTCACTTCGTCCGGGTGATGGTGTTATTCACTCATGGCTAAACCGTATGCTTCTGCCTGATACTGTTGGTACAGGTGGTGACTCGCATACTCGTTTCCCTCTAGGTATTTCGTTCCCTGCAGGTTCTGGCTTGGTAGCATTTGCTGCAGCAACAGGTGTTATGCCTCTTGATATGCCTGAATCAATCTTGGTTCGCTTTAAAGGTGAAATGCAGCCGGGTATCACGCTACGTGACCTTGTACATGCAATTCCTCTTTACGGTATCAAGCAAGGCCTACTGACTGTAGAAAAAGCTGGTAAGATCAATGAATTCTCTGGTCGTGTACTAGAGATTGAAGGTGTTGATCACCTGTCTGTTGAGCAAGCATTTGAACTTTCAGATGCATCTGCTGAGCGTTCTGCTGCTGGTTGTACTGTTAAGCTTTCTCAAGAGTCTATCGAAGAGTACCTGAACTCGAACGTCGTTATGCTTAAGTGGATGATCGCTGAAGGTTACGGTGATGTTCGTACTATTGAGCGTCGTATTACGGCAATGGAAGAGTGGCTAGCGAATCCTGAGTTACTTGCTGCCGATTCAGATGCTGAATACGCTCATGTTATCGAGATTGACCTTGCTGATATCGATCAGCCAATCCTATGTGCACCAAACGATCCAGATGATGCTCGTCTTCTTTCTGACGTTCAAGGCACTGAGATTCAAGAAGTGTTCATCGGTTCTTGTATGACCAACATCGGTCACTTCCGTGCTGCAGGTAAGATGCTTGAAGAGTTTAATGGCTCTTTGAATACTCGCCTATGGGTTGCTCCGCCAACTAAGATGGATAAAGACCAACTGACAGAAGAAGGCTACTACGGTATCTTCGGTCGTGCTGGGGTTCGTATTGAAACTCCGGGTTGTTCATTATGTATGGGTAACCAAGCACGTGTTGCTGACGCTTCGACAGTAATGTCGACGTCTACTCGTAACTTCCCGAACCGTTTGGGTAATGGTGCGAACGTTTATCTAGCTTCTGCTGAGCTTTCTGCTGTTGGTGCGATTCTTGGTCGTATCCCAACTAAAGAAGAGTACTTAGCGTACGCAGAGAAGATTAATGCAACCGCTGCCGATACTTACCGTTACTTGAACTTCCATAAAATGGGTCAGTACACGGACAAAGCAGACACGGTTATCTTCCAAGAACCAGCTTAGTTCCTCGTTATATTTGTAGCTGCAGCGTTGTTGACTGCGTACGTTCACCCTAATCACATAGAGCTTCTATGCTCATAGGGATGAACGTACTTGTCGCCTAGCTGCAACTCCAACTATTTAGAGGAACCCAAATGATAGAGCGTCTACTTCGGTAGGCGTTTTTTTATGTCTGAATGTTAGTTTACGAGCGACTCGATCTCTTGATGACTTCGCTATATACTCTCGCCTCATTTTTAACCCTATCTGTCATTAGTGCGCGGAGCCTTATGGAATTCGAATTTACTAGAAACACTCTGATGGGTGAATACTATGTGAAATGCAGCATGGGTCATGAAATTGTTGGCCGCTGGCTTCAAGAAGAGATCGGTAAAGATAAGCAAAAGCTCGATCACGTGATGGCGCTTATTGAGCGTTCACGTTTGGATCTGAATAATGAAGTTACTCTACTAGGCAAAGAGATCAGCCTAGCGATCAATGAAGACGACGTAACCATTCAAGAAAATGTACTAAGGCATGAGCAAGAGATGGAAGAGGGCAGTGAATTCGATTTCTATAATTGTGAAAGCGAAGCAAGCTGCGGAATCGATGATTTCGAGTTGCTCATCGAACGTTGGATTGATTTTTTAGGTTACTAAACATTGATGGCTTTGCATCATGAAAGCTTCGTTGCCCAAAACTAGAGCAACGACAGTGCAACGCATTAAGATAGTGAAAAGGCTGCACCATATTGGTGCAGCCTTTTTCGTTTCTGAATCGGCATTGTTTCTATTTCATTTAAAATCAACAACTTAAATTTCTGGCACGCTACTTGGATTATAAAAAGAGTATTAACGGATTAAGTGAAGAATTTAAGGAAAGAATATGAAATTAATAAACGCCATAGTTAAACCATTTAAGTTAGATGATGTTCGAGAAGCGCTCTCTGATGTCGGTATTGAAGGTATGACAGTTTCTGAAGTGAAAGGATTTGGTCGTCAAAAAGGACACACTGAGTTGTATCGTGGTGCGGAGTACCAAGTGGATTTCCTACCAAAGGTAAAGTTAGAAATTGCAACCCAAGCTGAAAATGTTGACCGAGTTGTTGAAGCGATTAGCCAAGCGGCACACACCGGAAAAATCGGCGATGGCAAAATTTTTGTGTATGACCTAAGCCAAGCCGTACGAATTCGTACCGGTGAAATGGATGCTGAAGCACTTTAAAGAATTACAAGGACTGGAGACTTTAATATGGAACTTACAACAACAGTAACGGAACTACGTTACGCACTAGACACTTTTTTCTTCCTCATTTCAGGTGCGTTGGTAATGTGGATGGCTGCAGGCTTCGCGATGTTAGAAGCTGGCCTCGTTCGTTCAAAGAACACCACAGAAATTTTAACTAAGAACATTTGTTTGTACGCGATTGCTTGTACGACTTTCTTAGTCGTTGGTTACAACATTATGTATGTCGATAACGGCGAAGGTGGCTGGTTACCGTCATTTGGTACTCTGATTGGTACTCAAGGTGAAGGTGCAGACCATTCATTAGAATCAGACTTCTTCTTCCAAGTAGTATTCGTTGCAACAGCAATGTCTGTGGTATCTGGTGCGGTTGCTGAGCGAATGAAACTTTGGTCATTCCTTATCTTCTCTGTCGTGCTAACAGCGTTCATCTACCCAATGGAAGGTTACTGGACTTGGGGCGGTGGTTTCCTATCAGAAGCAGGTTTCAGTGACTTTGCTGGTTCAGGTATCGTACATATGGCTGGTGCTTCAGCAGCGTTAGCGGGTGTGCTTCTACTGGGTGCTCGTAAAGGTAAATATGGTAAGAACGGTGAAATCTACCCGATTCCTGGTTCAAACATGCCACTGGCAACGCTAGGTACATTTATCCTTTGGTTTGGTTGGTTCGGTTTCAACGGCGGTTCTCAACTGATGGTTTCTGACTTTGAGAACGCGACAGCGGTTGGCCAAATCTTCCTTAACACTAACGCAGCAGCAGCAGCAGGTGCGATTGCAGCACTACTAGTATGTAAAACAACTTGGGGTAAAGCTGATTTAACCATGATTCTGAACGGTGCGTTAGCTGGTCTAGTAGCAATCACTGCAGACCCTCTATCTCCATCACCACTATTTTCGGTAGCGATTGGTTCTGTATCTGGCGCGTTGGTTGTATTCAGTATCATTGCTCTAGATAAAGCTAAGATTGATGATCCAGTAGGTGCTATCTCTGTACACGGTGTATGTGGTTTCTTCGGTCTAATGGCTGTGCCACTAAGCAATGCTGATGCAACATTTGGTGCTCAACTATTGGGTGCAGCAGTTATCTTTGCATGGGTATTCGGTGCTAGCCTAGCGGTATGGGCAGTGCTTAAAGCAACAATCGGTATTCGTGTCAGTGAAGATGAAGAACTTGAAGGTATGGACATGCACGATTGTGGTGTTGGTGCTTACCCTGAGTTTGTATCAGTAAAATAATCAACAGTAACCGTCTAATCTGAAAAGGTTAGACAGTACAAAGAAAACCCTGCAACGAATCGTTGTGGGGTTTTGTTGTATTTGGGGCTGAACATTGTAAGCGAGCTCGTCGTGATTACAGGCGCTATGTGAAAGCCTTATGACGGGCATAATTACTGAAATGCTTTGTTACAAAAGTGAGAGTTTAAATGGTCTGAGTAGACGGATTTTTTGTCGGTCGTCATTGTAATTATGTTAATGATGAATATAATAACGCAACTGATAGACATTATCATTTCGATATAAAGGATTTTAAAATGAAGAAACTGCTAACACTTTCAGCTCTAGCGTGTGGCGTAATTGCCCCAACAGCAATGGCTGCGGAAGAAGTAAATGTATACTCTTACCGCCAACCTTTCCTTGTTGAGCCAATGTTCAAAGAGTTCACGAAAGAGACTGGTATTAAAGTAAACGTTAAGTTTGCTAAAAAAGGTTTAGCAGAGAAGTTAGCTCAAGAGGGTGAATACAGCCCTGCTGATGTTGTCTTAACTGTCGATATCAGCCGTTTATCTGAGCTAACTAAACAAGGTCTAGTTCAATCAGTTGAAAGCGATGTACTTGAAAAGAACATCCCTGCTCAGTACCAAGATACTGCTAACGAGTGGTTTGCTCTAACAACTCGTACACGTAGCGTTTATTCTTCACGTGACCGTGTTGGTCGTCTAGGTGAAGAGTTCACTTATGAAGATCTAACTAAGCCTGAATTTAAAGGTAAAATCTGTACTCGTAGCGGTAAGCACCCATACAATGTTTCTCTTGTTTCTTCGATGATTGCTCACAAAGGTGAAGCTGAAACGAAAGAGTGGCTAGAAGGCGTAAAAGCAAACCTAGCACGTAAGCCTCAAGGTAACGACCGCGCTCAAGTTAAAGCGATTAAAGAAGGTCTATGTGATGTTGCTCTTGGTAACAGCTACTACCTAGGCAAAATGATTAATGATAAAGAGCAAAAAGCTTGGGCTGACTCTGTTTACATTAACTTCCCTAACCAAGAGACAACAGGTACTCACGTAAATATCTCTGGTATGGCAATGGCTAAATACTCTCCAAACGAAGAGAATGCGGTTAAGCTGATGGAATTCCTATCTGGTAACACTGCACAAAGCATGTACGCAGAAGTGAACTACGAATACCCAGTGAAAGCAGACGTTAAACCTTCTGAGCTTGTTGCTTCATGGGGCGAGTTCAAAGCAGATACTATTTCTCTAGATGAAATTGCAAACCACCACGCGGCTGCAATCAAGCTATTAGATGAAGTTAAGTTCGATCTATAATTTATTGTTGTAGGCTTCGGCCCACATAAAATTACAACCTCAAGTAGCTACTTTTTGGCCACTTGGGGTTGTTTGTTTTTGGGAAATCACTTTTTGATACAAAGCTCTCTGTTGATCCCTTGAGTTATGTGCATCTCACCTTGAAGTCATTAGAGTATATGGGTATAAATAACCCCACCATTAAAAGGACATGAGATGTATTTGCAAATGCATATGTATTTCATTAAGCCTCGTTGTAGTTAGGCGATGAAAGAAAAGAATTATTTATGGAACACCAGTAGCGGCATAATCGCTGTACTACTCGTTTTACCAATCTTAGCGATATTCACGACTGCTGTTGGAGAAACCGATGAGCTCTTTTCTCATCTGATGTCCACAGTAATGCCCACCTATGCCTACAATACGGTGGTTTTAGTCATGGGAACCATGTTCCTGTCTTTAATTTTTGGTATTCCATCTGCATGGATAATGGCAATGTGCCGTGTCCCTGGAGAGCGTGTTTTGCAATGGGCACTAGTGCTGCCATTAGCAATGCCTGGCTATATCGTGGGTTATATCTTTACCGACTGGTTTGACTTTGCTGGCCCTGTTCAAATTCTCTTGCGAGATCTAACGGGCTGGGGGCCTGGTGAGTATTGGTTCCCCGATATTAGAACCTTGTCGGGCGCGATTATTGTTCTGTCTCTCGTTCTTTATCCTTATATTTATTTGCTCTGCCGTGCGGCGTTCATGGAGCAAAACGTATCCCTATTACAATCTGCTCGCTTATTAAAGTGCTCTCCTTGGGAAAGCTTTCGTCGTATTTCATTACCGCTCGTGCGCCCTTCGATGGCGGTCGGTTTGTCTCTTGTTGCGATGGAAACCATCGGTGACTTCGGTACCGTGAGTTACTTTGCTGTAAACACATTAACGACAGCGGTTTACGATACTTGGTTAGGCTATTCGAGCTTAACGGCCGCAGCAAAAATATCGGCAATCATGCTGGTGATCGTCATTCTATTATTGAGTACCGAGCGATACAGCCGTCGTAAGCAGAAATTATTTCAGAATCAGTTCAGTAGCCGTGAAGACTTTCGTTATGAGCTAATTGGTTGGAAGAAGTGGTTGGCACTCTTTTGGTGTTGGGGATTGGTGTGTATTGCGTTCTTATTCCCTCTCGCGCAGCTGATCATTTATGCCTACAAGTATTTCGCTCAAAGCTGGACCCCAGAGTTCAGAGAGTATGCGCTTAACAGCCTTTATGTCTCTGTTGTCGCTGCGATTATTGGTGTGCTCGTTGCGTTGATTGTTAACTTTAATCAACGTGTTAGCCCTGGTAAGAAAAACCTGGCTTACATGAGGTTCGCATCAATGGGCTATGCGGTTCCTGGCACCGTGTTGGCGATAGGTGTCATGGTTCCTGTGCTGTTCATGGATCACTTAGTTAATGACATAGCGAAAGCGATGGAGTGGGGACGTCCGGGACTGATCTTCTCTGGTTCTATGTTTGCGCTTATTTTTGCCATGGTGGTGCGCTTTTCAGCTGTTGCTATTGGTAGTATCGAAAGTAGCTTAAGTAAAGTATCACCTTCATTGGATATGGCTTCTAAAACAATGGGTTGTAACACCAACCAGATGTTACGTCGTGTGCATCTCCCTTTGATTAAGCGTGGTGCACTGATTGCAGGCTTATTGGTGTTTATCGAATCAATGAAAGAGTTGAATGCGGCATTGTTGCTGCGTCCTTTTAATTTCGAAACGCTCGCGACTTATGTTTATAACTATGCGTCAGATGAGCACCTTGAATTAGCAGCCATGCCTGCTGTGTTGTTAGTCTTGGTGGGTTTAATTCCGCTGATCATCGTAAACCGTTCCTTGGAGCAGAAACACTAATGAGTTGTGCATTATCAATTAAAGATCTGACTTGTAAGTACGAGTCCCAAACTATTTTGGAATCTCTTTCTTTAGAAGTTGAGCATGGTGAAATTGTTTGTCTGCTTGGTGCCAGTGGTTGTGGTAAGACGACGCTGCTTAAAGCGATTGCCGGCCTACTTCCATTGAGCAGTGGTGTCATGAGTCTGAATTGCCAAGTTATTGATGACGCTGCGAATTGGTTACCACCAGAGCAGCGTAATATTGGCATGATCTTTCAAGACTATGCTCTGTTTCCACACCTTACTGTGAATCAGAACGTGGCATTTGGTCTGCGTGATATGTCTGAGCAAGATAAGGCTGAGAAAGTTAAAGAGATGCTTGAGCTTGTTCATCTTGATCAATTTGGCGATCGCTATCCTCATCAGTTATCTGGTGGACAACAGCAACGTGTCGCGATTGCGCGCTCTTTGGCATATAAGCCAGACCTGCTGCTATTGGATGAACCGTTTTCTAACATTGATACCCAAGTACGTCATGAGCTGATTTCTCAGATTCGTAAAATCTTCAAGAAGCAGGGTGTGACAGCTATTTTTGTTACTCACAGTCGTGAAGAGGCGTTTGCCTTTGCTGACAAGATGGCGGTAATGAATCATGGTGTCATCGAACAATACGGCTCAGCGTCAGAATTGTACTTCCACCCATCAAGCAAGTTTGTTGCAGACTTCTTGGGCGGCGGTAGTTATTTAGGTGCACAACGTATTTCTGAACACGAGTTTGAGACAAGCTTAGGTTTGATTGAAGCAAAAGCGCAGACTCAGATCGAAATTGGTGCTGAATGTGCGTTGTTGTTAAGGCCTCAGCATATTGTGGCGAGCCACGATGTCGACAGTAATCTGTCGGTATTGGAACAGCAGTTTATGGGTGACCACTGTCGTTATGTGATTGAAGCGAACGGTCAGAAACTGCTAGCAACGTCTTCAGAAGCGCTTGAGTTCGGTATGCCGGTAACGGTGAAAGTCGATACCAAAGGTGTATTGGCGTTCTAACCAAGCCTAGCTCGAAATTATAGTGACAAAAAAGCCCAGCACTTTAATCAAGTACTGGGCAAGAGTTCTTCACTTATAGGCGTTAACAAGGCAGTGATTTGTTAAATCCTATACAAAACTGCCGCACTCTATAAGCCTATAGAGAGAGAAAGTCTTTCACTTTTTGAAGAACATGTTCTGCAGTGTCTTTATCTTCCATTTCTGCGAAGATTCGTAGTAACGGCTCTGTTCCTGAGAAGCGAGCAATGACCCAGCCACCATTCTTGAAGTACACCTTAGCGCCATCTTCATAGCTGACTTTTTCAATTTCGTATTCAAATTCAGGCAGTTGTTTCTCTACGTAGATCTTGGTGTAGAGCGCTTCTTTCTCTGAAGGTTTGAATTTGCAATCTCCTTCTGCCGTATACGCATAACCATACTTAGAGTAGATTTCATCAAGTAGCTCAGAGAGTTTCTTACCTGTCACACTGATCATCTCAACCAATAAGCTCGATGCGAACACGCCATCCTTACCTTTGATGTGGCCACGAATGGTTAAACCACCCGAACTTTCGCCACCAATCAATGAGTCGTCGGCTTCCATTTGAGAGCTGATATGCTTGAAGCCTACAGGAACCTCAAAGCTCTTTTCACCATGATCTGCAGCGACTCTATCAAGTAGGTGTGTGGTTGCGATATTACGTACTACAGAGCCTTTCCAGCCTTTGTATTCCAGCAGGTAGTAATAAAGCAGTAGCAGCACTTCGTTAGGGTGAATGAAGTGACCTTTCTCATCGATGATACCCAAACGATCGGCATCGCCATCGGTACCAATACCAATATCGTAACCTTCAGCCGCAACTAAGTGCTTCAAGCGATACAGCGTTGCTGCACTTGGCGAAGGCATCAATCCGCCAAAGTCTGGGTTTTTACCATCGTTGATTACATCAACATCACAGCGAGCGCTGATTAACACGGTTTGCAGTGCGTTTTTCGCTACACCAAACATTGGGTCGATCAGGACTTTTAGGTTGGCTTGTTTAATCGATTCGATATCAATCGCGTTGATGATCGAGTCAACAAAGGCGTTCATCGGATTGATGATTTCAATCTCTTTGTCATTCAATGCTTGTTCAAAATCGACTCTGACAACATCTTCACTGGTCAGTGTCGAAATTTGTTGTTCGATCTTTTCTGTGATGATCTCGTCAGCATCACGGCCACCTTCAATGAAGATCTTAATACCGTTATAGTCTGCGGGGTTGTGAGAAGCAGTAATACACGCAGAGTAAACACACCCCATCTCTTTCGCTTGGAACATCACGATAGGAGTCGGAACGAACTTGTCGATAAAGCTCACTTTGATGTTGTTGGCTGCCAATACTTCAGCAAACCAGCACGCGGCTTTATCTGAAAGGAAGCGGCGGTCGTAACCGATAACGAAGCCGTTCTTTGCTGCATCTTCATTATTGATGATGTTAGAGAGTGCTTGTGCCACTAAGCGAACGTTTTCTCTAGTGAACTCTTCACCAATAAACGCGCGCCAGCCGCCAGTACCAAATTTAATCATTAGAAAATCCTTTTAGTCTCACTATCTCAAGCCAGTAAAGACTTGAGATAGGAGCTGTTCATCAAATTAAGTGATTAGCCGAGTACAACGATAACTTCGTTCACGCTGCCTTCTGTTTGTACTGGGATTGCGCCTTCAATCTGCTCACCGTTAATCGTGATAGAGGCAACGCCCTTACTTACTGCATTCGGGTTTTGAACGGTGATGTTGTAAGTTGCACCGCGCCATTGACGAGTTACTTCGAATTCTGGCCAATCCGTTGGGATACAAGGATCTACGGTTAAACCTTCAAAGCCTGTGCGAACACCAAGAATGAAGTTGGTTACCGCAAAGTAAGCCCAACCCGAGGTACCAGTTAACCAAGGGTGGTTTGCACGGCCGTGGTCTTGATGGTCTTTACCCATGATGAACTGCACGTACGAGTATGGTTCAGCGTAGCGTGTCTCAATCATGTCGTTTTGGTTGTATGGGTTTAGTGCGTCGTAGAATTTCATCGCACGGTCCCCACGACCTAATTTAGCTTCGGCTACCCAAGCCCATGGGTTCGGGTGAGAGAAGATAGCGCCGTTCTCTTTAACGCCTTGGTAAACGCGAGTCACAAAGCCGATATCGTCGTTTGGTGTTGCGAACGATGGAGAGTTTAGGTGTAAGCCGTATTCAGAGAATAAGTTCTCATCAACTGCGTCCATCGCTTTCTCGCCACGCTCTTGAGAGACCGCGCCAGATAGAACCGCTAGCGTGTTTGATTCAAGGTGAACTCGACCTTCAGTTTGTTGAGCGGTACCGATCTTGTCGCCGTTTTTAGTCAGACCACGGATGTACCAGCCACCCTCGTCATCCCAAAGATGCGTTTCACACGCTTCGCGAACGTTAGCAGCCATTTCAGTGTATTTAGTAACGTCAGCATCGTTATTACGGAACTTGGCTAGGTCTAAGAATTCTTGTAGAGCCCAGAAGTGTAGGAATGAAACCATTGAAGATTCACCACCACCTAGGTTCAAACAGTCATTCCAGTCTGCGCGAAGACCCTTACAGATACCTGTTTGACCTACGTATTCTGCAGAGAAGTTAAGTGCGGCTTTCATGTGTTCGTAAACCGTTGCTTCGCCACCATCTGCGTATGGAATCACTTCGTCAAAGAAATCGTGTTCACCCGTTTCCATCACATATTTGATGATGGTTGGTACGATCCATAAGTGATCATCAGAACAGGTATCATCAATGCCGTGGATCTTGTCGTCATCTGACGGTGTTGGAACAACCGTTGGCGATTTTGAAGGTTCAACGTCAGCTTTCTCTGGATCAAACCAGTCAGGATCGAACAAGTGTAGCCCGTAGCCCGCTTTCACTTGGCCACGAAGCAGATCGATAATGCGTTTCTTAGTCATTTGTGGGTTGGCATGAGGTACTGAGATCGCGTCTTGCGCCGTATCACGGTAACCAAGTCCAGTACGGCCACCGACTTCAATGAAGGATGCAAAGCGCGACCAAACCACACAGGTTTCTGCTTGGTAAAGCGTCCACGTGTTGATCATGGTGTCCAAGCCTTCGTTTGGAGATTTAACTTGGAACTTGTTGCAACGTTCATCCCAGTGATCTTTGATGCCTTGGAATGCTGCGTCTACGTTTGCTGTGTCTTGGTATTTCTCACGTAGGCGCTCACCGTTGCCTTTGCCGATACCTAGTACGTACGCAAAGCGAACTTCTTCACCCGGTTGAATCGTAAATTGCTTATGTAGAGAACCACAGTGGTTGTAACAAGTTTGCGCGCTGTTAGAACACTTGCCATTTTCAACCGCAATTGGGTTTGCTTCGTCACGGTACATTCCAAGGAAGTTGTCACGTTGTCCGTCGTAGCTGTCTGGTGAGAAGGTTGATGCTAGGTAGTAGAAGCCTTCAAAGTCGTTGGTGTTGTAGTACAAGTCGTATTCCAGAACACCTTCTTGATAAGACGTGCCAGCAGAGTACAAAGACATCTGATGGTTCTGGTTATCTGATTGAATGTGACTGAAAGAGAACTCAACAAATGAGAAAGTGCTGATGGTTCTTGGCTTGTCAGTGTTGTTCTTTAGGACTACATCCCACACTTCGGCATCTTCGCCTTTAGGTACGAATAGCGTTTTGGTCGCTGTAATACCGCTGTATTCACATTTGAACTTTGAGTATGACAGACCATGACGAACCTCGTAGTTCGCTTCATCTAGGCTTTTTGCCACTGGCTGCCAAGAGATAGACCAGTAATCACCTGTCTCATCATCACGTAGGTAAACATAGTGTCCTGGACGGTCGAATGTGCCGTTTGGACGGAATTTAGTAACACGGTTGTATTCCGGAGAATTGTAGAACGAGTAACCGCCCGCATTGTGCGAAATCACGGTACAAAACTTTTCAGTACCTAGGTAGTTTGTCCAAGGTGCTGGTACATCAGGTCGAGTGATGACGTATTCGCGATTGTCGTTATCGAAATAGCCGTATTTCATTGTCATTTCCTTTTTAACAAACTGCATCTATGCAGCTAATTTTTAAATAGTGATGCTGAGTTTTATCTAACTGAGCACCTTAATTTGAGTCAGCGAACACTCGGTATGAGTGTGCTGTGGCTTTGTTTTATTGAGCTTTCCAAGGGTTTCGGTAATCAACATTGAGTCTGTCGAGTAGCGGCAAGTGACCCTTTAGGCGAGATAGGTAATCTAGCCAGTTTCGGTTGTTTTTATGTGTCCAACATCCTTCAGCTAAAGCGCTAATTCTTGGGAATACCATGTAATCCAAACGCTTTTGATTGGTGACGATCTCACACCATAGAGCACACTGAATTCCGCGGATCCGCTTACGAATTGGGTCGGTGTCGGATATTTCAGCAAGCGCTTCGTAGGTATAAGCTTGTTCTAATGGGATGACAGCAGCCCAATCTACGCCCGGTTCTTCCGGTGCATAATCTTGGGTCATGTCGAGATAGGTAAACTGTGCCGGTTGCAACACCACATCAAAGCCTTGGCGAGCGCAATTCACTGCAGCTTCTTCACTGAGCCACGAGTAGATGATGGTCTCTTTACTGACTTTGTCGCCGTGTTGTGCTTCTTCCCAGCCCACCATGCGCTTACCTAACTGCTTAAGCTTGTTCTCGGCATAGCGGAATAGATGGCCTTGTAGATCTTTGCTGTCTTGATATTGATGTTCTTTCATCAGAGCTTGAGCAGCAGGGCTGTTGCTCCACACGCCAGGTGGTACTTCATCTGCGCCCATGTGAATCAACTCGCTAGGGAAAAGCTCTGCCACTTCTTCAATAACGGCATCTAGGAATTGGTAAGTACCTGGCAAACCTGGGTTTAACACATTGTCGTTGTAGTGCTGAATACTCTTGTATTGCGTGGTGTCCGCTTGCTCTACCAGCATGTCAGGCAGTGACTTGATAGCGGCGCGGCAGTGTCCTGGGATATCGATTTCAGGAATAACCGTGATACTGCGCTGCTCTGCATACTCAATCACTTCACGAATTTGTTGTTGCGTGTAGAAGCCACCATAGTTTTCAGCAAGGTGTGTGTATTGCGGTTCTAACGCATGGTCAGGGCCACGCCAAGCACCGATTTCAGTCAGCTGAGGCAGGCTCTTAATCTCAATCCTCCAACCTTCATCGTCAGTCAGGTGCCAATGAAATACGTTGAACTTGTAGTGTGCCAGTTGATTGATTAAACGCTTCACTTGCTCTACCGAGTGGAAGTGACGAGCGCAGTCCAACATCATGCCTCGGTATCTGAAACGAGGCTGATCGGCGATTTTGCAACATGGAACAGAGAAGTTCTCGGCATCCTGTTGTTGTACCAACTGAATCAAGCTTGCCACGGCGTGTGTGAAGCCAGACTGACTACCTGATTCAACCGTTATCTGTTGTGCCGTGACGGTGAGTTTGTACTCGGCTTCGTCTAAAGTCGGATTGCTGCGAAATAGAATGTCGCCGTTTTCGTCTTTTGAACATTCAGTTGAAAGATCATTCGAAAGAGATATTTCAAAGGTAGAGAGCAGTTCCTGCTGTAGCCAAGAGACCGCTTTATTGGCAAGGTGAGATTGAACCTCAATCTTGCATTTGCTGCTTAGCGCGAAACTACTTAGCGCGAAAATACCTTGCTGAAATTCGATATGATTTGGCTGAGGAATCAATGCCACTTGAGCTGTGCTGACTTCAGGAATTTGATTGCGTTCACGATATGGTGAAGCCAGAACAATCGGTGATATAGCAACAGGCAGTACCGATGTTTCTCCTTGGTGATGTGATTGGATAAAGGCATCATTAAGGCCATCCGAATAGAAGCGGAATGGGGCGCTTTGAATACTGAATTCAAAGTAGTAATGGTTGTTCGCCTTTAACACCGGAGAGCTTGGTTTGAACGAGCAAAAGCTTCCTACTTGAGTCAGTTCACCTTGCGATAAACTCTCAGGAAGGATGAATCGGTCAAAGGCAAAATGCAGTGACCAATCTTGTACGTCGAGGTCACTTAAGTTATGTACCGTAAGGCCGAATCGGCAGTTATTTTTTTGTTCAGAAAGAACAGCTAAGTCGATGCGATAATTCATATAACTTCCCTGCTAAGCCTGTTGATACAAGTTGTGTTGTGATTTTCCGGCAAACATCAATGCGCCTTCGATAGCGTCAAATTGAGGTTTAACGATCCATTGCTGTACTGGTGGTGATAGCCAGTTGAGAATGCGTTCAGCGATACTTCCCATTAAGCACACCTTGTCAGCGCCTTTTCGATGCAGCGCTAGTACAAACATTTCGATATCGGCTGCAGTCTGCTTGAGCATCTCGATAGCCAGTTCGTCGCCTTCATTAGCTAGTTGAAAAATGACAGGTGAGAATTGACCGTAATCTTTTGGAATCGCGCCTTTCGACCACGCCACGATCGCATCAACATCATTGTTGAAATGATTCATAACGTGTTGAGTCAGCGCAGTTTTGTTACGAATGCCATCTTCAGCGAGTAGAACTTGCTGAATTAAACGAAGGCCCATGACTGCGCCGCCACCTTGATCTGAAATTGGGAATTCACGACCGCCAACAACATGTTGCTCGCCGTTGTTTAAGTAGATGCCGCATGAACCTGTGCCACCGATCATGATTGCACCGTCTTGGCCATTGTGAGCACCAATGCAAGCGCCGTAAGCGTCGGTATTTAGTGTCATGCTTGCGAAAGGGTGTGCTTGTGCCATGAAGTCGAGCCATGCTGATTTTTGCTCTGCGCCAGCCAGTGCTAATCCAACATGCATATTAGAAAAGTCATCAGAGTCGAGTTGGCCTTGTTGTGCGGCTTTGGTGATGGAATCAACAATCGAATTCATCGCAACATTAACGCCCAACAGGATGTTGGCACTGCCGCTCTTAGCTTCACCAATGAGTTTGCCATGTTCATCTCTAATTCGAGCTCGGCAAGAAGTGCCTCCACCATCAATACCTACGTAGTAAAGAGTCATGATTATTGATCCTTACACTGTGCTAACTGGTTGAATTGTGCCGCTGTTGCCAGTAAGTACCACGCGCCATGAGGAATCCATTGTTCGCCCCAACGCCAGTTTTGTAGCATGTCGTCTTTTTGAACTGGTGGATTGAATGCGATGTCTTGTTCATCGTCAAAGCCAGCTGTGATGCCGTTGCAGATACCGCCTTTCGCATTAAAGAAACCAAGCTGAGGTAGGTAATCTGGGTTGTTATGACCGTGACCATCGAGCATACACATGTGGTAAGGATTCAATCCTAAAATCCAATCAAGGCTGTTTTGTGAAAGCTGGATTAAGCGCTTTTGAAGTTCGGTATCTTGAATGTGTGGTTGAACTAAGTACGCCATGGTCGCAATTGAACCAAGACGTGCGTTTTCACCTTGCCACCAGTAACCTGTTTCGTTCTGTTGAGCGACAAAGAAGGCATCGCGCTTATCACCATCGACAGACTTAACGTATTGTCTTGGATAGCCAAATGGGTTGATGACTTTGTCGGTAATATTGATTTCGAACTGACATGCTTTTTCAACAACCGTGCGAGTTTGTTCTTTCAGAACTGCATCGGTTTCATTGTCGATGTACTCACACAGAGCAATCACTGGAAGGCCGGCTTCTGCTGCATGGAAATAAGGGCGAGAGCCATCAGAGTTAGCCGACCAAAAATGGGCAAATGAGTCATCGGATTGCTGACGAGCGATCAAGCGACTAGCCCAAGTTCTTGCTTCTGTTAAGTATTGAGAATCTTGTGTAACTCGGAACAACTCGTTGGCAGCGAGTAGGGCACAATACTCATCGATAATGTTCTCTTCACCGTCATTTAGGTATTGGAGGTTGTTCTCTTTTAGATGCCAGTAACCTTTCGCAGCTGTATCAAGATAGGTTTGGCTAGAGTAACTGCCAGAGGTTTCAAGTTCAGAAGCTGCGGCTAATGCTGCAATAGCAACGCCTGCACCTTGTCGATAGCCCGCTTGCAAGTCGGTTGATTTATGGCCTTCCTGAGTGGCATAAGCGCAGATGTCGCGTTGATTGATATCTTTGCTCCACTTGTCGAATACCGTCATATAGAAGTATCCAGCCGCGTCTTGCATGCGCACTAAGAAGTCTGCACCGAATAGGGCTTCTTCAGTCAGGCGAGTCATGGAGAATTTCGGGAAGTCTGGATTATTGCTGGTTAAGCGCACGCTTTTAAGCATGTTCCAAACTACCATAGGAATCTGTTGAGGATTTAGGTAGTTGCCATAAGACAGGTGGCTAAAGTACTTGCTTACGTCACCAGATGCGTCGTACCAACCGCCATGGACATCGACGTATCTGTCAGTGCCCAGAATTTGCGCCTGTTGATCTTTCTTGTCGAAAGTACCGCCGCAACGTTGAGACTTAAAGTAATGAAGCACATCAGAAAACGTGTGGTTCATTAGTAGGTTGCTACCAATCTCGAAGACTTCTGAACGCAGATTGTCAAAGCGCAGGTAGTAGCGACCAGGTTCAGTGAATGAACTGAAATCGATAGTGAAGAATTGTCCTTGATGCCAGTTTGCTACGCGGCCTTGCTTTACAACATCGAAGTTGCCCACGGTAATATGGTTGTCGGCACACACCAATAGTGCAGTCGTACTTGATAAGCGAGCTTTCTTAGTTTGTAAGATAGCCTGCTTTGGAGCCGTGGATTCGTAGCCAATATGGTTGGTCAATAACAGCATCAATGTTCTCCAAAAGCCCTAGTTTCTTATGGCTAGGTACCTGAAATTTTTAGGATAAATAGTTAGGGTCCGCAGACCCTAACGGGCATTTATTGCTTAACTTTCGTGTAGGTAACAACGCACAAAATGGTTCTCTGCGAGTTGAGTGACACCCGGTAATTGCTCTTTACACTTGTCCATTGCGTGAGTGCAACGGCCTGCAAAAGGGCAACCTGCAGATACTGGTGTCCAAAGAGGGATCTCCCCTTTGTTACCTGCTAGTTGGTCGTGGATAGATTTCTTAGGATCTGGAACTGCAGAAACCAGCAGTTGGGTGTAAGGGTGTTGAGGGTTAGCAATAACGTCATCGGTATCGCCCCATTCCACCATGTGTCCTACGTACATCACTGAAAGATCTTCAGCAATATAACGAGCCGTTGCGATGTCGTGAGTGATGTAAAGCAGAGACATTTGCTTCTCAAACTTCATCTCTTCCATCAGGTTCAAAACACCAGCACGAATCGATACATCAAGCATTGATGTTGGTTCATCGGCTAATACAACTTCTGCCCCTACCGCGATGTTACGAGCTAGGTTGACACGTTGACGTTGACCACCTGAGAGTTGGTGAGGGTACTTTTCTGCCGTTGCTTTTGGTGGGATTAAGCCAACCTGCTCTAGAAGATCGTACACACGTTCCTGTAACTCTTTTTTGTTGCCTGGAGATACTTTTTTGTGGATCAACAATGGGCGAGCAATGTGGTGGAAGATGTTATGTGTTGGGTTCAGGGAACCAAACG